>JBEVNO010000034.1:0-54472 GCA_040508085.1 Steroidobacteraceae bacterium
ACTGCCACGTTGCACGACAACCACCGGCTCTCACCGAGCGCATTGCGGGAATCCCACCTGCCATCTCACTGATAATTGCCAAGCTCCTGGCCAAGAACGCAGAGGACCGATACCAAACTGCCGGTGGGCTCGAAGGCGATCTGCGCACCTGCCTCATGGACTGGGAAGCGCACGGGAGCATCGGAGCCTTCACATTGGGCCGCCGGGATGTTTCGCATCGCCTTGTGATCTCTGAACAGCTGTACGGGCGCGAGCGGGACATCCGAACCCTTCAGGACGCATTCAACGCCGTGTTGCACGACGGAAATCCAAGGATGGTCGTCGTGTCCGGATACTCAGGCGTTGGGAAATCTTCTCTGGTGCATGAGCTGCAGAAATCACTCGTTCCATCCCGAAGCCTGTTCGCTTCAGGAAAGTTCGACCAGTACAAGCGCGACATCCCGTACGCCACACTCGCCCAGGCCTTTCAGACCCTGACCAGGCGCATCCTGGCGAATACAGACAGCGAGCTGCTCCGATGGCGATCCTCCCTCTCCTCAGCCATGGGAAGTGAGGCGCAGCTCATTGTGAGCCTGATTCCCGAGCTGGAATCCATCGTCGGTCAACAGCCGGAAGTGATTGAGCTTCCGGCCGCCGAAGCTCAGGCGCGCTTTCAATCCGTATTCCGTCGCTTCCTCGGGGTGTTCGCGCAGGGCGATCACCCTCTCGTCCTGTTTCTCGACGACCTTCAATGGTTGGACGCGGCTACCCTCACGCTGCTGGAGCACCTGCTCACCAGTCCGGATGTCAGGCACGTGCTAATAGTCGGCGCTTATCGAGACAACGAAGTAACGCCCTCGCACCCTCTCGCTACAACCCTCCGCAACCTCCGCTCGATGGGGGCGCGCCTGCATGAAGTCGCTCTGCACTCGCTCACTCCAGAGGCCATCGCCCAGATTGTCGCCAGCGCACTGCGAACGGACATGCAGGGAACCACCGACCTCGCAGCCATCGTGCATAGCAAGAGCGGAGGCAATCCGTTCTTTACCATTCAATTTCTCACCAGCCTCGCCGAAGAGGGACTCCTCGCATTTGACCACGTCGCGTCTGTCTGGCAATGGAATGCCGCCGCCATCCGTGCCAAGGGATTCACGGATAATGTCATCGACCTGATGATCGTGCGGCTCGGCCGGTTGCCCGCCTGGACTTTGGAGCTTTTGAAGCAGATCGCGTGTCTCGGCGACAGCGCCGACGTCCGTACGTTGGCCGCCCTCACGAACACTGACGAGCAGCAGATACATGCCGCCCTATGGGACGCGGTTGTCTCCGGTCTCGTAATCCGCGCCGAATCCGGATACTCATTCCTCCACGATCGCGTTCAAGAAGCCGCATACGCGCTGATTGCTGACGCCGACAGGGCGCCGACCCATCTCAGAATTGCCCGCTCGCTGTTAGGCGGAATGACACCGAAAGCTCTCGACGATCAGCTCTTTGAGGTTGTGAATCAGTTCAATCGCTCCATCCCTCTGATCGACAAAGCCGATGAGCAGAGATGCGTGGCGGAACTGAATCTCAGAGCCGGACTTCGTGCCAAGACGTCGGCCGCATACGCATCAGCGCGTTCCTATTTCGCAGCCGGGTCTGCATTGCTTGAAGGCCACGGCTGGCAATCTTGCCGGGATCTTACGTTCTCCATCGAAATGAATCTCGGGGAGTGTGACTTCCTAGTCGGTGAACTCCTTTCCGCCGACGAGCGTCTCACCCTTCTCTCCGCGCGAGCGTGGACGCATCTTCAGACCGCGACCGTAGCGTGGTGGCGGATCACCATTTACACCGCCATGGACCGGAGCCCTCTGGCAGTCCGTATCGGCATCGACTATCTGAGGGCCATCGACATCTGCTGGTCGCCAGAACCCACTGCCGACGAAGTTCACGCCGAGTACTCCCTCCTGCGCCACCGCCTGCGGGAACAGGATCTGGATATCCTCGTCGATCGCCCGGTCATGACCGATGCCAGGCAGAGTGCCAGCCTCGATATCCTGATGGCCATGCTCCCGCCTGCCGTCTACACCAACAAGCAGCTCGTCCTGCTGGTTCTGTGCCGCATGGCCAACCTCAGCATCCAGCACGGAAACACTGATGCGTCGTCGGTCGGGTATGCATACCTCGGGATGTACCTCGGCCCGACTTTCAACGACTATGCCGGCGGCTACGACTTCGCAAAGCTTGGACTCGGCCTCGTTGAACATCGTGGGTTGAGTAGATTCAAGGCACGTGTATACATGACCTTCGGCTACCACGTCCTGCCGTGGACCAAACCCCTGGATGAGGGCACTTTCCCTCTGCTGCGCCAGACTCTGGAAGCTGCCAACGACTCTGCCGACCTGAACTACGTCGGATACTACTGGTATTGCCTCGTCGCTGCGCAATTGACCCGAGGGCTGCCGCTGGTGGAGGTTCAACGCAGCGCCGAGACAGGCCTTGCCTTCGTTACCAAGACAAACTTCGGCCTGCTGGTTGCGATTCTATCCGCGCAGCTCGCATTCATTCGCGCCCTGAGAGGATCCACGCGGGAGCCTGGCTGCCTCGACGGCCCAGGTTTTGACGCAACGAACTTCGAGTCTCAACTTGGTGGGAATCCGAGCCTGACGATCGCTGCAGTGATGTACTGGATCCGCCAGCTGCAGATACGATACTTTTCTGGCAACTACGAGGGGGCCGTATCTGCCGCAGAGCGCGCAGAGTCCCTGATCAGGATCACGGACGGCCACCTTGAAATCGCTGACTTCTATTTCTATGCCTCGCTCGCAAGAGCGGCGCTGGCACACCATGCAAAGGTCGCGGACCGCGAGGAGCACCTTGAGAAGCTGAGTAGCTATCTCCAGCAACTGGACATCTGGGCCGCGGCCTGTCCAGAGAACTGGGGTAATCGTGCCCTGCTCGTCGCCGCAGAGATTGCACGCCTGGAAGAGCGCCATTGGGACGCCCAGTGCCTTTACGAGGAGGCCATTGCATCAGCGCGCCTGTTCAAATTCGTACAGAACGAGGGCATTGGGTTGCTGGTGGCGAGCCGCTTCTACAAAGTGCGTGGGTTTGCAACGACTGCAAAGGCCTACGCAGAGAGTGCCCGCGCTTGTTTCCAGCGCTGGGGCGCCGAGGGCGCCGCGCACCGCCTGGACATTTGCCAATTAGACACTGCGTCGGCGGAAGGTGCGCTCGAGCAAGCCAGCTTCGTCAACGGACGCGACGCTCATATTGATCTTTCTACAGTCGTCAAGGTCTCGCAGGCCGTCACTGGCGAGCTTGAGCTGGATAAGCTGCTTCGCATCCTCATGACCGTCGCCGTAGAGAACGCCGGCGCGGAGCGCGCTGTGCTGATTCTCAAGCGCGGCGATGACCTGAGGATTGAAGCCGATGCGACTACCTCGACATGCTCCATTGACGTCCAGCTCCGCCATGGTCCCGCATCCTTCCCATCAGTACCGGAGTCCATCGTCCGGTACGTAGCAAGGACTCATGACAGCCTGCTGCTGAATGACGCGTCCCGTCAGACTCCTTATTCTGAAGACACGTACGTGCTTCATAGACGCGCACGATCGGTCCTTTGCCTCCCGCTGCTGAAGCTGGGAAATCTTGTTGGGGTGCTCTACCTTGAAAACAAGCTCGTTCCCGGCGCCTTCACGGCCAGGCACGCCGCTGTTTTGGATCTGATAGCTTCGCAGGCGGCCGTCTCCCTGGAAAACGCAATGTTGTATGCCGAGCTTCAGCTTGAGAACGCCGAGCGCACGCGGGCTGAGGATGGGTTGCGGAGGGTGCAAGCCTATCTCGATGAGGCCCAGACTCTAAGTCGCACGGGAAGCTTTGGCTGGAACGTCATAACTGGTGGCATGGCATGGTCCGCAGCAACCTACTCGCTGATGGGCGTTGACCAGAGCGTTTCTCCCACCCTTGAGTATGCATACTCCATCGTGCATCCCGACGATATTGCGTCCGTCAGGAATAGCCTGGAGATCGCCGCGTCCCAGCAGATGCCACTCGACTACGAGCATCGGCTGCTCATGAAAGACGGCACCGTCAGGCATGTCCACGTTGTAGCGCGGCCACTCACTCCTGATTCTGGCAGCTTCGAGTATGTCGGAGCCATCATGGATGTCACGCAGCGCAAGCGCGCCGAGGCCTTGTCCGCTGGAGAGAAGCGACTTCTGGAAATGATTGCGAGAAGCGAGTCATTGGCGGTGGTTCTGAACGCCGTCTGCCGCCTCTTCGAAGACACCGTCGACGGGTCACTGTGCACCATACTTTTTACCGACCCAAAAACCGGGAGGACATGGCATGCGTCGGCTCCAAGCGTGGCCCAGGAGTATGCCAACGGCATGGATCGCGCCATCGTCTCCATGCAGGCTCACCCGTTTACAACTGTGCCTTCACCGGGGCAGCCGAGGAATGATTCGGACATCGCATCTGACGCCAGGTGGCGCCCCTTCCGGTCGCTGGCTTTGGAGCACAACCTGCGGGCGTGCTGGTCCTGGCCCATTCATTCATTGGAGGGGCGCCAGCTGGGCGTACTGGCCGTGTATTTCCGTGATTCAATTACACTGACACCCTATCACCAGAGCCTGGCGGAGCAATTCCTCGATATCGTCAGCATCGTACTGAATCGCACCCAGGTCGAAGAAGCCCGCCTCGAGGAGCGCGTCAACGAACGCACTCGAATTGCCCGCGAGCTGCACGACACGTTGTTGCAGAGTTTTCAGGGTCTCATGCTGCGGTTCCAGACCGTCGGCGATCTTCTGCCAGGGAACCCCGAGAACGCCAAGCGGACACTCGAAGGGATTCTGCAGCGGGCCGATCGCGCGATTGCTGAGGGCCGTGACGCCGTACAGGGCTTGCGCGACTCCAGTTTCGTGACCAGCACACTTGCTGCCGCGCTTGTCTCGTTCGGGGCCGAACTTGCCATCGACTGCGGACGGGGAATTGCGAGATCTCCTTCCTTCGACGTAAAGGTCGCAGGCACTCCGCAGCAGATCGAGCTGCGCGTCCAGGATGAAGTCTACCGGATAGCGCGCGAAGCAATGCGCAACGCGTTCGTTCATTCCAACGCCCGGTCCGTTGAGGCCGAGATCTGCTACTCCGAGGAATACTTTCGACTTCGACTGCGGGACGATGGTGCCGGAATCAACGCTGCTACGCTGAAACATGGCGGTCGCGCCGGACACTGGGGCCTGGTAGGAATGCGCGAAAGAGCCCTGCGCATCGGAGCTGCGCTTGACGTCCGAAGCAGAATCGGCGCGGGAACCGAGATTGAACTGCGAATTCCAGGCTACACCGTTTACCTCTCTTAGCCGTCGAGTCGAATGCGCTCACCACTTCCTGCACGGCGACAAGCCTCGCCCAGCCCATCCGCTCCAATAAGGGTTCTGGCTGTCGACGATCATGAACTCTTTCGCGAGGGCATCTCGGCCCTCGTTGGTTCACAACCTGACATGACTCTCGTCGGGGAGGCCTCCAACGGGCGCGAGGGAATTGAGCAATTCCGGATCCATAGGCCCGATGTCACCCTGATGGACCTTCAAATGCCAGAAATGGAGGGCATTGAGGCGCTGACCCTTCTTCGCGCGCGGTATCCAGATGCCCGGATTGTCGTACTCACTACGTACAAGGGCGACGCACAGGCGACGCGGGCGCTAAAACTGGGGGCTCGCGCGTACTTGCTCAAGGGCCTCCTGCGCAAAGAACTCCTGGATACTATTCGCGCTGTCCACCGCGGCGAACGTCGCATCGGGCCGGAGATGGCTGCCGAGCTTGCCTACCACATAGCTGAAGACGCGCTGAGTGACCGGGAGATCGACGTGTTACGTCTGATTGCAGAGGGTAACTCCAATAGGGAGATTGCCTATGCACTCGTAATCTCCGAGGATACTGCCAAAAGTCACGTCAAGAGCATCATGCTGAAACTCGGAGCGAATGATCGCACTCACGCAGTCATGATCGGCCTGAGGCGCGGATTCATCGTTCTGTGATCATCAGCGCGGGCCTTCCGCATCCGCGGTCTCTTCGGCTACTGGCCAATACTTCAAGCCCGCGGCCCCAACGCTTGAAGGTTTTTGGGACGGGTCAACTCGCAACTCCGTTCAAGCTGTTTATAAGCATTCATTTCAGCATCGGCAGCATCGCACTCCCCATCGCTACCGGGGTTCACTTCCATGTCGCAGCAAAACGACTTCGATACTGCCGCTGGTGGGCCGGCGCGTACCGGCCGGCTCTCTTCAGTCGAACGTCTGCCCGGTGATCAGTTCCGGCCAACTCCGCGGGCGCCGAATTTCCTGATCGTTGAGACGCTGACGCTGCTCGGGATGCTCGTCGCATTCGGGGCCATCATCGCGCTCGACTAGCCGTCGCGCATCGGTTCAACGGCTCGCAAGCCGCTTCAATATTGTCGGCTCCGCGGACTTCAGCATGATTGCTACATGTTTCCAATAGGAGTCCCAGCAATGACCATCGGTCTCCCACTATCTACATTCACGGTCCTCCATGTGCTAATCAGCGTCGCCGCCATCGGGGCAGGACTAGTCGCCGTTACCTACCTCGCCTCGGGCCGAATCACTGGCGGATGGACGGGGTTCTTTCTGGCGACGACCATCATGACCAGCATCACTGGATTCATGTTTCCCCCGAAACCGTTCGGCGCGCCGCACGCGATTGGCGTGATCTCGCTGTTCGTTCTTGCGGTTGCACTGGTCGCGATCTACGTAAAGCATCTTCAGGGGCGCTGGGGACCTACATACGCCTTCATGGCAATTCTCGCGCTGTACTTGAACGTTTTCGTACTGATCGCCCAGAGCTTCCAGAAGATTGGCACTCTCCGCGCGTTGGCACCTGCCGGCACAGGACCAACGTTGGCCATAGTCCACGCGCTTGTTCTGCTTGCATTTGTTGCCCTGGGCTTCCGGGTCATGCGCCGCACGCCCTCGCTCTCCGACCTGAGCTCCAGCGCGTCATGAGCCGCGCAAGTACTCGATCACCGGTCTGGTTTTGGGCCCCCTTCGCGCTGGTAGTGTCCTTTGCTGCTCCCGGCGCAGAGCCCACACCCGCTGAGCTGGCGACCCGATATTCCTGTAGCGGGTGCCATGCGCCAGCAACGAGGTTGGTCGGTCCCTCTTACAAGGAAATTGCGGCGAGGTATGTGTCAAAAGCTGACGCCCGTACGCAGCTGCGCAAGAGCATTCACATGGGCAGTCAGGGGGTTTGGGGGCCTATGGCGATGCCCCCGATGGGGGCAGTCCCCGATGAGCATGTCAACGTGCTCGTCGACTGGATTCTCGCAGTACCAGCTCAGTAGCCCAGGAGAACGACGTGGATGACCAGGTGAGTACGGCGATTAATGCCCCGAATCTCTTCATAAGCAAAAATGGAAGGCGACTAGCCTACCGGGATTTCGGAAGCGGTCGGCCCATAGTGCTCTGCACACGGTTTCGGGCCAACATGGATCTATGGGACCCTGCGTTTGTCGATGGATTGGTCGATCAGGGCCTACGGGTCATAACATTTGACTACAGCGGTTTAGGGCTCTCCGAGGGCCCTGCGACCTACGATCCGTCTGCTCTGGCACGAGACGCCCTGGATCTGATCGACGCGCTGGATCTCAGGAACGTCATCATCGGGGGCTGGTCGCTGGGTGGCATGGCAGCCCAAATGGTGCTGATGATCGATGCGTCTCGCATCGGTCACGCCGTTCTGATTGGAACCACGCCCCCGGGCCCCTTGGTCAAAGAGGCGGAGCAGCTGTTCTTTGACACTGCGGTCATTCCGAAGTACACGCTTGAACACGAGACGATTCTGTTCTTTGAACCGCACTCCCGGTTGAGCCGGGAGGCTGCTGCGCACTCGGCCGAGCGAATTGCTGTGCGAACAAGGGATCTTAGCGTTCCCGTTGATCCGGTCTGGGCGGCTGCTAATCTCGGGGCTCGCCCGACCAATCCCATCTTTCCGGTGGCCGCGTTGCTCGACACATTGAAGGTCACGAGCATTCCGATCCTGCACATCGGCGGTGATCACGACATCATATTTCCGGTAGAAAACTGGTACGCCCTGAACGGGCAACTCCCGACCGTCCAACTGCTGACCTTCGCGAGTGCAGGACATGGTCCCCAGCATCAGCACCCCGAAGCTTGTGCGGAGTATATCGCTAGCTTCGCCAGAAACTTTCGCTGACGGCTCCTTGGGGCGGCGTGCCGCCCTATTTTTGCTACTGCCTCTTTGCAGTTCACATGCCGACCTCGGGTTGCCGGACAGAAGCCGACCGCCTTCATGAGCGGGTTAGCTGGTCGGCTATTGGAAGCCTCCTCACACGCTTTCCAGTGGCGGCGAACAGGGCGTTCGCCAGTGCTGGCATGACGCAGGCAGTCCCGGGCTCCCCGATGCCACCTGGCTCCATACCAGTAGGGTTCACGAATACGTTTATGGCGGGCGTTTCATTCATCCGGAGAATTCGGTAGTCGGAGAAATTGCTCTGCTCCACCCTGCCGTCCTTCAACGTGATACGTCCAAACAATGCGGCTGCGAGCCCGAACACGATTCCGCTCTCGATTTGGGCACTTACAATGTCGGGATTAACCACTGGGCCACAATCCACGACACAGGTAACGCGGGTTACCACCACGGATCCGTATTCATCTAAGCCGGCCTCGACGACCTGCGCGATATAGCTCCCGAATCCATTGCAAAGTGCGATGCCGCGGCCGCGGCCTTTCGGCACCGGCGAGTGCCATCCTGCACGCTCTGCTGCTGCATTCAGGACCCGAGCGGCACGGTCATTTGCGCCCAACATCGCCAGTCGATACTCCAGGGGGTCGCGCCCCGCGCGCGACGCAAGCTCGTCAATAAAGCTCTCCATAACGAACGTGCCGCGTGTGGAGCCTACGCCACGCCAGAATGCTGTGGGTACGTGCTGAGGCTCCACCGCGCTCCACTCCACGCGGATCCCTTTCAGCGCGTACGGGGAATTGGTCGCACCATCCACTGCGTCGGCGTCCACACCGGCCCGTATTGTCTGCGGAAAGTAGCGAGTCAGGATCGAGGATCCGGCGATGCGGTGGCGCCACCCTGCTGGCAGGCCGTCAGGCAAAACGGCGGCGTCGAACTTGTCGACATAGTACGGGCGGTACATGTCGTGTTGAATGTCTTCCTCGCGAGTCCAGATCACCTGCACTGGCCCTTCCGCTGCCATGGCAACCTGGGCTGCGCGTTCGATCCCGTCCACTTCAAGCCGGCGTCCGAAACCACCACCTAACAAATGATTGTGTATGTGCACGCTTTCAGTGGGCAGGCCCGTTACACGGGCGACCACGGCGCGTGCAAGGCCGGCAACCTGTGTACCGACCCAGACGTCGCAGCGGCCACGCTGCACGTGAACTGTGCAGTTCATGGGTTCCATGGCCGCATGGGCAAGGAACGGCTGCTCGTACACAGCCGTAACCCGATCTGGGGTGCCTTCAAGTGCTGTTCCTGAGTCGCTGTCTACGCGGGCGGGAGCACCTGGCCGGGCCACTGCCTCCCGAAGGTCGGCAGCGATCGATTCGGTAGTTACAGGCACGCCGACGGGCGCGATCCATTGCGGGCGGGCGGCCACCTGAGCTTGCTTCGCGCCCCAGGTATCTGTAGCGATTATCGCGAAGGCGTCGGGAAACTGGACGACTTGAACCACCGCCCGGAGGTTCTGCAGTTCCTTGATGTTGATCAGGCCAAGCCTTCCCCCGAGCACGGGACAGATGCTGATCAATGCGAACTTCACGCCTGGCGGCCTGGCATCGATGCCGAATTTGGCCGTACCGTTGATCTTTGAAGGTGTATCGACGCGAGGCAGCGACTTCCCGACCAGCCGCAACGCGCTGGCGGGCTTCAGGGCTGGCGCTGACGGCATGCGAAGTCGTGCTGCGGCATCTGCGAGATCAGCATAGGCCGCCCGCCTGCCCGTCTCGGCATGTGACACGACTCCCCTGGAGACGCTACAGGACTCGGGCTGCACGTTCCATTGCGCTGCAGCTGCCTGTACTAGAAGCACTCGGGCTGTTGCGCCCAATTGCCTCACGGGGTTCCAGGCGGCGCGGATCGTCGTAGATCCACCCGTCATCTGCATACCTATGAGGGGGTTTCTATACCGGACATCGTCGCCAGGTGCATGCTCCAGATTGATCTGCGAGAGTTCAACCTCCAGCTCCTCGGCCAGCAGCATTGATACCGAGGTGTAGACACCCTGGCCCATCTCGACATACGGCATGATGAAGGTAATGCCCTGGGCCTTTGAGATGCGCAGCATCGGGCCCGGCGAGAACGTTTGTTGATGCTGCTCTGCACCGCCCGTGGCAAAGGGAATAGCAAGTGCAATGCCACCGGCTGCGCCGGCCGCCATCCGAAGGACTTCGCGTCGCGTCAGAGAGCCCATGTCAGCGCTCCACCGCTTCGTTGCCCATCTCTGCCGCAAGCTTTATTGCTGCGCGGATGCGTAGATAGGTCCCACAGCGGCACAGGTTTCCGGACATGGCCGCATTGATCTGGTCGTCCGACGGCATCGGAGCCGATCTCAATAGCGCCATGGCCGCCATGATCTGCCCGGATTGGCAGTAACCGCACTGCGGAACCTCGATTTGACGCCAAGATGCCTGTACGCGCCGCCCCAGTTCTGTGGCTGCCACCGATTCGATAGTCTGAAGAGCCTTGCCACTGGAGGCGATGGCGGGCGTGAGGCACGACCGCACTGGCTGTCCGTCGAGCAGCACCGTGCAGGCTCCACACAGACCCGCGCCACAACCGAATTTGGTCCCGGTCATACCGAGCTGATCTCGCAGGATCCACAGCAAAGGCATGTCATCTGGAGCCTCCACCATGTGCATGTTTCCATTGACCAACAGTGATCGCATCGCGCTACCTTGGGCTGAGTGGCTGTACCGAATGTAGATTCAAACACCCCGCAAGACTTGTATGCATTTGCGACATCACGGTGCCCTATTGTCGCGATCACACATGCCAGATGAGCAGGTGTGCAGCACCCCCGCTCGAGCCGGCAAACGTGCAGATGAGGGATCGGCGCAGCCGTGGATCCGAGCTTTGCATTTCGATCATGGCCGAGATGCGGCTATTGCCCCCCCTCTGGCTGCTTCGCATCTGCTTGCTCCGACGTCATCCTGATCTGGTAGCAGGCCGATACCCTGAAGGAGTGACTCGAACACCCTTAGTTCTTGGGATGCCTGCGCGTCTGCGCTTCCCTAATGTGGAGCGGAGGTTTCCACAATCTCACTGGAACATCGGCGCAGGAAATGAGGAAACATGGGAAGAAGACCGGAATTCGAGCCACATGCGATTTCACCGCTCGTCCTGGCAGGCTCACAGGGATTTCTCCTGAACTTCATGGCACGACGCGATCGTATGCGTCGGCGCCCCTGCCCGATCGGCCTTTGGCTCGGGCGGCCTAAGACGGGGAGTCTCAGCATTATCCGTATGAGAACGGAAGGCAGAGACTTCCAAGATGACGTGCAACACGTTCGGACAGTGAGGGGGAATTGTCCGGATCCAGTTGTTCAAGCCCTGGGCGCCGTGCTCCTGCCGGTGCTTGAGGGCGCGCAGCAAAGTCGGAGTGACTTCATCGATCACATCCTGTGCGCCTTCTATTCCCACCTCTGCGCAACAGAGTTCACGCCGCCGACCGCCACAGCACATCGAGAGCGACTTACCGCCTGGCAAGAGCGCGTTGCCAAGGAGGTCTTGTCGTCCAACCCCGAAAAGGGCCTGCGGATCTCCGAAGTTGCCGAGCGGTGCAAGCTCTCGCGCAGCCACTTCACGCGAGCATTCAAGCGCACCACCGGCTACACGCCGCAGCGCTGGCTGCTTTTGCACCGGATCGAGCGCGCCAAGAGCATGTTGCACGGCAACCGCCCCATCGCGGCTATTGCTGCAGAGTGCGGATTCGCGGACCAGAGCCATCTGACCCGCGCGTTCACGCGCGTCGTGGGTACGCCCCCTGCTACGTTTCGGCGCGGCCGGCTCTGCAAGTCATAGCACACCCGCACAATCCCGAAACCTCGTCAAGCGACAGTCTGGGTCAGGGGGCAAGAAGAATGCGCGCCGGCAAGGTTTCCGCCCCTCTCAACCCTTCCGCCAGAGGAGATTCGCATGAACTTCATCGGACGTAACAAGACGCGCACCGCCATCCTGCTGGTTGACCCGTACAACGACTTCCTGTCACCGGGTGGCAAGATCCATGCGCATGCGAAGCCGGTAATGGACAAGGTGGGCACGGTTTCCAACATGCTCGCGATCGTGAAGCTGGCACGGGAGATATCCGTTCCAATTGTCTACGTGCCGCATCACCGCGCCACGCCGACAGATTTCGCTGGGTGGCGCCATGTCACCCCCTACCAAGCAGGCGGGCATGACCTGCAGGTATTCGCTGAGGGAACCTGGGGCGGGTCCTGGCATGAAAGCTTCACTCCACAAACCGGGGACACCGTCGTCAAGGAGCATTGGTCGAGCGGTTTTGCCGGTACCGACCTGGACATCGTGCTCAAGCAGATTGGCGTGGAGTGCTTGATCCTGATCGGCCTGCTTGCCAACACCTGTTTGGAAGGCACGGGTCGTGCTGGCATGGAACTTGGCTACCACATCACGCTGGTCCGCGATGCTACCGCCGCCTTCTCCGATGAAGCAATGCACGCCGCCCACGACATCAATGGGCCCACTTATGCACATGCGGTAGTGACCACTGCAGAAGTACTGGCATCACTCTCGGCACTTGATGCGGCCTGACCGCGCTTCATGGTTGTCGCGGCGTGCGACCGCCCGAACAGCCGACCACGGGGCGTGTGCGTCGACGAGCAAGATGCACACGTACAACGCAGCAGCCCGAAGCCGGTCCGCCATGACCCCGCGGCGTGTCAGGGCCTCACAAACCGATAGGCGAAACGATCAGTCTTTCCCTTGATCGATGGATCGAACACCTTGATCGAGTGCGGATCGTCCTTGTTCGCCAGCAGGGTGCTTTCCGCGTCGAATATGAAGCCGGCCGCCTCCACCTCCTCGCGAACAGTTGCAGGCTCAATCCGATGCAACGACGAAGCGGCGCTGGTGCCTGTTCCAACAGCGGCGGCGTGGTCTACGACGATATAGGAGCCACCTGGCTTCAGCCGCTCGTAGACAGCCCGATTGAAGCGGGCCGCCGTTGCGCCCTTGGCCTGAACCAGCGCCGCATGGAGATCGTGATAGAACAGGTGCAGCCACAGCACGTCCGCTGGTTGCGTGACCTCGGGCATCGCCACCAGGTCCGCCGAGACGGCTTCGACATTCTCTCGGCGTGGCTCTTTCGCCAGCGTGCGCATGCGGTCGATCGAGTCTTTCTTCACTTGGAGGATCTCGGCAGGCACGAAGCTGTAGACCCGCCCTTCGGGTCCCACCTGGTCTGAGAACAGGCGGGTCCAGTCGCCGTCGCCCGGGTAAACGTCAATGACGGTGGAGCCCGGCTTGACGCGCGCGAACGAGGTCAACTCGGATTGCTTGGATTGGTCGTACATCTTGTATCTCCTTTGCGGTTAGTGTCGGCGCCGCCCCTCGCTTGAACCAGACTGTGGCTGCCATTGTCCCACGGGGCGGGCACGCGCCGAAATCGGCTGTCACAATCCATCAGACAAACTTGTATGCATTGGCTCAGACCTGCGCCATGCCCCCATCGACGGCCAGATCCACCCCGGTGATGTAGGAACCTTCATCAGAGGCGAGGAACGTGACGGCAGAAGCGATTTCCTCAGGGAGGCCCCTGCGAGCCATCGGGATCTGCGTGGTGAACTGCGCGACCGCTTGCTCGGCCTGTTCAGCGGTGAGTCCCGTCGTGGTCGCCAGCGCCGGGGTGTCGATTGCCCCGGGGCTCACGCAGTTCACGCGGATATGGCGCTCCTTCAATTCCAGGGTCCACCCGCGTGCGAAGTTGCGCACAGCTGCCTTGCTCGCGGCGTAGGCGGTGAACCCCGGGAGCCCGAGCACGTTCGAGACCGAAGACGTCAGGATTATTGAACCACCGTCTTTGATGAGGGGAAGGGCCTTCTGCACCGTAAAGAACATACCCTTCACGTTCACGTCGAAGGTCTGGTCAAAATGGGCCTCAGTGGCTAGCGCGAGCGGCGCGATTGTCCCCGCGCCCGCGTTTGCGAAGAGAATGTCGATGTGGCCATGTTTCTCCTTGACGACAGCATAGAGCCGGTCCAGATCCGCCAGGCGCGAAACATCTCCTGCCACCGTGGTGACGTTCTTGTTGATCAGGGTGGCAGCATCATCCAGCTCTTTCGCTCGTCGCCCTGTGATCACGACGTGCGCACCTTCCTCCACGAAGCGCCTGGCTGTGGCCAAGCCAATTCCGCTGCTCCCGCCGGTAATGACGGCGACCTTACCTTCCAGTTTTTTCATAGTCTTTGTCCTTCATTGCGCGCGGCCCGGCATGCGGCCGCGCCGGTGTCAGAGCTGCGCCAGGCCACCGTCAACGGCGATCTCGCTGGCGGTCATGAAGCTGCTATCCGACGACGCGAGGAAGGCAGCCGCTGCTGCGACCTCCGCTGGATCGCCCATGTGCTGGAGTGCAGTCATCGAGCCATAGGCTGTCAGGCCCGCCTCGCCTAGCGCTGCCTTCGCGAGTTCGGTTGCCACCGCCCCAGGGGACAGGACGTTCACCCGGATGCCAGTGCCCTTCAGGTCTTCCGCCCAGGTGCGCGCGAGGTTGCGCACTGCGGCCTTGCTCGCGCTGTAGGCGGTGAACCCCGGAGCGCCCGTGGTGCCGGCGCTCGATCCGGTCAGGATGATCGAACCGCCCTTGCCCATCAGTGGCAATGCCTTCTGGACCGTGAAGATCGTACCCTTCACGTTGACGTCGAAGGCTTCGTCTATGTGCCCGGCAGTGATTTCGCCGAGCTTGAGCTGGCTTCCTACGCCGGCATTGGCGAAGACGATGTCGAGGGTGCCGCGCTCGGCCTTCACCACCGCGTAGAGCCGGTCCAGATCGGCCTCATCGGAGACCGATCCCGCCACTGCGCGGGAATTGGGACCAAGCTCGGCCGTGGCAGCGTCCAGCTCTTTCTGCCGGCGGCCGAAAATGAAGACGAATGCGCCCTCCTCGATGAAGCGCTTTGCAGCGGCGAGGCCGATACCGGTAGCGCCACCTGTGATCACAGCGGTCTTTCCGTCCAGTCTGTTCATGTCTTGAAGCCTTCTCTTGGGGTGTACGGAAGCAGGTGCCCGTTCACTTGAGGCCCAGCCTAGTCACCCAGCCGGCATCTGATTAGCCGGCAATTCGGGGATTAACTATCCCACCAGCGGTAGAATGGCCGAGGAGGCTCGATGAACCGCGATCTCAATGACACGTTGGTGTTCGTCAAGGTGGTCGAACTGGGTAGCTTCACTGCCGCCGCCAAGGCGCTGCGGCTTCCCAACACCACGGTGAGCCGCAAGGTGCAGGAGCTGGAAGTGCGGTTGGGAGCCCAGCTATTGCATCGCACGACCCGCAAGCTCGGCCTGACCGAGGCCGGCAGCGTTTATTTCGAGCATTGCCAACGCATCGCCCGGGCCCTCGACCAGGCGGAGAGTGCCGTGGGCGAGTTACAGAGCGGACCGCGTGGATGGTTGCGAATCACCACAACGTACGCGCTGGGCACCACCTGGCTCGCGCCCTTGCTCGGCGAATTCCACGCGCGCCATCCGCAGGTGCGCGTCGAACTGCTGCTGAGCAACGAGCACCTCGACATCATCGCTGGCGAGATTGACATCGCGCTGCGCGTGGGCAACCTCGCGGATTCCAATCTTGTCGCCCGCAGGCTCAATGTCTTGCGCACCGGCATCTACACAAGCCCGGGCCACATCGAACGCTTTGGCGAACCCCTGCACCCCAATGATCTGATCCACCATCGCGCGCTTACGGTCCACAGGAGCCGCAATGCCTGGACGCTGAGCGATGGCAGCGGCAAGCCGCACGAATTTCCGATCGACCCGATCGTGATCGCCAATGACCCGAGCGCACTGCGCGCTGCCATGTTGGCGGGAGCGGGCATCATGCTGACCACCGATGCGTGGGTGCGGCCCTACGTCGAGCAGGGGCGGGTGCGGCGCGTGCTGACCAGTTGGCGCGGACTGGACATTGACCTCAACGCGGTGTTCCCGCACGGACAGGTGCAGTCGCCAAAGGTGCGCGCGTTCGTCGATTTCCTCATCGAGCGCCTGAACGTTGAGGGGGACTACACGCAGGGGAACCCGGACGGCGCGGTTGCGCCGCGGCCTGGCCCGCGCTGAGCGATGGCCATCCGGACTGCTGGAACCGGTAATTGGCGGAGAGTGAGGGATTCGAACCCTCGAGGGGCTTTTGACCCCTACACCCTTAGCAGGGGTGCGCCTTCGACCACTCGGCCAACTCTCCGTCCGGCTGACGGGCAAAAAAAAACCCGCGACTGCCACTTGGGCAGGCGCGGGATGATACTGGCCTGACCCCCGGGGGGTAAAGGCTAAAACGGGTCGGCGATCAGCCGGCGACGGCCAGACCGGGGGCCGCGGAATCGACGCCCTCAGCTGAACTGCGCTCGTTGCGGATACGCTCGAAAATCTCTTCACGGTGCACGGAAACCGACTTCGGGGCATTCACGCCCACGCGTACCTGGTTTCCCTTGACCCCGAGGATGGTGACGGTCACTTCCTCATTGATCACGACCGCCTCGCCAACTCGACGGGTAAGAATCAACATTGTTTACGCTCCTTCGCAAATCGTGGAAACCATGGTGCCGCTGAGTTCTCCGCGGACGAATAGGAGATTCCCTTAATACCCTGTCGCCAGGCACTTGCACAGCTTACGTATACGTCACAAAACCTGCCAAACAAGGGAAATGCATGCAGCGACTGCCGCATGCAGTACTACAGCTTGGCCTGCACCATGCCCTGGACTGATGCCAGGGCCGCCGGCAGGGCATCCGGTTTGGTGCCGCCGGCCTGCGCGAAATCCGCGCGGCCGCCACCACGGCCACCCACCTGGGAGGCCACCGCGCCGACGATGTCGCCAGCCTTGATGCGCGCAGTGAGGTCGGCAGTCACTCCCGCAACCAGCGTGACCTTGCTGCCCTCGCCCGTGCTGGCCAGCACAATGACCGCGGACTTCAGGCGCTCCTTGAGCTGGTCAACTGCATTGCGCAGCGCGGTAGCGTCGGCGCCTTCAACCACCGTTGCCAGCACCTTGACGGTGCCCACATCGACGGCGCCGGCTGCAAGGTCTGTGCCCTGCCCGCTGGCCAGCTTGTCCTTCAGCGAGCGCAACTGCTTCTCCAGCGCGCGCACCTGCTCCTGGCCTTCCTGCACGCGCTGCACCACGTCTTCCCGGCCGCCGCGAACCAGCCCCGCGACATTGCGCAGCAGATCCTCGGTCTGCGTTATGTAATCGAGCGCCCCATCCCCGGTAACGGCCTCAATGCGGCGCACGCCAGCGGCGACGCCACCTTCGGACACGATCTTGAACAAACCGATATCTCCGGTGCGCTGCACATGCGTGCCGCCGCAGAGCTCGGTCGAGAACGTGCCCAGTTTCAGCACGCGCACCACGTCGCCATATTTCTCGCCGAACAGCGCAATGGCGCCGCTGGCCACCGCGTCGTCGTAAGACATGGAGCTGATGTGGCCTTCGTGGTTGGCGCGTATCTCCTCGTTCACGCGGCGTTCGATGCGGTGCAGCTCATCGGGGCTCACCGGCTGTGAATGGGCGAAATCGAAGCGCAGGCGATCCGGCGCCACCAGCGAACCCTTCTGCTGCACATGCGTGCCCAGCACTTCGCGCAGCGCGGCGTGCAGCAGATGCGTAGCGGTGTGGTTGCGCTTGGTGCGGTCGCGGCGGGTGGAATCCACCTGCGCGGCGATGCTGTCGCCCACCTTCAGCGCGCCGCCGGCGAGCTTGCCGATATGGGCGAATGCCGCACCACGCTTGCGGGTATCGGCCACAGTGAAATGCGCGCCGCCCAGGGCGAGTTCACCGGTATCACCCACCTGGCCGCCCGACTCGGCATAAAACGGCGTGCGCTCCAGCACCACTTCGCCCTCGTCGCCTGCCTCGAGCTGCGGCACGGGCGCGCCGGCCTTCAGCAACGCAACGATGCGCGAGCTGCCGCTGACTGCGTCGTAGCCGCTGAAATCCGTGATGGTGCCCAGATCCGGGCCGCTGCGCATATCCACACCGAAGCGGCTGGCCGCACGGGCACGCACGCGCTGCGCGTCCATTTCGCGCTCGTAGCCGGCCATGTCGGCGGCCAGATTGCGCTCACGCAGCACGTCCGCGGTCAGATCCGGAGGAAAGCCGAAGGTGTCGTGCAGTTTGAACACCACCTCGCCGCTGACCGTGTCCGAGCCATGCAGGCCCGCAATGGCCTCTTCGAGCAGCGACATGCCGGTGGCGAGGGTGCGGGCGAACTGCTCGCCCTCCTTCAGCAGCACATCGCGGATGAAGGTCTGCTTCTCCCTCAGCACCGGGTAGGCATCGCCCATCACCTCGGCAAGCGCGGGCAGCAGCCCGGCGAAGAAGGTCGGCGCGGCGCCAAACTTGTGCCCGTGCCGCATGGCGCGCCGCATGATGCGGCGCAAGACATAGCCGCGCCCCTCGTTCGAAGGCGTGACGCCATCGGCCACCAGGAAGGAGCAGGCACGGATGTGGTCGGCGATGACGCGCAGCGACGGGCTCTGCATATCACCCGTGCCCAGCAGCTTCGCCGTGGCGATGATCAGGTGCTGGAAAAGGTCGATCTCGTAATTGGACTGCACGCCCTGCATGACTGCGCAGATGCGCTCCAGGCCCATGCCGGTATCCACGGAAGGCTTGGGCAGCGGGGTGAGCGTGCCATCGGCCGCGCGGTCGAACTGCATGAACACGAGGTTCCAGATCTCGACGTAGCGGTCTCCATCTTCGTCCGGTGAGCCGGGCGGACCACCGGGAATATGCGCCCCGTGGTCGTAGAAGATCTCGGTGCAGGGCCCGCAGGGGCCTGTGTCACCCATCGACCAGAAATTGGATTTCTCGCCGAGGCGCGTAAGGCGATGGGCCGGGACGCCGATCTCGTCGATCCACAGCTTCGCCGCCTCGTCGTCGTCCTGGTAGACGGTGACCCAGAGTCGCTGCGGATCGATCTGCATCGCCTGGGTGAGGAAATCCCAGGCGAAGCGGATGGCATCACGCTTGAAGTAATCCCCGAAGCTGAAGTTGCCCAGCATTTCGAAGAATGTGTGATGGCGGGCGGTGTAGCCCACGTTCTCCAGGTCGTTGTGCTTGCCCCCGGCACGCACGCAGCGCTGGCTGGAGGTGGCCCGCACATAGGGGCGCGGATCCTTGCCAAGGAACACATCCTTGAACTGCACCATGCCGGCATTGGTGAACAGCAGCGTCGGGTCGTTGCCCGGCACCAGGCTGCTGGACGCTATGACGCTGTGGCCCTGGCGGGCAAAGTAGTCGAGGAAAGCGCTGCGGATCTCAGCGGCGGAAAACGGCTTTTTGGCAGTGGTCATTGATCATCGTCAGGAACGCCCGAGACATCGCCCAGGCAACTGACCATATGATCCTTGGAAAAGCCCCGGTATTGCAAAAAACGCATCTGCTTCGCCCGCGCCGGCCACCCCACCGGGGTGGATGCGCCGAATTTGCGCTGCCTGACCTCGCCAGCCAGCTGCTGCCAGTCCGGGCCGGATTCCAGCGCCTCTGCTACCAGTTCATCGGAAAGGCCCGCCTGGCGCAGCTCCTGACGGATACGGGCCGGCCCCTGGCCGCGCCCGGCCAGCATGCGCACCAGGCTGCCGGCGTAGCGGTTGTCGTCCAGCAGCTGCTCGCCCACCAGTTCGGCGATGACCTCGGTGACGGTCTCCCTGGCGTAGCCCTTGCGGGCCAGCGTGGACGCCAGCTCTGCGCTGGCGTATTCCCGGCGCGCCAGCATGGCCAGCGCACCGGCCCGGACTGCCTGCGGATCGGCAGCCCGGTGCTCGTCTACCTTGCGCGGGCCCCCGCGGCCGAATGCCATGCCTGCCTCTGCGCCCGGCAGCGGATCAGTTCAACTTCTCGACGGTCTCTGCGGCGGGACCCTTGCGGGCGGGCAGCAGGCGCGCACGGATCTGCTCCTCGATTTCGCGCGCAGTCTCCGGATGCTCCTTCAGGAAGTTGCGGGCGTTTTCCTTGCCCTGGCCGATGCGCTCACCGTGGTAGCTGTACCAGGCACCGGACTTCTCGATGATGCCCTGCGAACTGCCCAGGTCGATGATCTCGCCTTCGCGGGAGATACCCAGGCCGTACATGATTTCGAACTCCGCCTCGCGGAACGGGGGCGAGACCTTGTTCTTGACCACCTTGACGCGGGTCTGGTTGCCCACCACTTCCTCGCCATTCTTGATGGCGCCGATGCGGCGGATGTCCAGGCGCACCGAGGCGTAGAACTTCAGCGCATTGCCACCGGTGGTGGTCTCCGGGTTGCCGAACATCACGCCGATCTTCATGCGGATCTGGTTGATGAAGATGACGATAGTGTTGGAGCGCTTGATGTTGCCGGTGAGCTTGCGCAGCGCCTGCGACATCAGGCGGGCGTGCAGGCCGACCTGCAGCTCCCCCATTTCGCCTTCGATCTCGGCCTTGGGGGTGAGCGCCGCCACGGAATCCACCACGACGATGTCGACCGCGCCGGAGCGGACCAGCATGTCGGTGATTTCCAGGGCCTGCTCACCCGTATCCGGCTGCGACACCAGCAGGTCGTCGATATTGACGCCCAGCCGCTGCGCATAGGTGGGATCGAGGGCGTGCTCGGCATCGACGAACGCCGCGGTGCCGCCGACTTTCTGGATTTCGGCCACAACCTGTAACGTGAGCGTGGTTTTGCCAGAAGACTCAGGACCGTAGATTTCTACTACGCGGCCCCGTGGCAGGCCGCCGATGCCGAGCGCGATATCAAGCCCCAGCGAGCCGGTGGAGACCGCCTCGATGTCGAAGGTGGTGGTGCCATCACCCAGCCGCATGACCGAACCTTTGCCGAACTGCTTTTCGATCTGGCCGAGCGCTGCGACAAGGGCCTTCTTGCGATTTTCTTCCATGGACGGGTGCCTCGATGGGGGAGCGTGAACGTTGGGAGGATGATGCCACAGGGTACTGTATATGTATACAGTGTTATTGCGGCGTTCGACCAGGAATGCCGGGCTCGCGGACCGCAGGGGCGATCCGATCATAGGATCGCGGCGGCTAGGCTTCCAGCAGCATTTGCAGCGCGTAGGCAACCGAATGCCGCCGCACCGCGTCGCGGTTGCCATCGAACTGCCGCCGCATCCCCATGGCGCCATACTGGCCATTGGGCATGCGCACCGCCCGGCCGAACCACACCTCGCCCACCGGGTGCGCCTGGCTGCCCCCGTCCGGGCCGGCCACGCCACTGATGGCGATGGACCGGTGCGCGCTGCTGACTACCAGCGCGCCCACGGCCATCTCGATCACTGTGGCCTCGCTCACCGCGCCGTGCGATTCAAGCGTCTCTGCGGAGACGCCGAGCTGCCGCTGCTTGGCCTCGTTCGAATAGGTGACCACGCCCGAATCGAACCAGCGGGAACTGCCGGGCATGTCGGTGATGAGCTTGGACAGGTAGCCGCCAGTGCAGGATTCGGCCGTAGCAATGGTCAGGCCACGCTGCAGCAGCGATTCGCCGAGGCGCAGCGCCAGCAACGCCAGTTCGTTGTCGGTGGGCACGTGGTTCACGTTCCCCCGAGCTTACTGCCTGGCGGCGGCCTCGCGTGCGCGTTTTTCCTGCTGCCGGCCCAGACCGAATGACAGCGCGGCCCAGCCTCCCGCCAGCACGACGCCAATGGCGGCCAGTGTCGGCTGCACCGCCATCACCTTGGCCAGACCGGTATAGATGAAGGCATTGACGAAATCCGCGCCGCGGAATACGGCCCCGTCCACGATGTTCTTCGCCTTGAATTTTTCCTCACGGCTGACCACCGGCCACAGTGATTCGCGCGCCACGTTGGCGATGCCGAAATTCGCCGCCCGCTGGCAGGCCTGGAAGGCGGCAACCATGAACAGCGCGGAGGTGAACATCAGGCCGCTGAAACCGATGACGAACACCAGCGGGAGGATGGCAAGCGCCGGACCGATGCCCACGCCCTTGATGATGCGACCGGTACCGAGCAACTGCACCACCAGGGACAGGATGCCCACCCAGAATGCGATGTCGGCGAAAATGCTGGTGCGCTGTTTGAGGTCGTCGGTGTACGAGGCCACGATGTGTGCCTGCGTCAGGTACAGGAAGGTGCCCAGCAGCGACAGCAGGAACACCCACAGGCCGATGCTGCCCAGGTAGCGCGACTTGAACAGCAGCCCGAAACCGTCGAACACGCCGCCGCCCACGGGCTTCTTCTCGCGGCCGGCACTGGCGGCGACGAAATCCTTGTTGGTGGCCTGCAGCAGCGCGGCCGCCGATTCCAGCCGGTTGGCGCAGACGATGGCGCAGATGAGCAGCCCGCCCGCGACCAGCAGCAGGTTGGGAACACCCAGGGGCTGCACCAGCAGCTTGGTGATCTTGGGGCCCAGGATGGTGCCGATCGAGCCGCCGGCCGCAATGAACCCGAACAGGCGCTTGCCCTGCTCGGAGGAGTAGAGATCCGCCATGAAGGTCCAGAAGATGGACACCGTGAAAACCGAGAACACGGTGATCCAGATGAAGAACGCCTTGGGGACGATGTCCGGCGCCACTTCGGATCTCAGCAGGAACCAGAAAATCAGCATGTTCGCGACCAGGAACAGGTATGCCGCGGGCACGAAGCGCTGGCGCGGCAGCTTGGCAGCGATGGTGGCCTGCAGTGGCGCGGTGATCAGGGCAACAACGAAGGTGCCGAAGAACAGCCAGGGCAGATCCTGCGCGCCGCCGCGGATGCCGAAGGCATCGCGTATCGGCAGCAGCATGTAATAGGTGGACATCAGGAAGAAGAAATAAGCGAAGGACCAGAACAGTGCCTTGCCTTCCCCCGATTCGAAGTTCACGAGCTTCTTGATGAGCGTTTGCATCCGGTCAGCATAGCTGCGCGGGCCAAGGCCGCGCCACCGAATTTGCGTTACCGCTGCATGAATGCCGGTTTCGCCTTGTGAATCGCGGAACAAATGTTGGCAGTCCTGTCAGCGGACATGCAGCGCGCATTGCTGTCAGATGCGGCCTACCCGCCGTGCATTCGCTGCGCACAACGCTGCCGGGGCTGCCAAAATAACCGCATGGTTCAAGTCCCGCCGCTGGCGCCTGCTGACTGCATCTTCCTGGATCTCGACGGCACCCTGCTCGCCCTGCGCGATGACCCGCTCATCGTCCACGCCGATGCAGCCCTGTGCGAATTGCTGGCGCGCTGCGCATCCCGCCTCGACGGCGCACTGGCCATCGTCAGCGGTCGCCCGATCGCGGATCTGGATGCCTGCTTCGAGCCGCTGCGCTTTCCCGCAGCGGGCGTGCACGGAGTGGAACATCGCGCCGCGGATGGTGTTACAACATCCCTCCCCACCGAGACAGCGCGCCTCAGACCTGCCGCGCGCAAGCTGGCCACAGCCATGGAGGCCATCCCGATGTCATACCTGGAAGACAAGGGCGCGAGCCTCGCCCTGCACTGGCGGCGCGCACCAGCAGGCGCCGCGGCACTGCGCGGCCTGGCACAGGAGGCGCTGGCAGAGCTGGGACCTTCTTTCAGGCTGCTGGAGGGCAACTGCGTGGTGGAAGTGCTGCCCGCCGCGGCCAACAAGGGCGATGCGGTGCGTGCCTTCCTGCGCGAAGCGCCATTCAGCGGCCGGCGTCCCGTCTATATCGGCGATGACGTGACCGACCTGCCCGGATTCGATGCGGCCCGCGAGGCTGGTGGCTACGGCATTGCCGTAGGCAGCCGCGTCGCGGCGGACCACCACCTGCCGGATGTCGATGCCGTCCGTTGCTGGCTTGCGGAGACTGTTAATGACTGAGCCCGGACCCCTGGATCTGGCGGTAATTGGCAATTGCCAGATCGCCGCCCTGATCGACACCCATGCCTGCATCATCTGGATGTGCCTGCCGCAGCCGGATGGGGATCCGGTGTTCGCTGGTCTGCTGCAGACCGGGCTTGGCGCATCCAGCGACGGGGTGTTCGCTGTCGAGGTTGCGGATCTGGTGAACACGCAGCAACGCTATGTGCGCAACACCGCCATCCTGGAGACGCTGTTGACGGCGGCCGACGGCAGCGCCGTGCGCATCACTGATTTCTGCCCGCGTTTCTCCTCCCGCGGCCGCATGTTCCGGCCGATGAACATGGTGCGGCTGATCGAGCCGGTCACGGGCCGCCCGCGGGTGCGCGTACGGCTGGCGCCGATGCGCAATTACGGCAGCCCCAGTGCTTCCACGGGCGCGGGCAGCAACCACCTGAGTTTCGAGGGCCAGGGCGTGCGGTATCGCGTCACCACCGACGCGTCGCTGGTGCAGATCACCGAGGGCACGCAGACGCTGCTCGACCGGCCGCTGACCTTCGTGCTTGGTCCGGATGAGTCACTGGCCGAGGCGCCGCATGTGCTGGCCCAGCAATGGCTGGAGGAGACCCGCAACTGGTGGCAGGGCTGGGTGCGTGGTCTGGCCATTCCATTCGAATGGCAGGAAGAGGTGATCCGCGCCGCCATCACGCTGCAGCTGTGCGCCTTCGAGGATTCCGGCGCCGTGCTGGCCGCGTTGACCACCTCCATTCCCGAATCCGCCGACAGCGGCCGCGACTGGGACTACCGCTTCTGCTGGCTGCGCGATGCCTACTTCACGGTGCAGGCGCTGAACCGCCTTGGCGCCACGCGCACCATGGAAGGCTACCTGCACTATATCGATCGCATCGTCGCCGCCGCCGGCGAAGCCGCGCTGCAGCCGGTGTATTCGATCAGCGGCACCGGTACGCTGGCGGAGTACATCGTGGACACCCTGCCCGGCTTTCTCGGCATGGGCCCGGTACGCGTCGGCAACCAGGCCGCGGAACAGATCCAGCACGATGTGTATGGCGCGGTGATCCTGGCGCTGGCGCAGCTGTTCTTCGACCAGCGGCTGGTCAACCCGGGTGATGTAACGCTGTTCCGCGAGCTGACACGGCTGGGCGAGCGCGGCGCACGCCTGTTCGACCAGCCAGACGCGGGCCCGTGGGAATTCCGTGGCACCGCGCGCGCCCATACCTATTCGGCAGTGATGAGCTGGGCCGGCTGCGATCGCCTGGCACGCATTGCCGTGCACCTGGGCCTGGGCGAGGAGGCAGACCTGTGGCGCGAACGCGCCGATGCCATGCGCGAACAGATCCTGCAGCGCGCGTGGAACCCGCGTCGCCAGGCCTTTGTAGCGGCGCTGGATGGCACCGACGACCTGGATGCCTCGCTGCTGCTGCTGCCTGAACTGGGTTTCGTCGATGGCACTGATCCGCGCTTCGTGGCCACCATCGACACCATCGGCCGCGAACTGCGCGAAGGCGATCTGCTGTTCCGCTACCGGCATGCCGATGATTTCGGCCGGCCGGAGACGGCGTTCACGGTATGCGCCTTCTGGCATGTGAATGCACTGGCGGCGGCCGGACGCCTCGAAGAGGCGCGCGAGCAGTTCACCAGCCTGCTGGCGCGGCGCAATCACCTGGGCCTGCTGTCCGAGGACATCCATCCCGAGTCGGGGCAGCTATGGGGCAATTTCCCGCAGACCTACAGCATGGTCGGCATCATTGCCTGTGCGTTGCGGTTGAGCCGCACCTGGGATTCGGCGCTGTAGACGCATGCCGCAGATTCCATCGACGTTCACTGTCGGCAACTGGCCGGCGGCCATCCGCCGCATCCTGTTGCGCTATGTGCTGCCGACCGCCGCGGCCGTCAGCCTGCTGGCCTTCCTGGTGGTGCCCTACATCGAGCGCATGCCGTTCGGACGCGAAGGCCCGCTGCGCAATTTCGCCATCGCCTTCGTGGTGCTCGGCGCGGCGCTGATTGCCCTGCTGGTGGGAATCACGGTGCGGCTGCTGGTGAACCGCTGGCTGCGCGAACTGCTCGGCGACATCCAGGCCCGGCGCTTCCTGGATGACGCCGAATCCACCGGCGATTCCGCGCCCGTCCTGATGGGCGTGCGCGAGGCCCTGCGCGAACTGGAACAGCATCAGCGGCTGGAGATCGACTTCCGCGAGAACTGGACGCCGCAGGCGCTGCAGCAGGTAGTGCGCGACCAGCTGGATGGCGCAACCATGGTGGTGGTCTCCAACCGCGAGCCGTATATCCACAGCTACGATGGCGATGGGCGCGTCAGCGTGAAGGTGCCGGCCAGCGGCATGGTCACCGCCATCGAGCCCATCATGCGCGCCTGTTCAGGCACCTGGATCGCGCATGGCAGCGGCGCGGCGGACCGCGTGGTGGTGGATCGCTTCGACCGTGTGGCCGTGCCGCCCGATGATCCGAGCTACACGCTGCGGCGTGTGTGGCTCACCGAGGAGCAGGAACAGGGCTATTACTACGGCTTCGCCAACGAAGGCCTGTGGCCGCTGTGCCATCTGGCCTATGTGCGGCCCGCGTTCCGCGAAAGCGACTGGCAGCATTATGTGGATGTGAACGCCAAGTTCGCGGATTCGATCGCCTCGGAAGTGGGTCGCGGCGAGGCGGTGATCCTGGTGCAGGATTTCCACTTCGCGCTGCTTCCCAAGCTGATCCGCGACCGCAAGGTGAAGGCCACCATAGCGGTGTTCTGGCACATCCCGTGGCCCAATGCCGAAACCTTCGGCGTGTGCCCGTGGAAGAAGGAATTGCTGCTGCACCTGCTGCAGGCAGACATCCTGGGTTTCCACACGCTCTATCACTGCCAGAACTTTCTCGACACCGTCGATCGGTTCGTGGAATGCCAGATCGACCATGAGCGCATGACGGTGACGCACCAGGGGCATGTCTGCCATGTCACGGCCTATCCGATCTCGATCGAGTGGCCGCCGCGCTGGCTGTCGAAGGTGGCAGAAGCCAGCATCGCGCAATCGGTGGTGCGCGGGCGGTATGGCATCGGCGCGAACGTGAAGCTGGGACTGGGCGTCGAGCGCTGGGATTTCACCAAGGGCATCATCGAGCGCTTCCATGCGCTGGAGACCCTGTTCGAGAAGCATCCACGCTGGCGGGGCAAACTGACCTTCCTGCAGGTGGCGGCGCCATCGCGCAGCAAACTGCCTGCCTACCAGGCACTGCAGCAGCAGACGCTGTCCGAGATGGAGCGCATCAATGCCCGCTTCGCCACCACCAGCTGGGTGCCGATCGTGCTGATCGCCGAGCACCAGGAGCCGGTGCAGGTATTCGAGCTGTTCCGCGCCAGCGACTTCACCCTCGTGAACAGCCTGCATGACGGCATGAACCTGGTGGCGAAGGAATTCGTCGCGGCGCGTGATGATGAGGATGGCGTGCTGATCCTTTCCACCTTCGCCGGTGCCTCACGCGAGCTGCCGGAAGCGCTGCTGGTGAACCCGTTCGACGTGGGCGAAACCGCCGCGGCCATCGCCACCGCGCTGGACATGCCGCGCGGCGAGCGGCGCAAGCGCATGCAGCTGATGCGGCGGACAGTTGCTGAGTACAACGTCTATCGCTGGGCGGGCCGCATGCTGATGGACGTGGCGCGCATCCGGCAACGACAGGCGCTGGAGTCCTGGTCAGGACAGTAAGTTCCGTGCCGCCTGCGTGATTACCCCTTCGACGTGATCAAGATCCGCTCTTTCGTCAGCGGCCTCGCCGACGGCCCCGGTGATCCACGCCACCGTCGCGCAAACCGCGGCACAGGTGGCCATCCTGCAATCCATGGGCTGCCATTGCGCGCAGGGCTTCCATTCCAGCGCAGCGGTGCCGGCAAAGCTGCTGCAGGCCAGGGCGGGCCTGCTGTTCACGGCACAGCCGGCCACGGTGTCTGTGTAGCGTACCCCGGCAGTCAGCCCGGCAGCGCGCGCCAGGCGACGCCAGCGAACTCCTCTTCAGCCTGCTGCGCAGGACCCGGCTGCAGCATCAGCAGCAGCTCCGCGGCACGCGACGGCAGCTGCCTGCGCACCGCGTGCAGCTGCTCCTCCGGCAGCGGGCGCGACAGCAGGAAACCCTGCACCAGCAGGCGCGGATGCTTCAGCAGCATCTGCAGCTGCTCGACCCTCTCGATGCCTTCGGCCGTCACCTCCAGGCCCAGGCCGTGGCACAGCTGGATGGTGGCCTCCGCGATGCTCCAGGATCGCGGGTTCGTATCCAGCTGTTCGATCAGGCTGCGGTCGAGCTTGATGCGGCTCAACGGCAGCTTCTCCACGGAAGTCAGCGACGAATATCCCGTGCCAAAATCATCCAGTGCCACCGCGATACCCAGCCCCCGCAGCCCTTCCAGCGTGCGGATGGTGGCGAGCCCGGTCTGCAGCACGTTCTCGGTGAGCTCGATCTCGATGCAGCGTGGCGGCAGGTCGAACTCCGCCAGCAGCGTCGCGACCTGGCGGACGAACCCTTCATCCAGCATCTGCCGCGGCGACACATTGATGGCCACGCACGCCTCGGGCCATTCGCCGTGATGCCAGCGTGACGCGGTGGAGATGGCTTCGCGCAATACCCAGTCACTGATTTCGGTGATGAGGCCGGATTCTTCGGCCACGGCCAGGAACTCGCCCGGTGATGCATGCGTGCCATCCGGCAGGCGCCAGCGCAGCAGGGCCTCCACCATCTTCACTTCGAAAGTCTCCAGCGAGATCTCCGGCTGGAACACCAGCTGGAATTCGCCGCGCTCCACTGCGCGCCGCAAGCCCTGTTCGGTGGAGAAGCGCGCCGCCGCGACATCCAGCAGCTCCGCGGTGAACACCGTGAGCTGGCTGCGTCCCAGCGCCTTGGCGCGGAACAGGGCGGCATCCGCGGCGCGCAGCAGTTCCTCGGGCGTTGATTCGTGATCCGGGTAGATGCTGGCACCGACGCTGGTGCTGAGCAGCAGCTCACGACCTTCCACGAGCAGCGGCTGCTGGAAGGCGCGCACCAGCTCCCAGCCCGTGGTGCGCACGGCTTCCATGTCCGTTGCACGGGTCATCACGGCGGTGAACTCGTCACCGCCCAGGCGTGCGGCGAAACCCCATGGCGCCGTCAGCTCGCGCAGCCGCTGTGCGATAGCCACCAGCACCTGGTCGCCGAAGCCATGGCCCATGCTGTCGTTGATGTCCTTGAAGTTGTCCAGGTCCAGCAGGAACACGCCCATCAGCGCGCCATCGCGCGCGGCAGCGGCACTGGCGGTTTCGAGCAAGGTGTAGAGCTGGCGGCGATTGGGCAGATCAGTCAATGGATCATGGGTGGCCTGGTGCAGCAGCGCCTGGGTGCGCTGCTCGACGCGGGATTCCAGCTCGCGCTGGTGGTCGTCGCTGAGCCGGCGGGCAGCCTGCAGCTGCGTGGACATCTCATTGAAGGACGAGGCCAGCAGGTCGAGCTCACGGATGCCGCCGGCGGCGACGGTCACCTGCTCCCCGGCTGCGATCCGCTGCGAGGCCTGCTGCAGGCGGCGCGTCTGGCGCGCGATGCCGCGCACCGTGCCGGCGCTGATCAGCAGGATCACCAGCAGCACGCCACCGCTGAGCCACAGCAGCAGCGCATCGTGGGCTGCTGCAGGCTCCTGCTCAACCAGGGGCGGCTGTGGGTCGGACGCTGCGGGCGCGGGTTTGGCTGCTTCGTCAGCGGGCTGTATGGATTGCGAAAGCGCCGGCGTGGGCGCATGGCGCGCAGCTTCAACTGGTGCCACTACGGGCGGCAGCGAAGCTGCAACCAGCGCCTGCTGCGCGGCGGCTGAAACCGCATTGACACCGGCCACCACACTTTGGTGCAGGGCTTCCACCTTGGCGATCGCGACAGGAGAATCCAGCAATTGCTGCTGGGCCGAGCTCCTCAGCTGCGGCAGCGCCGCGAGCTGCTCCTGTGCCTTGGCCCACCAGGCCGCGTCGCCTTCCCGCAGACGTGCCGACGCCGCGGTCATCCGTGCCACCAGCGCCTGCTCGCTGCCTTCGAGCGCCGCCAGGGACTCGGCGTTCAGCTGATGCGACAGCACCAGCTCGCCGATCCGCATGTACACCTGGTCGAGATCGTCGCGCCATTCCACCAGGTACTGCCGCGATATCACGCGGCCGAAGATCTTCCAGCCGCCTTCCAGCTTGTCGCGCACCAGCGCGATCAGTGCCTCGACACGCGCCCGGTATTCCAGCAACTGCGCACGGCGGCGATCCATGTCGGCCAGCATCTGGTCATTGGCCGCCAGGTATTCCGACCAGCCGGCACGCAGCTTGCGGCGTGCATTGCCTGCGGCAGCGGTCTGCTGGTCGAGACTGCGCATCAAGCCCTGCAGACGCTCGCGGCTGTCCCGGAACTGCGCCTCCACGTGCGCGTCGGAATAGCTGGTGCGGGCCTGGCGGAAGCCGCGGAAATCCTCCAGTTCATCGAGCGTGCGGGCCGCCGTGAGCTGGAAAGCAGGAGTTACCGCCGGGGGTGGCGCGACAACCGGCGCAGCCACTGGCAACGGCTCCGGCAACGGCAATGCAACTGGCGCGGCCACTGGCTGGGGCGCAGGTGCCGGTGGCGCGAAGGAATGACGTACCACCTGCGCGCCGCGCTCGGCGATGGTATTGGCAGCCAGCGCCAGCACCACGACGGCGGCGAAGGCCACTCCCAGCCGCAGCGACAGCCCCGGGTTGAATCTCGCCCACCGCGCGGCCACCGAGCGATATGCCGCAGCCAGCTTCCCGTTCTTGTTCAACCCGCACTCCACGCGTGTTCCGACCTGAAGCAGTACTTAATCAGCCCTGTCGGCAATCGCGGACGATCTGCATCACAAAAGCTCGTAGGACAGGCAGCGGGTACAATTTCCAGTGTGAACCAGACCACCTCCGACCTGTTCCAGGACCACACGCCGATGATGCAGCAGTACCTGCGCATCAAGGCCCAGCACCCGGAAGTGCTGCTTTTCTACCGGATGGGCGATTTCTACGAGATGTTCTTCGACGATGCGCGCCGTGCGTCGAAGCTGATCGACATCGCGCTGACCACGCGCGGGCAATCCGCCGGCGCGCCGGTGACCATGGCCGGTGTGCCGGCGGTCAGCGTTGAGACATATTTGGCCCGTCTGGTCCGCCGCGGTGAGTCAGTGGCCATCTGCGAGCAGACCGGCGACCCGGCCAGGTCCAAGGGTCCGGTGGAGCGGCAGGTGGTGCGCATCGTCACGCCCGGTACGCTGGTCGAGGATGCCCTGCTCGACCGGCAGCGCGAGAGCCTGCTGGCGGCGCTGTGCTTCGACGGGGTGCGCCATGGCCTCGCCTGGCTGGATCTGGCCAGCGGCCGCTTCTGCGTCAGCGAGCTGGGCGATGCCACCGAGGTGGCGGCTGAACTGGAGCGGCTGCGGCCGGCGGAACTGCTGCTGCCGGAAGACCAGCGCCGCGAGGCGATGCCGGCGGCACGGCTGCGCCCCCCGTGGCACTTCGAGCTCGATGCCTCCACGCGGCTGCTGGCACAGCAGTTCGGCACCCGTGATCTGGCGGGTTTCGGCGCCGCCGAGCTGACGGTAGGCCTGCGTGCGGCCGGCGCGCTGCTGCAATACGCACGCGATACGCAGAAGGCGGCTTTGCCGCATATCCGCGCGATCACCGTGCAGGCCCGCGATGACGGGCTGCAGCTGGATGCTGCGACCCGCCGCAACCTGGAACTGGATCGCGGCCTGGGGGGCAACGATGACGCGACGCTGTTCGCGCTGCTGAATCGCGCCACCACCGCCATGGGTTCGCGTGAGCTGCGGCGCTGGCTCAACCGGCCGTTGCGTGACCGCGGCGTGCTGCGGCAACGCCATGCGGCGGTGGGTGCTCTGGCCCAGTTGCAGCGCTACCGCGACACCGCCGCGGCACTGGCACCGGTGGGCGATCTGGAACGCATCCTGGCGCGGGTGGCGCTGCGCTCGGCGCGACCGCGTGACCTGGCGCAGCTGCGCGGCTCGCTGGCCCAGCTGCCGGCGCTGCGCGCCACGGTGGGCGGAATTGATTCACCGCTGCTGGCAGCGCTGCTGGCGCGCATGGGTGACCATGGCGACGAACATGCGCTGCTGGAACGCGCGATCGCGGCGGAGCCGTCCGCCATCCTGCGCGATGGCGACGTCATCGCAACGGGCTACGACGAGCAACTGGACCAGCTGCGGCATATCGCAACCAACACCGATGCCTTCCTGCTCGAACTGGAGAAGAAGGAACGCGAGCGCAGCGGCATTGCGCAGCTGAAACTGTCGTACAACCGCGTGCAGGGCTTCTTCATCGAGATACCGCGCGCGCATGCCGAACGCGTGCCGGCCGATTACCTGCGCCGCCAGACGGTGAAATCCGCCGAGCGCTTCATCACGCCGGAACTGAAGAGCTTCGAGGACCAGGTGCTGGGCGCGCGCGACAAGGCCCTGGCGCGCGAGAAGGCATTGTATGAACAGCTGCTGGATGTACTGATCACCGACCTGCCGGCGCTGCAGGACAGCGCCTCCGCCATCGCCAGCATCGACGCGCTGAGCAGCCTGGCCGAGCGCGCCGACACCCTGCAATGGGTGGCACCCGATCTCACCGAGGACCCGATCTACCGGATCGAGGGCGGTCGCCATCCAGTGGTGGAACAGTTCAGCGGCACCGATTTCGTGCCGAACGACCTGTGCTTCGATGATGCCCGCCGCATCCTGATCGTCACTGGTCCCAACATGGGCGGCAAATCCACCTACATGCGCCAGGCCGCGTTGATCGCCGTGCTGGCGCATATCGGCAGCTATGTGCCGGCGAAGAGCGCCGTGATCGGGCCGATCGACCGCGTGTTCACGCGCATCGGCGCGGCGGATGATCTGGCTGGCGGACGTTCCACCTTCATGGTGGAGATGACCGAGACCGCCAACATCCTGCACAACGCCACGCGGCACAGCCTGGTGCTGATGGACGAGATCGGCCGCGGCACCAGCACCTTCGACGGCCTGTCGCTGGCCTGGGCGGTGGCGCGGTATCTGGCGAACAGCGTGGGTGCCTTCACGCTGTTCGCGACGCACTATTTCGAGCTGACCGCTCTGGCACTGGAACTGCCCGGCGTGGTCAACCTGCATCTGGATGCCACCGAACATGGCGATGCGCTGGTGTTCCTGCACGCCGTGAAGGACGGACCGGCCAACCGCAGCTATGGCCTGTCGGTGGCCAAGCTTGCGGGCGTGCCGCCGGCAGTGATCACGGCGGCACGGCACTATCTGGCCGAGCTGGAAGCACAGCGCGATGCGCAGGCGGCGGCCCTGCCCGGGCCACAGGCGCCGCTGCCGTTCGAGCCACCGGCACTGCCACCGGCGCGGGATACGCTGCGCGAAAGACTGGCCGGGGTTGAGCCGGACAACCTTTCACCCCGTGAGGCACAGGCATTGTTATATGAACTGCGGGGGCTGCTGGACCGGGGATAGAATCCGGGGCATGCGTATCCGAACCCTGCTGCTCCCAGCCTGCCTCGCCGCCATGCTCGCTGGCTGCGGTGGCAAATCCGCTCCCTCCGGCAGCGAGGCCCTGGTGCCGAGCTTCGGCCTGTCCGAGCCGAAGCATCTGTTCCCCAGCGACACGGCGGAAGAGATGGGGGCCGATGTGCTGCACGCGGTCTACGCGCCGCTGGTGGAATGGGACGACCAGCTGCTGCCGCGCGAGCTCGCGGCAGAATCGGTGACCAGCCCTGACAACAAGGTCTGGACCATCACGCTCAAGCCAGGCTGGAAATTCCACAACGGCGAAGCGGTCACAGCGGATTCTTACATCAATGGCTGGAATGCCGGCGCCTGGGGCCCGAATGCCCATGACGGCAATTTCTTCTTCGCCAAGATCGACGGCTATGACGACATGAACCCCACCGACGCGAAGCAGGCGCCGAAGGCGAAGAAGCTGCGCGGCCTGGTGAAGAAGGACGAGCTGACCTTCGAGGTGACGCTCACCGAGCCTTACGTGAACTTCAAGACCATGCTGGGCTACACGGTCTTCTTCCCCGTGCCCACGGTTGCGTTCACCGACCTCGCCAACAACCAGGTGGACCCGCAGTTCGAGCAGGCGCCCATCGGCCAGGGCGCGTTCAAGTTCGCCGGCAAATGGGAGCACGACCAGCTCATCAAGCTGGTGCGCTATGACGACTACGCCGGCCCAGTGAAACCCACCATCGCCGGCATCGATTTCAAGATCTACCAGACCCTGCCCACGCAATACCAGGATCTGCTGGCCGGCCAGCTGGACATCGTGCCGCAGATCCCGCAGGAGAACATCGGCGGCGCGCAGGCCGACCTGGGCAAGCGCTTCCTGCAGAGCACCGGCTCCACCATCCAGGTGCTCGCCTTCCCCACCTACGACAAGCACTTTGCCAAGCCCGCGATCCGCAAGGCCATCTCGATGGCCATCAATCGGGACGAGATCACCAGCGCCATTTTCAATCATGCGCAGGAGCCGCTGCGCGCGTTCGTGGCGCCCTTCCTCCCGGGCTTCCGCGCCGATACCTGCGGCGAGGCCTGCGTCTACGACCCGAAGAAGGCCAAGGCGCTGTTCGACTCCGCCGGCGGCGCCGCCGAGGTGGGTGGCCGCATCGAGATCGCCTACAACGTGGATGGCGGCCACAAGCCCTGGGTGGATGCCACCTGCAACCAGATCCGCGCCTCGCTGGAGGTGGAATGCGTCGGCAATCCGCAGCCGAAATTCGCCGACCTGCTGCGCAAGGCCAAGGCCAAGGAACCCATGGGCCTGTTCCGCCTGGGCTGGATCGCGGACTACCCGGTGCTCGAGAACTACCTGGGCCCGCTGTTCCACACCCATGGCTCGTCGAACTACTACGGCTACAGCAACCCGGAGTTCGACCGCATGCTGGCGGAAGGCGACAAGGCGCCCGACCCCGCCGAAGCGCTGAAGCGCTACCAGCAGGCCGAAGACATCATCGCCCGCGACCTGCCGGTGATCCCGCTGCGCTACATGCAGAACACCATCGGGGTCTCAGCCCGGCTGGCCAATGTGCGCATGGATCCTTTCCGTCGCATCAAGTGGCTGGAAATCACGCCCGCATCGAACTGACACGATGTCCGGCTACCTGCTGCGCCGGCTGCTGCAGAGCTTCGTCACGTTCATCGGCGCGACGCTGATCGTCTACGCGCTGATGTTCAGCATCGCGGACGATCCGCTGCAGGCACTGGCCGGTGAGCGCCCGCTCACGGAAAGCCAGCGCGTGCAGCTCACCGCGCAATACCACCTGGACGAGCCCCTGCTGGTGCAGTACGGCTACTACATGAAGGGCCTGGTCACCGGCAACCTGGGCAGGACCATCTCGGGACGGCCCATTGCCGAAGTGCTGGCGGAATCCTGGCCACGCACGCTGCAGCTGGGCCTGATCGCGCTGGCCATCGTGATCGTCGTGGGCGTCGGTGGCGGTGTATGGGCGGGTCTCAGGCGTGGCGGTGTGTTTGACCAGGCGTCGCTGGCGCTGACGCTGGTGGTGCTCGGCACGCCCGTGTTCGTGATCGGCACGGTGTTCCAGTCACTGTTCGGTGTGGAGCTGGGCTGGTTCCGGCCGAGCTTTGCGCCGGAGCTGGGCCTGGCCACGTACATCCTGCCGGCCATAGTGCTCGGTCTGCTGTCACTGGCCACGGGCATGCGTCTGACACGCACCGCGGTGGCCGAGAACCTGCGCGCGGACTATGTGCGCACGGCCACGGCGAAGGGCCTGGGGCGACCACGCGTGGTGGGCGTACACGTGCTGCGCAATTCACTGATCCCCGTGGTCACGTTCATCGGTGCGGACCTGGGTTCCCTGCTGAGTGGCGCCATGGTGACCGAGGGAATCTTCAACATCCCTGGCATCGGCGGACGGCTGTTCCAGGGCATCCGGCTCGAGGACGGTCCGCTGGTGGTGACCATCGTGAGCCTGCTGATCCTGATTTTCCTCGCGACCAACCTGCTGGTCGACCTGCTGTACGCGGTGCTGGATCCGCGCATCCGCCATGGTTAGCCCCGCGCCGGAAAATGCGCCGCGCAGTCTTGCCGGCGACGCGTGGCAGGATCTGCAGCACAGCCCGGTGTTCTGGGTCGCGGCCGCCATCGTCGTGATGATGTTGCTGCTGGCCGCGTTTCCCGGCTGGTTCAGCAGCATCGATGCGCGCACCGCGGCCTGCTCGCTGCAGGATTCCCTGAAACCGCCGAGCGCCGCGCACTGGTTCGGCTTCGACAAGCAGGGCTGCGATGTGTACGCGCGCGTGGTCTATGGCGCGCGCTCGTCGGTGCTGGTGGGGGTGTTCTCGACGCTGATCGCGGGCGTGATCGCGCTGGGGGTCGGGCTGCTGGCCGGGTACTTCGGCGGCTGGATCGATTCCCTGCTGGCACGCGGCCTGGATATCTTCCTCGGCATCCCGATGCTGCTGGGCGCCGTGGTGGTGGCGAAGGCCCTGTCCGGACAGGATCTGGGCATCTGGCCGGTGGTCTTCGCACTGGGGATTTTGGGCTGGCCCACTGCCGCCCGCGTGGTGCGCTCCTCGGTGATCATGGCGCGACACCAGGACTATGTGCAGGCCGCGCGCGTACTGGGCGCCAGCCACACGCGCATCATGCTGCGCCATATCCTGCCGAATTCGCTGGCTCCGGTGATGGTGATGCTCACCATCCTGCTCGGGCAGTTCATTGCCTGGGAGGCGACGCTGTCCTTCCTCGGGGTGGGCCCGCGCAACACGGTGTCCTGGGGCGTGAGCATTGCCGAGGCGCAGGTGTGGATCCGCGAGGCATCGTTCCCGCTGCTGTTCCCCGCCGCCTTCCTCACCGCGACGGTGCTGGCCTTCATCATGCTGGGCGACGCCGTGCGTGACGCCTTCGATCCGAAGCTGCGATGAGCCACCTGCTCGAGCTGGACAACCTGCAGGTGGAGTTCCGCACGCGCGATGGCGTGGCGCGGGTGCTGAATGGCGTCTCCTGCCATGTGGATGCCGGCGAGACGCTGGCGCTGCTGGGGGAATCCGGCTCCGGCAAGTCGGTCACCGCGCAGGCCGTCATGGGCATCCTGGACATGCCGCCGGCGGCGATCCGTGGGGGTCGCATCTTGTATGAGGGTCGCAACCTGCTGGAGTTGCCGGTGGCCCAGCGTCGTGCGCTGCAGGGCGCGGGCATCGCCATGGTGTTCCAGGATGCGCTGTCGGCGCTCAACCCGGTGTTCACGGTAGGCTGGCAGATCGCGGAGGCGCTGCGCGTGCGCAATGGCTTGCCGCGCAAGGTGGCGCGCGCCCGGGCCATCGAGTTGATGGAGCGCGTGAGGATTCCCAATGCCGCCGCGCGCGTAGATGACTACCCGCACCAGTTCTCCGGCGGCATGCGCCAGCGCGTGATGATCGCGATGGCGCTGGCGCTGAGCCCGAAGGTGCTGATCGCCGACGAGCCCACCACCGCGCTGGACGTGACCGTGCAGGCGCAGATCATGGACCTGCTGATGGAGCTGAAGACGCAGCTGGGGATGGCGCTGATCTTGATCACGCATGACCTGGGCGTGGTGGCGCAGGTGGCCGACCGCATCGCGGTGATGTATGCGGGACGCATCGTCGAGCAGGCCGATGTGCATGCGCTGTATGCGCGGCCGGCGCATCCGTATACGCGCGCGCTGCTGCAATCCATGCCGCGCCAGCATCGCAGTGACCAGCCGCTGCAGGCAATTCGGGGCCTGCCGCCCAATCTCACACGCATTCCGCCGGGGTGTCCGTTCCATCCGCGCTGTCCGATCGAGTTGCCGGTGTGCCGCGAGGTGCTGCCGCCGCAGACCGCGCCGGCGCCCGGCCGGCTGGCCGCCTGCCATCGCGCCACGGAGGTGCTGAATGGCGGCGCCTGACGTGCCACTGCTGGAAGTGACCGGGCTGACGAAGCACTTCCCCATCGAGCGCGGCGCGGTGATCAAGCGCGTGGTGGGCCAAGTCAAGGCGGTGGATGGCGTGAGCTTCACGCTGCAGCGGGGCGAGACGCTGGGGATCGTCGGGGAATCCGGCTGCGGCAAGTCGACCCTGGCGAAACTGCTGCTGCGGCTGGAACCGCCGACCTCGGGCAGCGCGCTGCTGGATGGGGAGGACATCTTCAGCATGCGCGGGGAGCGGCTGGTGGCGCTGCGCCGGCACATGCAGATGGTGCTGCAGGATCCCTACACCTCGCTGAACCCGCGCATGACGGTGGGCGACATCATCCGCGAGCCGTTCGAGATCCATCCGGAAGCACTGCCGAAGTCGCAGCGTGCGGCGCGGGTACGCGAGCTGCTGGATCTGGTGGGGCTGAGCCCGGAGCACATCAACCGCTATCCGCACCAGTTCTCCGGCGGGCAGCGGCAGCGCATCGGCATCGCGCGCGCACTGGCGCTGAACCCGGGGCTGATCGTCTGCGACGAGCCGGTGTCGGCGCTGGATGTGTCCATCCAGGCACAGGTGATCAACCTGCTGGAGGAACTGCAGGGGCGGCTGGGGCTCTCTTACATCTTCATCGCGCACGACCTGTCGGTGGTGCGGCATATCTCGGACCGCGTGGCGGTGATGTACCAGGGCCGGTTCGTGGAGACCGGGACGGTGGACGATATCTACGAGCGGCCGGCGCATCCGTATACGCAGGCATTGCTGCTGGCCGCACCGGTCCCGGATCCGTCGCTGCGCGACAGCGGGCGCGTCGCGCGCCTCGCAGCCCAGCTCGCCGCCGCGGAAAAGGGGTCAGATCTATTTTTCCAGGGCGAAAAATAGATCTGACCCCTTTTTTCAGACGACTCCGCGGGACTTGAGGTATTCGTCGTAGGTGCCGCGGAAATCGACGATGCCGCCGCCTTGCTGCAGCGCGATGATGCGGGTGGCCAGAGAGCCGACGAACTCGCGGTCATGTGAGACGAACACCAGCGTGCCCACGTACTTCTCGAGCGCGATCTGCAGCGACTCGATGGTTTCCATGTCCATGTGGTTGGTGGGCTCGTCCATCAGCAGCACGTTGGGCCGGTTCAGGATCAACTTGCCGTAGATCATGCGGCCCTTCTCGCCGCCAGACAGCACCTGCACCTGCTTGCGGGTTTCGTCGCCTGAGAACAGCAGCCGGCCCAGCGTGCCGCGCACGATCTGGTCGTCGTCCCCCTTGCCGGTCCACTGCGACATCCACGTGAACAGATCGAGCTTCTCGGCGAACTCCGCCTGCGGATCCTGCGGCATGTAGCCAGGCTCGGCGTTCTCCACCCACTCGAGCCTGCCCGTGGTGGGCTTTAGCTCGCCGGCCAGCACGCGCATCAGCGTGGTCTTGCCGATGCCATTGGGGCCGATGATGGCAACACGCTCGCCGGCATCCACCTTGAAGCTCACATCCTTCAGGATGTCGATGCTGGTGTTCGGGTAGCGGAAGGAGATCTTGTCGGCATTGAACACGCCGCGATACAGCTTCTTGGCCTGGTCGAAACGGATGTAGGGGTTCTGCCGCGTGGACGGGCGGATCTCCTCGATCTTGATCTTGTCGAGCAGCTTCTTGCGCGAGGTGGCCTGCCGCGCCTTGGAGGCATTGGCCGAGAAGCGGCGCACGAACTCCTGCAGGTCCGAGATGCGGTCCTTGGCCTTGGCATTGGCGGATTCGACGCGGGCGCGAGCCTGCACCGAGGCCAGCATGAAATCATCGTAATTGCCCGGATAGATCTTCACCTGCTGGTAGTCCAGGTCCGCCACATGCGTGCATACCTGGTTCAGGAAGTGACGGTCGTGGCTGATGATGATCATCGTGGCGTTGTAGTCGTTGAGCGTGTTCTCGAGCCAGCGGATGGAATCGATGTCCAGGTTGTTGGTGGGTTCGTCGAGGAGCAGCACGTCGGGGCGCGAGAACAATGCCTGCGCCAGCAGCACGCGCAGTTTCAGGCCGGGTGCCACTTCACGCATCGGCAGCTCGTGCAGCGCCTTGTCGATGCCGGCATCGATCAGCACGTCGCCAGCGCGGGCCTCGGCGTCGTAGCCGCCGTATTCGGCGAAGCGACCTTCCAGCTCGGCGGCACGCATGTAGTCGTCGTCGGTGGCGTCCGGGTTCGCGTAGATCTTGTCGCGCCCGGTCATGGCCTCCCACATCTCGCGGTGCCCCTGCATGACCACGTCCAGCACGCGCTGGTCCTCATAGCCGAACTGGTTCTGGTTGAGCTTGCCCATGCGCAGCCCCGGCATCAGCACCACTTCGCCGACGCTGGGTTCCAGCTCGCCGCCGAGCACCTTCATCAGCGTGGATTTGCCGCTGCCGTTGGCACCGATCAGGCCATAGCGGTTGCCGTCGACGAACTTGACGGTGACCTGTTCAAACAGGGGCTTGGCGCCGAACTGGACGGCGAGATTTTGTGTGGCAAGCATGGGGGGCCGGAGTATACCGGAGGCAGCCCGCCCCTCCTGCCACTGCCTCAGGCAGTAATCGGCTTGTTCTCGTTGAGTTGCAGGAAGCCCTTCACCAGCCGGTAGATGACCCAGATGCCGTCCGCAATGAGGATCGGGATGCCGATGAGCACAAAGACCAGCGCCCAGCCGATGATGGCCCACAGCAGGCTCCACCAGAAGGTGCGGATCTGCCAGCTGAAATGGCTGTCGAGCCAGGTGCCCCGCACCTCGTCCCGTTTCACGTAGTTGATAATGATGGCGACGATGCCGCTGATGCCGGTGATCCAGGTGGCGGCGTAGAGGATGTAGACGACCAGCGTCAGCGTCTTCAGCGACCTGGTCTTGTCGTCCATGGGCATGGCGTCGGTCATTCTTCTTCTCCCGTGGGGCTGGCGGCATCATTGCGCCGCGGCGCGGGTGGACTCAAGGGGAGGCAGCGGCCTGCGACCGGCCGTGGCGGCAAATGGACGTATGTGCAGCCCAAAGAGCACCTGTTCCACTATATGGAATCGTGTCTAATATATTGGAACACACGTTTCAGCACCCCCACCGGCACCTCCTCGCTCACCGGACGTCGCGCCCCATGGATGTCAACGAACGCCTCGCCCGCCGCATCTCGGACCTGCGCCTCGAACGGGGCATCTCCATCGTCGACCTGTCCGTCCGCAGTGGTGTCAGCCGCGCCATGATCTCCCGCATCGAGCGCGCCGAGAGCAGCGCCACGGCCACGGTGCTCAGCAAGCTGGCCATCGGGTTTGGCGTGCTGCTGCCGGAGCTGTTCACGCCAACCACCTTTGCCGAACCGCGCCTGCAGCAGCGCGACCCGCTGGTGACCCGCAAGGGCCAGCCCGAATGGCAGGATCCGGACAGCGGCTACAAGCGCCGCACGCTGACACCCGCCACTGCCACCCAGCCGCTGCAGCTGTCGGAGATCAACTTTCCGCCCGGCGCGCGCGTCACCTTCGAGAACGCCTTCGGCGCGGCGCTGGTGCAGCAGCAGATCTGGATGCTGGAAGGCGACATGGACCTGCGGCTGGGCAAGGAAACCACCCACCTGAAGGCCGGTGACTGCATGGCCATGACGCTGGATCGTCCGATCACATTCCACAATCCGGGCAGCAAGGCCGCCCGCTATCTGGTGGCGCTGCTGAAGGCGCCGGCCGCGAAGGGAACCCATGCCAGTCGATGAACTCAACGATCTCGATGCGCAGGCCATCGAGGAACTCACCGATGTGCTGCTCGACTGCGTCGAGGGCGGCGCCTCGGTAAGCTTCATGCTGCCGCTGGCGCGAGAGCGGGCGCGTGGCTTCTGGCAGCACGTGGCGGGCGACGCGGCCACCGGCCGGCGCGCACTGCTGGTGGCGCGCGACGAGCAAGGCATCTGCGGCACCGTGCAGCTCATCCTCGACCTGCCCGACAACCAGCCGCATCGCGCCGACGTCGCCAAGATGCTGGTGCACCGGCGCGCCCGGCGGCGCGGCGTGGGCGCGGCGCTGATGCACGCCGCCGAAGCCGTCGCCCTCAAGCGCGGCCGCCACCTGCTGGTGCTGGATACCGTCACCGATGGTGATGGCGCGCGGCTCTATGAACGGCTGGGCTGGACGAGGGTCGGCGAGATCCCGCAGTACGCGTTGTGGCCGCAGGGCGGCTATGTCGCCACCACCTACTATTACCGGGATCTGTCCGCGCTCAGTCGCGCGTGAAGCGCGCGGTGTCGAGGAAACTCGCCACCTGCTCCGCCACCGCCGCCGACATCCACATGCCGCTGTGGCTCACCGGCAGCGTGCAGGTATCCGTCGCGCCTTCGAGGCAGGTCTCCGCCACGGACACCGTGCCATCGTTGGGGCCATCAAAGCGCGACAGCAGGCGCCCGAGTCCGCGCGGCGCATCGCCGGCGATGATCCCCAGCTGCGGCGCGAACGGCCACCGGCCTGGCAGTCCATTCAGCAGTGCCTCGCCACCAGCCACGCCCAGCAACCGGCCCAGCGGCCCGAGCCCGGCCAGCGTGCGCGCCGTCTGGCTGCCGCAGGCGGGCGTGCCCATGAACACCACGCGGCAGAAATCCCCGGTGAAGCGGTCCGGCGCCAGCAGGCCGGTCTCGAACACGTGGTAGATCACGAGGCCACCCAGGCTGTGGCCCACCAGGTGCACCGGCAGCAAGGTGCCGCGCGCCAGCTCCAGCGCGTCGCGGGCGCAGCGCCTCGCTACGCGATCCATGGGCTCGCTGAGGGATGACCACGGGAACACCCGCAGATTCCAGCCATGCGCGGCCAGTCGCCGCTTCAGCACGAAGGATTCGGCGCCGGTCATCCACAGGCCGTGGACGAACAGCACCGACCCTTTGAGTGCTGGCCTAGCCTGTGGGCTGGGGCGTGCGGACACGAATATGCAGTTCGCGCAACTGGGCTTCGCTCACCGGCGTGGGCGCGTCGGTGAGCGGGTCCGCCGCGGTCTGCGTCTTCGGGAAGGCGATCACGTCGCGGATGCTGCTGGCGCCGGCCATCAGCATCACCAGGCGGTCGAGCCCAAAAGCCAGCCCACCATGCGGTGGCGCGCCGAACTTCAGCGCATCCAGCAGGAAGCCGAACTTGCGCTGCGCCTCCTCCGCATCGATGCCCAGCATGCCGAACACCACAGACTGCATCTCGGCGCGATGGATGCGCACCGAACCGCCGCCGATCTCCGACCCGTTCAGCACCATGTCGTAGGCCTTGGCGACAGCCGTGCCCGGATCCGACTGCAATGCCGCTGGATCATCATTCTTCGGCGCCGTGAACGGATGGTGCATGGCCGCCCAGCGCTTGGAATCCGCGTCGTATTCGAACATCGGGAAATCGACCACCCACAGCGGCCGCCAGGCGTCTTCCACCAGTTTCAGGTCCTGTGCGATCTTCAGCCGCAGCGCGCCCAGCGCATCGCTGACCACCTTGGCACTGGCAGCACCGAAGAACAGGATGTCGCCATCCTGCGCACCGCTGCGCTCCAGGATGCCCGCCAGGGCGGCATCGCTGAGGTTCTTCACGATGGGCGACTGCAGGCCATCGCGCCCCTTGGACTTCTCATTGATCTTGATCCAGGCCAGGCCCTTGGCGCCGTAGCGGGCGACGAAAGCCGTATAGGCGTCGATCTCGCTGCGGCTGAGCGTGCCGCCCCCGGGTGCACGCAGCACCGCAACGCGGCTGCCCGGATCCTTCGCAGGACCCGAGAACACCTTGAACTCGCTATCCGCGACGAGGTCCGCCACGTCCACCAGTTCCAGCGACACGCGCAGGTCCGGCTTGTCCGAACCATAGCGGCGCATGGCCTCGGCGTAGGTCATGCGCGGCAGCGGATTGGGCAGCTGCACGTGCAGCACCTGCGCGAACACCGTGCGCACCAGGCCTTCCATCAGCCCCATGATCTCGTCCTGCGACAGGAACGAGGTCTCGATATCGAGCTGGGTGAATTCCGGCTGGCGGTCGGCGCGCAGGTCCTCGTCACGGAAGCAGCGCACGATCTGGTAATAGCGGTCGAAGCCCGCCACCATCAGCAGCTGCTTGAAGATCTGCGGCGACTGCGGCAGCGCGAAGAAGCTGCCCGGATGCGTGCGGCTCGGCACCAGGTAATCGCGCGCGCCCTCCGGCGTCGCCTTCGTGAGCATCGGCGTCTCGATGTCGACGAAGCCGTTGTCATCCATGTAGCGGCGCATTGACGAGGTGACGCGGTGCCGCAGCCGCAGCCGCTGGCTCATCTCCTCGCGGCGCAGGTCGAGGTAGCGGTAGCGCAGGCGCACTTCCTCGCCCACATTCTCGTCCAGCTGGAACGGCAGCGGCTCAGAGCGGTTCAGCAGGTTCAGCTCGCGCGCCAGCAGCTCAACCTTGCCCGAGGCCAGGTTGGCGTTGACGGTGCCGGCCGGCCGGGCCCGCACCAGGCCCCGCACCTGGATCACGAACTCGCCGCGCAGCCGCTCGGCATCGGCGAACAGCTGGGCCGTATCCGGGTCGAAGACGATCTGCAGCAGGCCCTCGCGGTCGCGCAGGTCGACGAAAATGACCCCGCCGTGGTCGCGGCGCCGGTGTACCCAGCCCGCTACAGTGACTTCCTGGCCGGTCAACGCATCGCTGACCTGGCCGCAATAATGACTACGCATCGGGCGGATCTCTCGGGGCCCCAGGGGGCTGGAAAAAACAGGCTGCGCAGTATACTGGCCGCCGGCCAACACGGGGAAACGCACAGATGAATGCACAGCTCAAGCCCGGCCAGACGGGGGATTTCCGGCTGCTGATCGGCGGCAAACTGGTGCCCGGCGCCAGCACTTTCGAAGTGATCAACCCCGCCACCGAACAACCCGTGGCCAGCTGCCCGCGCGCCGACCTCGCCCAGCTGAACCAGGCCGTGGCCGCCGCCAAGGATGCCTTCGATGGCTGGGCCGCCACGCCGCTGCCAGAGCGCGCCCGCCTGCTGAACAAGCTGGCCGATGCGCTCGAGGCGCGCGCTCCCGAGCTCGCCCGCATCCTCACGCAGGAACAGGGCAAGCCGCTGGGCGGCGCCTTCTACGAGATCAGCATCGCCGCGGCGAACATCCGCGGCTTTGCCGCGATGAACCTCACGGACACCGTGCTCACGGAAACCGCCGAGACCCGCATCATCCGCCAGCGTCTGCCGCTGGGCGTGGTGGCCTGCATCACGCCGTGGAACTTCCCGGTGATCATGATGGTGACCAAGCTCGCGCCCGCGCTGCTGGCCGGCAACACCGTGGTGGTGAAGCCCGCCCCCACCACCCCGCTCGCCACGCTGAAGGTCGGCGAGATCTGCGCCGAGATATTCCCCGCTGGCGTGGTCAACGTCATCGCGGACGTCAACGACCTGGGCGGCGCCCTCACCGCCCACCCCGACGTGGCCAAGATCGCCTTCACCGGCAGCACCGCCACCGGACGCAAGGTGATGGTCAGCGCCGCCGCCACGCTGAAGCGCCTGACGCTGGAGCTGGGCGGCAACGACGCCGCCATCGTGCTGGACGACGTGGACCCGAAGGAGATCGCCCCCAAGCTGTTCTTCGCCGCCATGGTCAACTCCGGCCAGGTGTGCCTGGCCGCCAAGCGCATCTTCGTGCCCGAATCGATCTATGACGCCGTGTGCGCGGAGCTCGCGCTGATCGCCAAGGCCGCCGTGGTCGGCAATGGCCTGGACGACGGCGTGCAGTTCGGCCCGGTGCAGAACCGCATGCAGTACGACAAGGTGCAGTCGATGATCGACGATGCCCGCAGCCACGGCCAGGTAATCGCCGGCGGCGAGAAGCACGACGGCCCGGGCTACTTCATCAAGCCCACCATCGTCAGCGGCCTGCCGGACAGCGCGCGGCTGGTATGCGAGGAGCAGTTCGGCCCGGTGATGCCGGTGCTCAAGTACTCAACGATCGACGAAGCGATCGCGCGGGCGAACTCGTCGGAATATGGCCTGGGTGCGACGGTGTGGTCGAAGAGCACCGAGCGGGCGCTGGCCGTGGCCGAGCGGCTGGAGACCGGCACGGTGTGGATCAACAAGCACCTGGATCTGCCGCCGAGCGTGCCTTATGGCGGGGTGAAGCAGTCGGGGTTTGGGGTGGAGCTGGGGCAGCAGGGCCTTGAGGAGTTCACGCGCATGAGGATCGTCAACATCGCGAAGTGACTCCGGTGCCTGCTTCGTTATCCCGTCGATACACTGCGCGGGGTACGCCGTCACGTATCTGCAGCGTCAACTTGAGATCATGAGATTCTTACCCCTCACCTTCGCGCCCCAAGAGTTGATGCGCAAAACCAGCCTCGCCAATTCCCTTCTGAAGGACCAGCCCGGCGATTCACTGATTCACGACGTAGCCCGGCAGCCCACTCCCGCGAGCCAGAGACTCCTTTCAAGCGACAAATTCCCGGCGCGCTGTATAGCGGCATGTGTTTGGTCCGCGAGTTCGATGACCTCCCTGTCCTCGGCGATCAGCGCCCTGCGTCCCACCGGACGGCAGCGAATCGCCGGGCGCGCGCGCAGGATTGCGTGCGGCGTAAAGCTCCCTTGTGAACAACGCTAGATGAAAGTCACGATTTTCGGATCCGGGTACGTTGGTTTGGTCACGGCGGCATGCCTGGCGGACGTAGGCAATCATGTTGTTTGTGTCGACATCGACCAGCGAAAGGTGGATCGGCTCCGCGCCGGGGAAGTGCCGATCCATGAGCCGGGCCTCGAGGAGCTCATTGCCCGCAATGCCAAGGCGGGTCGCATTACGTTCACGACGGACGCGCAGTCAGGGGTTGATCACGGCCAGTTCCTGATGATTGCCGTTAGCACGCCGCCCGCCGAGGATGGCTCCGCCGATCTCCGGCACGTAGTGGCCGTGTCGCGCACCATCGGCGAGCACCTGCAGCGCTATGCCGTCGTAATAACCAAGTCCACAGTGCCCGTCGGCACGGCCGACGAGGTCAGGAGGGAGCTGGCCGCGGTGCTCAAGGGCCGCGGGAAGGCCGTGGAATTCGATGTCGTGTCGAATCCGGAATTCCTGAAGGAAGGCGCTGCGGTAGGTGACTTTATGAAACCCGACCGCGTTATCGTGGGCAGCGAAAGCCCCCGCGCCGTGGAGCTGGTGCGGAGCCTCTACGACCCCTTCTGCCGCATCCAGGATCGCTTGGTGGTAATGGACGTGCGTTCAGCCGAACTGACCAAGTACGCCGCCAATGCCATGCTCGCCGCCAAGATCAGCTTCATGAACGAGGTGGCCAACATCGCGGAGCGCCTCGGAGCCGATATCGAACAGGTCCGTAAGGGCGTGGGTTCTGATCCCCGCATCGGCTACAGTTTTATCTACGCTGGCGCGGGCTACGGCGGCTCCTGCTTCCCGAAAGACGTAAAGGCACTGGTGCGATCGGCGGCATCGGCGGGATACACGGCGCGGCTTCTCGAAGCGGTCGAAGCCGTCAACGAGACGCAAAAATCGTTCCTAGCCAGCAAGATCCGCAAGCATTTCGCTGGGCTGCTAGCCGGGCGCCGCATCGCGCTCTGGGGCCTGGCGTTCAAGCCCGACACGGATGACATGCGGGAGGCGCCATCGCTGACGCTGATCGCCGAGCTGCTCGATGCCGGCGCGCAGGTCCGGGCATTCGACCCAGTGGCGCACGTGGAAGCCAGGCGGCTGCTGGGCGACCGCAAGGGGTTCGAGGTCGTCGAGGATGCCCGCTCCGCCCTTGCTGGTGCAGACGCACTGGCCATCGTCACGGAGTGGAAGGAATTCCGCAGCCCGGATTTCGACGACATGCGGGCCAGCTTGAAGCATCCCGTGATCTTCGACGGACGCAACCTCTACAACCCGGAACTGATGCGTACGCTGGGCTTCACCTACTACGGTGTGGGGAGAGGACTGGCCTAGGCGGGCTGCGCGGCGCCAGCTTCGCGGTTAAGCAGCGAATCGAAGTACGCGATTGTGGATTTCAGACCGGTGTTGAGGGGCGTACCCGCCTGCCAGCCCAAGTGCATCGCTGCGAGGGACGTATCCGGTTTCCGCTGCCGGGGATCATCCTGCGGGAGCGGAAGCCGAATAATCTTCGAACGTGAACCAGTCAGGCCGATCACCAGATGCGCCAGCTCGGCAATGGTGAATTCACTGGTATTGCCCAAGTTGATCGGACCGGTGACGTCGTCCGGCGTGTTCATCAGACGCACGAACCCATCGATGAGGTCGTCAACGTAACAGAATGAGCGCGTCTGCTGACCATCGCCATATAACGTGATGGGCTCGTTCTTCAGCGCTTGCACAATGAAGTTCGACACTACCCGTCCGTCGTTCGGATCCATCCGTGGCCCGTAGGTATTGAAGATACGCGCAACCTTGATTCGCAGCTGGTATTGGCGGTGGTAGTCGAAAAACAAGGTTTCGGCGCATCGTTTGCCTTCGTCATAACATGAACGCACGCCAATCGGGTTCACGTGTCCCCAGTAGCTCTCCGGCTGCGGGTGGACTTCCGGATCGCCGTAGACCTCGCTGGTCGATGCCTGAAAGATCTTGCATTGGGAGCGCTTGGCCAGATCCAGCAAGTTGATCGCGCCTAGCACGCTTGTCTTGGTGGTGTGCACCGGATCGTGCTGATAGTGCGGGGGCGACGCAGGACACGCAAGGTTGTAGATCTCGTCTACCTCCACGTGGAGCGGCATCGTCACGTCGTGCGTGATGAGCTCGAAGCGCGGGTGATCCAGCAGGTGCGCGACGTTGGCGCGCGCGCCGGTGAAGAAATTGTCGACACACACCACGTAGTGGCCCTGCGCGATAAGGAGATCGCACAAGTGCGACCCCAGGAACCCCGCCCCTCCGGTTACCAGGATCCTGCCGGACATCACATCTACTCGCTGTATCAACATCGCGCTTTTTCAAATTTAGCCTGAAGGCGGAGTCTGCGTCACGTGTCGCGCAGGTACCAGAGCAAGTCAGTGGGCGTGACCTCGGCATCCCAGCGCAACTGTTCCTGTGCCTTGATGGCGAGCCAGGCCCGCATAAAAGGGGAGCCAAAGGTCTCCCGCAGGAAACTGCTATCCCGCGCCCGCGCCATGGCGGTGTGCCAGTCCGCTGGCAGCGACGGCCAGCGGGTAGTCGCGGCGCTGGAATAGCCGTTACCCTCCGTCGCTGGGCCGGGGTCCAGCCGTGCCGAGATGCCGTGCAGGACGCCGCCCAGCACGGCGGCTGCGGCCAGATACAGGTTTGCATCCGCCCCACAGAAGCGATGTTCGACATGGCGCGAGGCTGCGGGGCCGGCCGGCACGCGCAGCGATACGCTGCGATTGTTGATACCCCAGTTCACGGCGACCGGCGCGTAGCTCTGGCGCTGGAAGCGGCGATAGGAATTGCCATGGGGAGCGAAGGCAAGGAATGCATCGGCAGCAGTGGTGGCTAGGCCCGCAATAGCCTCGCGCAGTAGTGGCGTGCCAGCGGGATCCTCGCTGCTGAACATATTGTGGCCGGCCGCATCGGCCAGGCTCAGGTGCAGATGGGCACCGGAACCGGAACGCGCGGTGAAAGGCTTGGCCATGAAGCTCGCGAGGCAGCCGTGCTTTGCCGCAACGCCCTTCAGCAGGCGCTTCAGCTGTACGGCCTCGTCCACGGCCGCCAGTGCACCTTTTCGATGCTGTAGCGTGATCTCGAACTGCCCCGGCGCGTATTCCGACATCACCGTGCCGGCACCCAGGCTCTGGGCCTGGGCGGCATCGAGAACCTCGCGGAATAGCGGCGCCAGGCTGTCCAGCCGCCCCAGGCTGTAGGCCTCGATCCGCTCGCCCTGGCCGGGGTGCACCGCCTGCGAACCGGCTGGTAGCCAGCTTCCATCGGACTGCTCGCGCAGCAGGTAGAACTCCAGTTCACAGGCGAATACGACCGCGTAGCCCGCTGCGTTCAGCACCTGCTCGGTCCGCGCCAGCACATGGCGCGGATCGGCCGCTGCGGTAGCGCCATCGAGGTCGTACATGGACAGCATCACTTGGCCAGTGCGTTCCAGCCACGGCACTGGCTGGAGCGTGCCTGGGACGGGATGGCACAGCTTGTCGGCGTCGCCGGTTTCCCACACAAGGCCGGTGGCTTCAACGTCGGCGCCAGTGATGTCGAGACCCAGGATGGAGCCGGCTACGTGGCGCCCCGTGCTGTAGAGGGATTCGAGTTCGTGGCGGCGGATGGTCTTGCCGCGCAGCACGCCGCCGGGATCGCTGATAAACAGCTGCACTGCGTCAATGTGTACATGGCGCTGCAGGAAGGCATCCAGCTCCTCGCTCATGCCGGATCCCGCATCCACACCGCAAATTCTTCCAGCGCCGCATCGAACTGATCCAGGAAGGCATCGATCTGCGGGACCTCGGTGGCAGGCGACACCAGCATCATGTTGTGGAAGGGCGTGAGCAGGAAGCCGCGGTTGAGCAGGTAGAGGTGCAGCACGGCTTCGAGCTCTTGGTCGATGGCGGCGATGCTTTGGCGTCCGGTTCGGGGCGCGGGCTGCGGGCCGAACTCCACCCGCGCGCCGACGCGTGCGACCTGCCAGGTGGTGGCGTGATCCTGCAGCACGGCTGCGATACCTTCGGCCAGGCGGGCGGCGCCCTCCTCCATGTGCGCGTGGCTCGCGGTGGTGATCACATCCTTGAGGCTGGCGCACAACGCGGCGACGGCCAGGGGGTTGGCGGAGAGAGTGGTGCCAATGCCAGAGTGACCGGGAGCGCGGCGGGTGTCGGCGTCGCGGAGCCGCTCGGCCATGGCATCGGTGTAGCCGTAGACGGCGCATGGCAGGCCGCCGGCAATGGCCTTGCCGCACACCAGGAAATCCGCCTGCAGCTGATGCATGCGGGCATAGCCGCCGAGCGCTGCGGACAGCGTATGCGTCTCATCGATGACCAGCGGCACCTCATGGCGAGTGCAGGCGGCGCGCAGCGCTTCAAGGAAGCCGGGCTGTGGCAACACCATGCCGGCATTGGTCATCACGGGCTCGGCGAGCACGCAGGCGATGTCGCCCTCGGCCAGCGCGCCGGTGACGGCGTCGATGTCGTTGAACTCGACCACCACCGTGGTGGCGCGCGGGTCGTGGATGGGGCCGATCTGGCCGGAGCGCGGCAGGGTCGCGCCGTCTTCCGCCATTTCCACCAGGGTCTCGTCGACGCTGCCGTGGTAGCTGCGGTCGAACACCAGCACGCGTGGCCGCCCGGTGATCATGCGCGCCAGGCGCAGCACGGCGCGGTTGGCGTCGGTGGCGGTCTGGGTGAGCTGCCACCAGGGCAGCCCGAACAGCGCTGTGAGGCGTTCACCGGCTTCGGCTACCTGGGCCGAGGGCAGCATGGTGGTCAGGCCCTGCGCGGCCTGCGTCGCGATGGCGGCGGCTACGGCCGGGGGCGAGTGGCCGAACATGGCGCCGGTGTCGCCGAGGCAGAAATCCACGTAGGTGTGGCCGTCCACGTCGGTGAGCTGGGCGCCAGCGGCGTGGCTCACATACAGCGGTGCGGGCATGGGCCAGTCGCGCATCCAGTGCATGGGGACGCTGGCGCTGAAATGGCGCGCGGCCTGGGCGGCGAGCGCGATGCTGTGCGGACGGGCAGCGAGATAGGCCTGGCGTTCCCTCTCGGCGAGAGTCGCGAGGCCCTCGCGGCTCATAGCCCGGGCGGCGCCTGCATCACGGGATGGACGCTGTTGTTGCCGGCCTTGTGCGGCGGCACCACCACGCCCAGCGTGACGATCATCTTCATGGCGTCATCCACGCTCATGTCGATGGGCACGACTTCCGACTGCCGCACGATGAGGTTGTAACCGGTAGTGGGGATGGGGGTGGTGGGAACATACACGCAGATCTGCGGCTCGCCGCCGTAGCGGCCGGAATAATCCGGCAGGTCCACGGCGGTGACGAAGGCCATGGTCCAGGTGTCCTTGCGGGGGAACTCGATCATCACCACCTGGCGGAAGGAGGCCTTGCTCTTCATCAGCGAGTCGGTGAAGCCCTTCACGCCGGAGTAGATGGTGCGCACCAGCGGGATGCGGTTCATCAGCTCGTCCCACCACACCACCACCGCCTGGCCGACCAGGTTCGCGACCAGGATGCCGGTGAGGAACAACACGATGAGCGCGATGAGCACGCCGAAGCCGGGGATGTGGAAGCCGATCAGGTGGTCGGGGCGGTATTGCTCGGGCAGCAGCGTGAGCAGGCCGTCCGTCATGTCGAGCAGGAACTTGAAGGTGAGCACGGTGATGCCCACCGGCAGCCAGAACAGCAGGCCGGCCATCAGGTAACGGCGCATGGCGCGCGTGATCAGGCCTTTCATCGCTTCTTGCCGGCTTTGGTCTTGGCGGCGGTCTTGGCTTTGCCGGCCGGCCTGGCGCCGGTTTTCGAGGCCCCGCGGGAGGCTGTGGTAGCGGCCTTGGCGGGTGTTTCCTTCTTGGGCTCCGCCTTGGCTTCGGGCTTGGCATCCGCCGCCTTGGCCTCGGGCTTGGCGGTCGGATCGACCTTGGCCTTGTCTTCGGATTTCTCGCCGCCGCCGTCCTTCTCGACCAGGTTGCGCTGCTTGTCCTTGTCGGTCTTGAAGTCCGTCTCGTACCAGCCCCCGCCCTTGAGGCGGAACACCGGGGCGGAAACCAGCTTGTGCAGCTGGCTCTTGCCACATTCGGGACACTTCTTCAGCGGCGCATCGTTGATCTTCTGCAGGGCTTCGGTGACTGCGCCGCAGGCCTTGCACTGGTATTCATAGAACGGCATAGCCGCTGATTATACGAAAAAGGGGTCAGATCTATTTTTTCTTCCGGAAAATAGATCTGGCCCCATTTCTTCAGTTGGCGCGTTTCTCGAACTTGAGGGCGCCTTCCTCTACATCCACCAGGATCTGGTCGCCCTGGCCGAACTGCCCCTGCAGGATGCGCTCGGCCAGCGGGTTCTCGATCTGCTGCTGGATGGCCCGGCGCAGCGGCCGCGCGCCATAGACCGGGTCGAACCCGGCCTCGCCCAGGATGTCGCGCGCGCTGCCCGAGAGCTCCAGCAGCATGTCGCGCTCGGCCAGCCGGCGCTTCAGGCCCTCGAGCTGGATGTCCACAATGGAGCGGATCTGTTCCACGCCCAGGGGATGGAACACGACGATGTCATCGATGCGGTTGATGAACTCGGGACGGAAGTGCTGCTGCACGCGCTCCATCACCTCGCTCTTCATGCGCACGTACTGCTTTTCGCCCGCCAGCTGCTGGATCACATCCGACCCCAGGTTGGAGGTCATGATGATCACGGTGTTGCGGAAGTCCACGGTGCGGCCCTGCCCGTCGGTCAGGCGCCCATCGTCCAGCACCTGCAGCAGCACATTGAACACGTCCTGGTGCGCCTTCTCGACCTCATCGAGCAGCACCACGGAATAGGGCCGGCGGCGCACGGCTTCGGTGAGGTAGCCGCCCTCCTCATAGCCCACGTATCCAGGAGGCGCGCCGATCAGGCGGGCCACCGAGTGCTGTTCCATGAACTCGGACATGTCGACACGCACGATGGCTTCTTCGGTGTCGAACAGGAACTCCGCGAGCGCCTTGCACAGCTCGGTCTTGCCGACGCCGGTGGGGCCGAGGAACAGGAAGGAACCATTGGGGCGGCGCGGATCGGCAAGACCGGCGCGCGCGCGACGGATGGCGCTGGCGACGATCTTCAGCGCTTCGGGCTGGCCGACCACCCGCTTTGACAGCGCCTCTTCCATGCGCAGCAGCTTGTCGCGCTCGCCTTCCAGCATCTTGGAGACGGGGATGCCGGTCCATTTGGAGACCACCTCGGCGATCTCCTCCTCGGTGACGCTGTTGCGCACCAGCTGGGTGGGCTTCTGCTCTTCGGCCTGCGCGGCCGCGAGCTGCTTCTCCAGTTCGGGGATCTTGCCGTACTGCAGCTCGGCCATCTTGGCGAGGTCATTGGCGCGGCGCGCGGCGTCCAGCTCCAGGCGCACCTTTTCCAGCGTTTCCTTGGCGGAGGCGGCGCCCTGCAGCATGGCTTTCTCGGCCTTCCAGATTTCCTCGAGGTCGGAAAATTCCTTCTGCAGGTCCTTGAGGTTGTCGCGCAGCGCCGCGAGGCGCTTGCGTGAGGCGTCGTCATCCTCTTTCTTCAGCGCCACTTCCTCGATGCGCAGCTGGATGATGCGGCGCTCAAGCTTGTCCATCACCTCGGGCTTGGAATCTATCTCCATGCGGATGCGCGCGCCGGCCTCGTCGATCAGGTCGATGGCCTTGTCTGGTAGCTGCCGGTCGGCAATGTAGCGGTGCGACAGCTGTGCGGCGGCGACGATGGCCGGGTCGGTGATCTCCACGCCATGGTGCACTTCGTAGCGCTCTTTCAGGCCGCGCAGGATGGCGATGGTGTCTTCCACCGAGGGCTCATCCACCAGCACCTTCTGGAAGCGGCGTTCCAGCGCAGCATCCTTCTCGATGTATTTGCGGTATTCGTCGAGGGTGGTGGCGCCGACGCAGTGCAGCTCGCCGCGGGCCAGCGCGGGCTTGAGCATGTTGCCGGCGTCCATGGAGCCCTCCGCCTTGCCGGCGCCGACCATGGTGTGCAGCTCGTCGATGAACAGGATGACCTGGCCTTCCTGCTTGCCGAGATCCTTCAGCACCGCCT
>JBEVNO010000045.1:0-10105 GCA_040508085.1 Steroidobacteraceae bacterium
CAAGCCTCTATCTGCTCGGCGGATGCCAGCGCAAAGAAGAGCCGCGCCTTATTGGTCGCCACGCTAGCCCACGACGTTTCTACGGTCCGCGAATCGATCTGGAGGTCTTCGGCTGCCGCTGCGATGGCCGCACCCAGCTCGCCGCGCTTCAGTGGCCAGGATTTTCCTTCGAGCTTTTTGAGGACCAATTGGCTGGTGCTGTGATGTGCCTTCGCGATTTGTGCCGAAGTGCGTCGCGGCCGACCGCGTAGCCGCTTGCACTCCATGGCTTCTTCAAGCGAATCCTTGCCCTCTACGACACGCCAGAACCGAGCAGCGACGTTCCGTGACGTGAGCGAGCTCGCGGGATCGGAGACAACCTGAATGATGAAAGCGATCATCAGCGCGTATCCCGGTGGGTCCGTTACTCGCGGCAGGCGTCTCCACTTCGCGTCTTCGGTCGGCGGGAGCGCTGGCGCCGTGATCTTGCGTGCCTTTGCCATTGTCGCGGCTAGCGGATTGCCCGCACCTTGGCGTCGACCGCCATGCCGAAAGCCGGAAGATTGGCTCGGATGGCGTCGTGAATGAGATTCGGTGCCAGATGGGCATAGTGCTTTTCCACCATCCGTGTGTCCGCATGACCGAGCGCCTCGGCGACGAACGCTAAGGGCGTCCCTGCCTCCACCAGCAGGCTCGCGTAGGAATGCCGCAGCGCGTGGAACGTGATGACCGGAGGCAGCTGCGCCGCCTTCAGCGCGGCGACCATGGGGCGATGTTGGCTCCCCGCCGCCCACGGCGAGCCGTCGCCTCTCAAGAGTATCCGTGCATCTCGCGGCTTGCCGGCGGCCATCGATTCGAACAGTGCAGCTCCCTCTGCCGTCAAGGGTATCCGCCTGGACTTGCTGCTCTTTGCATTTGCAGCTTGCACGACGACAGTCGCTGAACGGGAGTCAAAGTCCCCGGCGCGCAGCTCGGCGAGCTCGGCATATCGGCAGCCTGTCATCAGTGCGGCCTGTACGAGTTCGCGGAAGCCCGCCGGCGCCGCGTTGATGAGGCGCATAGCCTCCTCCGCATTCAGTCGGGCGTCCCTGGTTCTGTCGGCACCCTTGAAGCGACGGACGCCGGCCCAGGCGCGGTCGGATGAAACCTTTCCTTGCTGGTGGGCCCTGTTGAGCGCCGCCTTCAGAGCGTTTAGCACCCTGTTTAGCGTCGCCTTTTTGCGTCTGGTGCGTTCGGCCGCCGGCATCGCAGAAGGCGCGGCGGTGGCTGGGCGAGCGCCCTGCTCCTTCCGCCGTCCCTGCGGCTTGTGCTTTAGCGCCCATTCGAGCCAGGCGCCGAAATCGTCGGCGGTCAGCGATGCAACCTGGCGATCTCCGAAGTAGGGCGTGACATAGCTGTGCAGCTTGCTGCCCGTGTCGGCCGCGGTCTTGCGCTCACGGCGCATGAACCTCAGGTGCTCCTCGACCGCCTGCTCAACGGTGTACCCCGCGTCCGGGGCGGCTAGCGGCTGGGATCCTAGGCGTTCTATCGCCTGGAAGTAGTCAATGACTTGGAGGCCGTCTGCGGCGCTGTAATCGTCGGCCTGACCGATGCCCGCGGTTTGATAGCGTCCCGCCTCGCCCAAGTACTCACGGCGCACCCAGGAGCCATTCTGGCCGAGCAAGCGCCGGTAACCGAGGTGCAAGCCCCGCCTGCCCGCTGCGATGTAATAGGGCTTCGCACGGGCCTTCAGCTTCAGCCTAGCCGCCCGCGTTTCCAGCGATCCGCCTCGTACTGAGCGAGCCATGGGTAAGCCAACACGGGTCTGCAATCGAGGCCCATCTGGGCCGCCGTGTCCACTATGTCCACTATACGTACACGAACAACCGCGAACAACGGTGGACAACTACGGAATTTCGCCCTATTTTGCTAGCGTTCGCTAACGTCCGCGACTGTTCGCAGGTGTTTAGATGACGCCCTCTCAAGGCTAGTACACCGGTTCGAATCCGGTAGGGAGCGCCATTCTTGCCCTTTGTGGTGCCCACGCCGCCGGACGCAATCTGAAAGCCTCCCGGGCAGCTAAGGCAGCCCCGGCTGCTTCAGGTACTTCGGCCTCAGGTGCTCGAACAGGTCGCCCCGGACTTCATCAGAGCCCGCATTGCATCGCACCGGGTTCACGCGGGGGCCCGGGACGGGGAACAGCGGCGGCAGATGCCCGAACTCCATGTAGCAATGCTCGCTCAGCCAGCGGCGCTCGATTCCCTGCCCGATGACCTGAATTTCACCGGCGTGATGGGCCGGCTTGTTGAATACGCTCGGCGGTTCAATATCCACGGGCTTCGGCGGTGCCGGACCAAATGCCCTGGGCGCAGCGCGGGGGCGGGACAACTCCTCCGCGACCCGCCGCCCCTCGCCCAGCCAGTCCGGAGGCGGAGCGGTGACCACAGCGTCGTGATTCGAATCCGGCGCTGGCGGAGCAACGACGCTGGCGGGCACTGGCTGCGATGGCGCGCGTTGCGGTTGCACACTCTCTCCGCGCTGAATTGCCTTTGCCGGGGGCGTCATCGGCATGAGGTGGATGGGCAGGGTCAGTACATCGTCACCTTGCGGATCGGGAGTGACCCCTGCCCGTTTCACCATCATGGCAATGAGTGCGGCGTGGCCCAGCAGGATGACTACGACCACCACCGGCCGCGGGCAGCCGGCCCCCTGCACCGACCAGGGCGAAGCGCTGCGCTTCGAACATGCAGACAAGCTGGTACCGTCCATGTACGCGCGAGCCGTCGGGGACCGCTCCACGGGGAGGCCGCCAGCGATCTTCCTCCATCCCGCCGGCCTTGCCCAATTACAACCGGGTCAGACCCGCCACCGGGAGCGGTTGATGCTCCGGCTCAACTCTCCGGCTGGCACCACTGCCGGCCGAACTCGAGCGCTTCCTCGAAACTTGCGAAGCCGTCGCGGCCGTAAACCTGGCGCGGGGATTCCCTGCCGTCCTCGCGCGTCCGCGTGCGCTCCACTGAGTACCGGGGTGCACTCCATTCAGGCTTTCTGCGCTCCACGACATACAGCGTCACCCTGCCCCACTTTTCCTGGTGCTCGCTGCTGACCTGCGAGGTGCCCTGCACCGGCTTGTACAGGTGCAGGCGCCTCTGGAATTCAGCGGCCGCCCGGATGAGCAGTGTCTGGTCAATCGAAGCGGTTTCCCTGGGCACCACATCGAATTGACACAGCACGGCCTGGGCGGTGCCGTTGGGGCCGACTATCGGGACACCGAAATATGACTTCACGAAATCCCGCGCCGGGTGGTCCGCCAGCCGTTCATCCTGCAGCGAATCTGATGTGTGGAAGGCGCGCTCGCCGCCGAGCACGTAGTCGCAGTAGCTCGCTCTCTGGTCGATCTCTTCACCCGCGGTGACGTCCGGGTTGGAGCGATCGAAGTAATGGATGGGGTGCCCGCGCCCCTCGTGGTAATAGATCAAGGCCATGAAGCGAAATCCTGTCAGCGAGCTCAGGTATTCCAGGGCTGCCCGTTCACCGCCCGAATGAAGGATCGACTGGAACCTCTCAAACCTCGTGTCGCCCGCGTTCAATGCATTCCCCGCGCTAACCAGCACCGCCATTTCTCAGAATGTGCTGTTGTAGCGCACGCGTAGGAAATGTCCTACAACATAAGTTAATGGGCGCGGATTCACATTGGGTTTCTAGGACGATTCCTACCCCGGCTCGTTGCCGTCAGTAGCTGCTGCCAACCTCTGATTACCCGAACCTGTGCTTCACGAATCGCCCGCACGGGCTGAAGGAGCACAGTAATGAAGAACAAGATCCTCGCCGCCACGCTGGCCTCGCTGGTCGTCAGTGGATTTGCCGTGGGCCCCACTGCCATGGCCGCAGAAACAGTGGGCGGAAAAATCGATGATGCTTCGCTGGTCGCGCGCATCAAGGCTGACCTGTTGCGTTCACCTCAGGTGGATGGGCTCGACGTGAATGTCGATGCCAAGAATGGCGTCATCACGCTGTCTGGCACAGCCGCCACCGACGCCGAACGCGTGCGCGCCGAACAGATCGCCAAGACCGCCACTGGCGTGAAGGGCGTCGACAACAAGATCGTCGTCAAGCCCGACAAGAAATAACCGACCGCGAGCTGACAGAAGCGCCGGCACCGCGCCAACGGTGCCGGCTTTTTTTATTACTGACTATAGCGCCGCGTATCGCGGGGCATCGGCCGGCTGTCGATTTCGGTCAGCAGCCCCCCCACGCCCATGGCCATGATGTCATCGCGTGTTACGGTCTCGCCTGCCGCGCAACGTCGCAACACAAAATCGAAACCGTTGAGCTTTGGCGATCGCGCGCAGGTGGGGATGCCGATCACCGGGTACTGCCCGCCCGCGCCGAGCTGCGCCAGCACCAGCAGGTTGCCGGGATCCACGGGCATGCCCGCGTGCACAACGCGCCCGCCGGCTGCGATGACGGCGGCCGGGATCACGTCGCCACGATCCACTGTGGCTGCGACGCCCGATACCAGCAACAGCTGCGGGGCTTGCGGCGACGCCAGCATGGCCTGCAACGCAGCAGCCACAGCCGCCTCGTCGTGCATGACAGTCTCTTCCGCAACCAGCAACCCACCGAGGGGCCCGAGGCGGCCCATTACTGCGCCGCGCATCTTGGCGAGCACGGCCTCACTGGTGTCGGGCAGGCGAGTCATGACCAGCGCCGTACGGATGCCTTTCCAGGGCGCCACGCGCACGGCCGCGTGGCCCAGTGCAGCGAGCACTTCCTGCAGTGCCTGCGCGGGCACGGCGTAGGGAATCACTTTGACGGTGGCCAGCATCTGTCCGTCCTCCACCGGCGTATCCGGCAGCAGCGTCGCGATGGTCAGCCCTTCATGCACGCGGTTGGCCGCCTGCACGCGCGCCGTGTCCAGACACAGCAGGCCGGCATGCCGGGCGTAGAGATTCACGCGGCCTGTTGCGCCCGGCCCGGCATCGACCTCGGCGCCACACAACGAGGCCGCGATGCGGATGGCAGCCGCATCTTCGGCCACATCGCCCGCCTCCAGTTGCGCCACCACCACGCTGTGCAGGCCGGCCGCTTGGAGCCGTTGCAGCTCCGCCGCTCCGAGCACCGTGCCCTTTTTCAGCGCGCCGCCATCCAGCCGCACGCTGTGCGCCAGCACGCCCCCCAACGCATCTGCCAGCGCCCGCTTGCCGAAATTCATGACGCGGACCGGCGCAGCGTCTGCGTGATCTCGGCCAGCACGGCAATGGCGATCTCGGCCGGCGTGCGCGCACCAATTGCCAGCCCCGCCGGCCCGCGGATGCGCCCGCGCTGCATCTCGCTGACTCCGGCCTCCGCCAGCCTCTGCAGACGCCTGCCATGGGTGCGGGTGGAACCCAGCGCGCCAATGTAGAAAGCCGCCGTCGGCAGCGCCGCCAGCAGTGCCGGATCATCGAGCTTCGGGTCATGTGTCAGCAGCACCACCGCAGTGCGTGCATCGGGCCGCAGGGACTCGATCGCCTGCTGCGGCCATTCATCCATCAGCCGGACGCCGGGAAAGCGGTCGGCGCGCAGAAACGCACTGCGCGGATCAATCAACGTCACGGCATAGCCGGCATCGCGCGCCATCAGGCACAGGGATTCGCTGATATGCACGGCGCCCACGATCAACAGCCGCAGTGGCGGGTTATGCGGCGTGAGCAGCAGTTCCCGATCGCCACTCACCACCACCTGCGCGCGGTCACTGGCCAGGGCATCACGGCCGGCGGCGGCGAGCTCAGGATCCGTCAGTGCCAGCAAGTTGAGGCCTGCATCGTCCAGCAGCCGTTGCACGCCCCCGTCCAGCGGCGTGTACAGCACTACCGGCCGCGCCTGCGCGCGCGCCGTCAGCAGTGCGTGCGCCATGCCCTGCCGCATCTATGCGAGCGCCTCGACATAGACGCGGATGTGGCCGCCACAGGCGAGCCCGACACTGAGCGCCAGTTCATCGCTGACCCCGAACTGCAGCAGTTGCGGTGCCCCATCCTGCATCACCTGCGCTGCCGCCTCGATGACCGCCACCTCGACGCAACCGCCGGACACCGAGCCTGCGAATTGCCCGGCCTCGTTGCACACCAGCTGGCTGCCGGCCGGGCGCGGCGCCGAGCCCCAGGTGGAGACCACGGTGGCGATGGCCGCGCGCAGACCGGCGTTGCGCCAAGCCAGCGCCTGCGCCAAGGGATCCTGTTCGGTTGATGGAGCGGCCACGGCGGCGATTGTAGGATAATTGCCGGCGAGCACACCGCTCCCTGTGGGCCGCTGCCGCAGGGCCATCCAACATTGCCCGGACGATGTCCACATGGCGCGCGCAAGGATCGTAGTCATCGGGGGCGGCTTCGCCGGCCTGTGGGCGGTGCGTGGCCTGCGGCACGCGCCGGCAGACGTCCTGCTGATCGACCAGCACAACCATCACACCTTCCAGCCATTGCTGTACCAGGTCGCGACAGCCGGCCTCGCGGCGCCTTCCATCGCCGCACCGCTGCGCCACATCCTGCGCCGGCAGGGCAATGTCACCGTGCGCCTCGGCGAAGTGCAGCGCATCGAGCCCGCGGCGCGCCAGGTCGTGGTCGGTGGTGAGCCATTGCCGTACGACTACCTGCTAGTGGCTACGGGTGTGTCGCATGCCTATTTCGGCCATGACGACTGGGCTGCCGCCGCGCCCGGACTGAAGACGCTGGACGACGCGCTGCGCATCCGCAGTCGCATCCTGACCGCCTTCGAACGCGCCGAGGCCAGCGCCGATCTGCAGGAAATCAGCGCGCTGCTCACCTTCGTGATCGTCGGTGGCGGGCCAACCGGAGTGGGCCGAGATCGCGCGACACACGTTGCGGGGCGAGTTCCGTCACATCGATCCGGCTGCAGCCAGGGTGGTGCTGGTGGAGGCCGGACCGCGTGTGCTGCCTGCGTTTACGGAGGATCTGTCAGCCAGCGCCCGGCGCCAGCTGGAGCGTCTGGGCGTGAACGTGCGCACCGGTGTGCCCATCACGCAGGTGGATGCCGGTGGCGTGCGCATCGGCACCGAGCCGCTGGCAGCACGCACCGTGCTGTGGGCGGCAGGTGTCACCGCCTCACCGTTGGCGCGCACGCTCGGCGTCCCGCTGGATCGCAATGGCCGCGTGCCAGTGGCCGCGGATCTCTCAGTGCCCGGTCATGCCGATATATTTGTCGCCGGTGATCTGGCTGCCATCGCCACAGCCGCGGGACCCGTGCCCGGTATCGCGCCCGCCGCCAAGCAGATGGGGCGACATGTAGCGCGAGTCATCACCGCCCGGCTGCAGGGCCGCGTCGCGCGGCCCTTCCAATACCGGCACCTGGGCCTGCTGGCCACCATCGGACGCATGGCGGCAGTGGTGGATCTGGGACGGCTGCGCTTTTCCGGCCTGCGGGCGGGGTGGTTCTGGATGATGGCGCATGTGTATTTCCTGATCGGCTTCCGCAACCGCGTGATGGTGCTCATCGACTGGGCCAGTGCTTACTGGACCTACCATCGGGGTGCACGCATCGTCACCGGCGAAGCCCGGCGCGAACCCTGAGCGGCTAGCGGATTGCCTGAATGGTCTGTCCGCCCTGCACACAGGTGGGCTGGCTCTCGACGCCGGCAATACGCGACTGCAGCGGTACGAATGGCGACTTCAGCGCAGTGCTGCCTACGGCCGCGATGGGTCGCAGGCTGCGTATGAAATAGCAGGTGGTCTGCGGGGGGACCATCTTCACTATCGGCGGCAGCGGCTTCTCCGCAGCGGCGGTGTTGTTCGCAGGGATCGGTGCTTCGCTCGCCACAGCCGCGAGGGTGCAGGCCGCCAGTACCAGTGAGAGTGCAGTACGCATGTGGTGAATTCCTTTTCGCTCACAGGGCAACCGGGCGAGGTTAACGCCTGCGTCGCTGCCGGATCATTAAGTCATGGGTTGTCGTCATGATGCGCCGCGTCGTCCCTTACGCCGCCCATGCCCCCACCGCCGCCGCCTCCCGCCCGACCACCAGCGCCACGCTCGCCACTCTCCGCGTTGCCCCTGCCCTTGGATGCAGTCATCTGGCGCGCCGGCCCCTGCACCGGTATCGGCAGGTCCCGGGGCACGGCCTCCAGATCGAGCACCTTGCGGATGAAATCGCGCAGCGACACCACCAGCTGGTCCGTGCGGGTGGGCCGTCCGGCCACCAGATCGGCGGCGGCGTGCGCGGCGAGCTTCACCTGCTCTTCCGTGCCCAGCAGGATGACATCGGAAAGCGCTCCTTCCACAGCATCGCGGATGCGGCGCGAGCGTTCCGACGAGGCCGCGCCTTCACCACTGCCAGGCTGCGCGGGTGCCCGACGCTGCAGGTCGCGCAGATGGGTGGGATCCACGGCCAGTTCACCCGTGAACGAACCGCCGAGCGTCTTGTAGGCCGCGATCAGTGTCTTCAGGCGCTCATTCACCTGACGGTTGTCGCGCTCACGCCGTGCCTGCACGGTCTGCATCACCATCAGCCGGATGCCCACCATCACAATGGTGATGAGTACCAGGCCCAGCAGCGTGGAAAGCAGCGCGGACCAGGAGCTGAAATCCAGACTTCGCATCATCGGCGCAGCACTCCTGTATGCAGCGGGCAGCGCCCCGCGCAGGGCCTGTCATTCAGGCAAGGTTCATGGCGGAGCGACGAGTATAGGCTTTCCTGAATCAAAGACGTCCGGGTGGAGGGAACACTGATGAATCGCGCCGCTGGCTCACGCCTGCTCATTGTTACCGCGCTGCTTGCGCTTCTGGCTCCTGTGGTGGGCTCGTCTGCGGAATTGACGGACGATGGTCTGGAACGGATCAAGGTCAGCGGCATCGACAAGGCCTACAAGCGTCCAGGCGCAACGCTCGCCGGGTACCGCAGCGTGCTGATCAAACCCGTCACTGTCGGATTCAGCAAGTCATGGGATCCGCGTGACTACGGCGATACACCCGCAGGCCTTCGCACCAAGGATGTGGAGAGGATCCGCACCGACCTTGCGAAACTGGCCGAAGAGAGCTTCAGCGACACGCTGTCCCGCGGTGGCTACATGATTGCCACGCAACCCGGGCCGGGCGTGCTGGAAGTCGAAGCCAACATCGTCGACCTGTTCATCAACGCGCCTGATGCGCAGTCCTCCGCCCTGGTGCGCACCTATGTCATGAGCGTTGGCGAGATGCGCCTGAACGCCGAACTGCGGGATTCGGTCACTGGCACGCTGCTGTACCGCGTGTCCGATCACAAGCGTGGTGCGGAGGATGGCCGGCTCGAATGGGCCAACAGCGTCTGGAACCAGGCCGAGCTGGCGCGGATGCTGGATGGCTGGGCCCTGCGGCTGAAGAAAGCTCTCGACGCTTCGCGCGAGGGCGCCAAGTAGCGGGAGAGCCACTGCTTGTAGGGCTGCCCGCAGCGCCAGCAAGCTACTTCGGCCTGGCTTTCTTTCGCGCCGGCCGAAGACAGCTTGATGCAGCGTCGCGTAGCGCGCCGCGAGAGCTTCCCGTTCCCGCGGCAATCGCTGCAGCGCGGAGTCTTGCATTGGTGACTTTCTGCAGATGCTGCCGGAAGTCCGGTCGCCGATCTTCGATGGCGAACATGGCCAGTACCAGCGAGCGTCGAGAACCCTTGCGGCTAGCGCCATGCCGAAGTCGGCGCCATTTTGACAGAGCGATGACTGTACATCCATCCAGTACCGTTTGCTACAGTCGGCCGCATGGTTCGTCGGCGCTTCCACTACGACTGTCTCGCTACCGTGAATGAGCCACGCTGGTTGAAGGTCTTCGACAAGCTCTCGAATGTGCTCTCGTGCCGCGAGCTGCTACCGAACATGGATCTGCGGGCCGAGTTGCGCGCTGTGGCAAAGGGCTATGCGGCAGATGGGTGGCGCATTGAAGGCGACGGCGCCGAGCACTGGACCGGGAACTTCTTCATGAACCGGGATGGTGACCGGTGGTTTGTTGCCATCATGCCCAGCGAGAAGCCGGACCCGGGTCATGGGATCAACTGAATGCCCGTCCCGACCTGATAGTGGCGTCCCCACGGGGAGACGGCCCCACTTTTTCCAGGTCGTTGAATTTCCGGCACTTCTGGCGGCCTTCGAGGATACGGCCCCTCGAATGGTCCACCCGCTGTACCACCTCGTGT
>JBEVNO010000083.1:0-10125 GCA_040508085.1 Steroidobacteraceae bacterium
GTGCTGCCGCAGGATCTGGCGCTGTTCAACGCGCTGCGCGGCCTGCGGGCGGAACTGGCCCGGGAACAGAACGTGCCGGCCTTCGTGATCTTCCACGACAGCACCCTGCGCAACATCGCCGAACAGCGCCCCACCAGCGTCGATGCGCTGGGCAAGGTCGGCGGCATCGGCGGCACCAAGCTCTCGCGCTACGGCGAGCGCCTGGTCGAGATCGTCCGCGAGGAAGGCTGATGCCGGCGGCTGCCCCAACGGACCCGGCTCCAGAGGTGAACCCGGCGTTCAGCCGCAGGTGCGACCGCCCGGATTTGGCAGTAAGGTGAGCCCCATGTCCGCCAGTGGCCTGCTCCTGCGAGTCGTGTTGATCCTCAGCCTGTTGCTCAACGGGCTGAACGTCGCCAGGGCCGGCCCCATGGTGCTGGCCATGGCCGAGCCGAGCCGCACCCACAGCCCTGCCCCGCCCTGCCATGGCGACGCGCCGATGCCCGCCGCACACGATCACCATGGCCTGGCGGCCACCGCGCCCGCCGACCCCGGCGTGCAGGCCCCGCACGATGGCGACGCTGGCAAGATCAAGGACTGCCTGCGCAGTTGTGCCCAGCAACCCAGCCTGGCGGTCCAGATCGCCTGGATGGCCACGCCGCCGCCGGTGGCGCTGGCGCCTGTCGCCCCTGCGCATCCCTCGCAGCCGATGCCGCCGCTGGACCGCATCACCCGCCCTCCGATCGCCTGATCCGCCGCGCTCTGCGAGCGCCTGCCTGACGCACTGCCCATGCGCCCCGGCGCGTGGGCGATGACGGCACCCCGTGTGCCTTCCGAATCGGATCCGGAGTTGCAATGTCCTTCCCCACCATTCCCGGCACGGGCGCCCCGCCCATGCCGTCCCGTCGCCTGTTCGTCCAGGGCGTCGGCGCTGGCGGCGTGGTCGCCAGCCTCGCGGCCGCCGGCCTCAGCCCACGCGCGTTCGCCGCGGCAGGGCCCGGCCTGGCCGGTGCCCCGCAGGTGCTCAGTGGCCCGCAGGCCCAGTTGACCATCGGCGAATCGCTGGCCAACTTCACCGGCCGCACGCGCCCGGCGATCACCGTCAACGGCAGCCTGCCAGCGCCGATCCTGCGCTGGCGCGAAGGTGACACCGTCACGGTGCGCGTGGCCAATGCGCTGCAGGCCCACCCGACCTCGATCCACTGGCACGGCATCCTGCTGCCGTCCAACATGGATGGCGTGCCGGGCCTGAGCTTCAACGGCATCGCCCCGGGCGAGGCCTACCAGTACCGCTTCACCCTCAAGCAGTCGGGCACGTACTGGTACCACAGCCATTCCCTGTTCCAGGAACAGGCCGGCCTGTACGGCGCGCTGATCATCGACCCGCTCGCGCCGGCGCCGTACCACTTCGACCGCGAGCACGTGATCCTGCTCTCGGACTGGACCGACATGGATCCCGGCGCGCTGTTCCGGCGCATGAAGAAGCTGGCCGAGCACGACAACTACTACAAGCGCACCCTGCCCGATTTCCTGCGGGATGTGCGCAAGGACGGCTGGGCGGCTGCCACCGCCGATCGCGGCATGTGGGGCCGGATGCGGATGACGCCGACCGACATCTCCGACATCAACGCCCACACCTACACCTACCTGCTCAACGGCACCGCCCCGGCCGGCAACTGGACCGGGCTGTTCCGCAGTGGCGAGAAAGTGCTGCTGCGCTTCATCAACGGCGCCTCGATGACCTACTTCGACGTGCGCATTCCCGGCTTGAAGATGAAGGTGGTCGCCGCCGACGGGCAGTACATCCATCCGGTCAGCATCGAGGAGTTCCGCATTTCACCGGCCGAAACCTTCGATGTGATCGTTGAACCGAGCGGCCAGGATGCGTACACGATCTTCTGCCAGGACATGGGCCGCACCGGCTTTGCCGCCGGCACGCTGGCGGTACGCCACGGCCTGCAGGCCCCGGTGCCCGCCCGCGATCCACGCCCGCTGCTGACGATGGGCGACATGGGCCACGACATGGGCCACGGCCACGCGATGCCGGCGCACGACATGGCCGCCATGCACGGCGCCACGATCGACCACAGCGCACACGGCATGCACGGCGGCACCGGCACCGGCACCGCGCCACGCCATCCCGCCAGCGAAACGGGCAATCCACGGGTGGACATGCAGAGCATGGCCACCGCGCCGAAACTGGACGATCCCGGTATCGGCCTGCGTGACAACGGCCGCCAGGTACTCACCTACGGTGCGATGCACAGCCTGTTCGAGGATCCCGATGGCCGCGAACCCGGCCGCGAGGTGGAGCTCCACCTGACCGGGCACATGGAGAAATTCAGCTGGTCCTTCGACGGCATTCCATTCGCCAGCGCTGAGCCGCTGCGGCTGAACTACGGCGAGCGCATGCGGATCGTGCTGGTCAACGACACGATGATGCAGCACCCGATCCATCTGCACGGCGTGTGGAGCGATCTGGAGAATGCCGATGGCCAGTTCCAGCTGCGCAAGCACACCATCGACATGCCCCCGGGCACGCGCCGCAGTTACCGCGTGCGCGCCGATGCGCTGGGCCGCTGGGCCTACCACTGCCACCTGCTGTACCACATGGAAGCAGGCATGATGCGCGAAGTGAGGATCGAAGAATGAGCCGCTCCCCATCCCGCACGCTGCCGCTGCTGACCACCGCGCTGCTGGCCGCGATCGCGATGCCTGCGCATGCGCAGTCCCACGGCCACCACGATCACGGCCACGGTGTAACGCCGACGCCGACGCCGACGCCGGCAGCGGATGACGCCGCCATGGATCATTCGACGATGGATCATTCGACGATGGATCATGGCCACCCCGCCCCGACCGGCGTAGACCATTCGACGATGGACCATTCGACGATGGACCATTCGAAGATGGACCACGGAAACATGGACCACGCCAGCATGGATCATGCTGCAATGGGCCACGGTCCGCGGGCAGCGCCGCGCGAACCGATTCCGGTCGTGACCGAGGCGGACCGGCTTGCCGCCTTCCCGGCGATCGACCACGCCGCCATGCAGCACGCACCGGCCATTCACAGCATGCTGCTGATCAACCGGCTGGAGCACTGGGACGGCCAGCACGGCACCGGCCAGGCCTGGGAAGCCAGCGGTTGGGTGGGTAGCGACATCAACCGCCTGTGGGTGCGCAGCGAAGGCGAACGCAGTGGCGGCCGCACCGAAGCGTCGGATCTGGAGCTGCTCTACGGCCGCAGCGTCTCGCCGTGGTGGGACGTGCTGGTCGGCGTGAAGCAGGACATGCGGCCCGCCGATTCACGCACCTGGGCGGCGCTCGGCATCCAGGGCCTGGCCCCCTACAAGTTCGAGACCTCGGCCACGGCCTACCTTGGCGAGGGCGGGCAAGTCGCGGCCACCGTGGAGGTGGAGTACGAGCTGCTGCTCACCAACCGGCTGATCCTGCAGCCGCTGGTGGAAGCCACGTTCTCGGCAAAGGACGAGCCCCGGTACGGCAACGGCTCGGGGCTGAACACCGTCGAGGCCGGGCTGCGCCTGCGCTACGAAATCAGCCGGCGCTTCGCGCCTTACGTCGGCATCAGTCACGAGCGTCTGTTCGGCGACACCGCCGATTACCACCGGGCGGCCGGCGAGCCTGCCCGCGACACCCGCTGGGTGGCAGGCGTACGGGTCTGGTTCTAGTCGTTGCGTCCCGGCGGCGGCCCCGCCGGGACCGGTCGATGCCGACAGCAACCCGCGCGGCGCCGGGCGCGGCAGCGTAAGCTGTCGCGCTCGTCCACCGCCTGCCAACCGATCATGTTGTCCATCCGCCGCGCCTGCGAAGCCGATGCCGATGCGCTCTCGGCGATCGCCATCGCCACCTACACCGAAACCTTCGGCGATTCGTATCCCCCGGGCGATCTGCATGCGTTCCTGGACGCGCATTACGCGCCTGCGCCGCAGCGACGCGAACTGCGCGACCCGCACAGCGCGGCGTGGCTGCTGGAAGAGGACGGGCGCGCGGTAGGGTATCTCGCCGCCGGCCCCAACGGCCTGCCGCATCCGCAGGCACGCGCCGGTGACATCGAACTCAAGCGGCTGTATCTGCTCGCCAGCCATCAAGGCGGCGGCCACGGCGCGCAGTTGATGGCGGCCTTTCTGGACTGGCTCGACACACCGCTGCGCCGGACGCTATGGGTAGGCGTGTGGTCGGAAAACCTGGGCGCGCAACGGTTCTATGCACGCTACGGCTGCAGCAAGGTCGGCGAATATGATTTCCCGGTCGGCGCGAGCGTCGACCGGGAGTTCATCCTGCGCCGTGCCTGAGCGCGGCACGGCAGCCGCGGGTCGAATCAGAAATCAAACAGCTCGGACAGGAAGCCTTCTTTCTTCTTCTTGCGATAGCCCTGCTGGTCGCCGTACTTGTGGCCGTGCGAGTCACCGTACTTCTGCCCAAGATGGCGGGTGTCGCGATGCTGCACATTGACGTGCGGCGGTGGCGGCGGCGGTGCTGCACTGACCGCGGCCGGGGCCACGGCGGGGGCTGCCGCGCCCGCGGAGCGCTCGATGATCTTGTCCAGCTCACCGCGGTCCAGCCACACACCGCGGCAATCCGGGCAGTAGTCGATCTCGATGCCCTGGCGCTCGGACATCACCAGCGCTTGGGTCTTGCAGACGGGGCATTGCATCGGCGTACTCCTGGAATGAATGCTGCACTGTAGCCGGGGCTGCCTGAGCGGTGTGCAACGGCGCCATGACCGATGGCCCCCCTACCTCTGCCCCATGCCCGGCGTGCCCGCGCGCCGCAGAATCCCGGCATCGCCCTGACACGGACCGTCGCATGCCCCACACCCCACTTCGTCGCTGGCTGGCCGCGCTCGCGGTGATCGCCACCCTGCTGGCGTCCATCAATCTGCGCGATCTTGCACAGTGGCTCGGCTACCCGATCCCCCCGCTGCCGATTGCCTTTGGCGGTGCGCTGCTGGACAACGGCCTGGGCGTGGTTCTGGTGGTGCTGGTGGCCGCCCTGCTGCTGCGCGGCGCCAGCCCACTGCATCGGGCGCTGGGGCTGCAGTGGAACGGGTGGCAGGGGCCCGCGCTGGCGCTGCTGGCGACCGTGCCCTGCTGGCTGGGCCTGTGGTGGCTGGGAGGCGTGCAGCCCAACCCGGACCTGGTCGCCCTGCTGATGCTCGGTGTGCTGTTCCCGCTGGCCGAGGAAATCGTCTTCCGCGGCTTCGGCTTCATTTTCGTGCACCGCCAGCAACGCTGGCCGTGGCTGGCCGCCGCACTGGTGCAGGCGCTGATCTTCGGCGGCATCCACTGGTGGTCCTTCGGCGGTGGCGGTGGCATGGCCCTGCAGGTGTTGGCGATCACCGCCATCGGCGGCGTTGTGTTCGCGTGGCTGAACACGCTGGATGGCTATACGGTGTGGAGCGGGCTGGCCCTGCACGTGTCGTTGAATCTGGCCTGGAACGTCTTCGTCATCAGCGAGGCCACGGCGGTCGGCTGGCCCGGCACCACCCTGCGCCTGACGGCGGCGGGGCTGGCGGTTGGGCTGCTGTGGCTGCTCCATCGCCGCCGCCGGCTGCCCGATGCCACGGCCGGCTGAACCGCGGGACTGCCCGCGCCGCGCTTCCACAGCGTCCTCACCCGGGCAGCGGCGATAATTCTGCGCGCTCGCCCCGGGCCAAGCCGGAAATACCGCTCCATGTTGTTGTCCAAACGCTTTGTCGAACCCCGCGTTCTTCTCATCGAAGATACCGAGGAAACCCGCGAACTGAGCCGCATGGCGCTGGAAAGCCAGGCCTGCCACGTGGTGGCGGTCAGTTCGGCCGAAGCCGCGCTGGGCCTGCTCAACGCCGGCGAGCGCTTCGACCTGGTGTTCACTGACGTCTGCCTGGGCGGCGTCAGCGGTATCGAGGCGGCGCACCGCATCAAGCAGCACCAGCCCAGCCTGCCGGTGCTGGTGACCTCCGGGCTGCAGCCGGCCGAGGTCGTCCCGCAGCTGCGCGAGGGCATGCATTTCCTGCCCAAGCCCTACACCATGAGTGAGCTGCTGGACGCGATCCGGGCCTGCTTCCAGCAGCCGATGGCCGCCTGAGGCGCGCCCCCGCCACCCGCTTTCATCCGGTTTTCATCGGCGCCTGCGCATCGTGCGCACAGGGGCGCCGGGGCACTCATGGCGGCCCGCCTTCCGATCGCTTTCTTCTTCCCTTTTGCCGGAATCGAAGTCATGCAGATACGCTGGATGCTGGGCACACCGCTGCTGATCCTGGCCACGCTGGCCGATGCGCGCGCCGACGATTTCGTCACCTGCAAAAGTCGCGACAACCGCTATCAATCCTGCACGCTGCCCTATTCGGGCTATGTCTCGCTGGACCGGAAACTGTCCGGCGCGGAGTGCCGCCAGGGGCGCAGCTGGGATTATGACCGGCGCGAGGTCTGGGTCGATGATGGCTGCCGCGCCTCGTTCCGCGTCAGCGGGGGCGGTTCGCGCCACGACCGCGACCGCGACGATGACAACCACGACGCAAAAGTCGCCGCCGGCGTTTTGGTCGGTGCCGCCATCCTCGGCGCGCTGGCGCACAACGCCAACAAGCAGGACGACCGCTATACGGATGACACCTACCAGGGTGCCCGGCACAGCTCGTACGTGCCGGGCTGGATGATCGGCGAGTTCGAAGGCTACAACCCGATGTTCAACGCCGATATCCGCATGCGCATCGACAACGACGGGCGCATGAGCGCGCAGACCCGTGGCCAGACACTCAGCGGCTGGATCAACGGCGGCCAGCTCAACGTGGGCAACAGCGTGTTCGACATCAGCCAGAGCCGCGACGGCTTCGTGACCACGGAAGTGGGCGACCGCCAGAACGAGGTCCGCTACCGTCGCGTGCGCTGAGCGCCCGGCGCAGGTCGCCGCTTACGGGGCGGCCTGGCAGTGCAGCGTGGTGCCATAGAAGTCCAGCGTGGTCTGCCCGGCGTGCGTGGCAAGATCGACGCCTTCGCGCCCCCAGCGACCGCCATCGTGGGCCTCCGGCGTGGTCGCGACCGGGAACACGATGGCCTGGTCGCTGCCGAGGCGGACCAGCGCCGCGGCCGGATCAATGTCGTTGTAGAACACCACCGACAGCGGCTTGCTGTCGTCGTCGCACTGATAGCGCACGGTGGCCGGTGCCGGAACGCCGCCCACGCCGATGCTCAATTCGACCAGGCGCGTCTTGTAGGCTTCCACCAGGCAGCGCCGCGGGTCCACCGCGCGCATGCAGGCATCGCGCCCCTTGATCCAGCCGCGTTGTTCGGCGGCGATATCCAGCTCGTCCGGACTGGCCTGCGCGCCCTTGTAGCGCTCGGCCAGTTGCACATCCAGGCGCGACAGCTCGGCATCGGTACAGACCCACTTCTCCGCATCGCCGGTAGCCTTGGCACAGTCGAACGAAGGCGGTTGCGCCGGGCCATTGGCGGCCGGCGCGGGTGCGGCCGGTGCCGCAGGCGTGGGCGTGGCGGCGGCATCATCGGACGGCGCCGGCTTGGAACAGGCCGCGAGCGCAAGCGCCCCGACAGCCAACAGGACGAAACGGTTCATGGCACCTCCACCAGCGGTCAGCTCAAAGACGCCCTATTGTGCGCCATGCCAGCGACACGGCCGCATCAACGCGGCATGAGACGGCCCTGACCCTGCCCTCATCCCCGGGCGACCGCTGCCTAACAGACGCACGCCCACGATGACATTGCGACATCACGTCGCGTTGGAGTCCGCCATGTCGAACATGCAGAACAACGAAAACAACGTCAAGAACAACGCCGCTGCCGCCAAGACCGAACAGGCGCGCAAAGACGCCCGCGCGCCGCAGCAGAAGCAGGATCCGGGCACCAAGGCCGGCACCGATACCCGCACGCCGCAGCAGAAATAAGCTGCCACCGCGCGCGCCGAGGGCTGCGCAACCACGCAGCCCTCATCGGGCTCGGTTCAGGGCGCTGACTGGAACGACAGTTCCGGCGTAGGCAGATAGCCCCCGCGTACATCTTCATCGTCCGGCAACCAGGTGCTGCCTGCCACCGATGCATTGATGACTTCCAGTACGGCCGGCGGCAGGCGCAGGCCTTCGCCGATCGCCACCAGCATCAGCCGGCGGTAATACAGCACGCCGTCTTCGATCAGGCAGGCGTCGCCAAGGCGCAGTCGTCGTCCGCTGGAATCCTTCAGTACGATGGTCATTGATCCACTCCCTCGACTGGCGGCCACTGGGCGCGCGCCGGTTCGGTTGCTGAACTGCGCGGCAGGGAGGATCCCGACCATCACGTGGTGTGCGTTGCCTTCATTGCTCAGGCACACCGTGCCTGTGTGCCGCGCGCGCGGTTGTGGCGGCGCGGCCCGGGTGCGTGCCGCAGAAGCGATGCCGTAGCGCGCGGTGGCGCATCTGGAGGCTCGCAGCGGGGCTGGCTGCTTGAGGCTGCGCCGTGGCAGGGGACGGCAGCGTGAGGGGACGGCGGGATGGCTACCGGCACCTGCTGCGACGGGGGATGGCGGCAGCGGGTCAGGTGCGCGCATAGCGTTCCCTCCATCATCCATCGATTAGGTCGAACCGCGCCCGTCGCCACAGGCGCCGGTCAAGGTCCGAGGTGCAGCAGTGGGTGCGCAACGAATGGGCAGCTGATCAGAGCTGACCACCCGTCGCGCGCCACTTTGACTTCACACACGCACTCGCGCCATCAATGGCTCGAATCTGTAGATTGCAGACCGGCGTCCCGCTGACTCTCTGACCACTTGCAAAAAGCCTTCTTGCAAAAGAACACGGCTAAATCTTGCGGCGGTCTGCTGCGGGATCCCCGCATTTCGAATAAACCTGCTGTTGCTGAACACTGGATTCGTGAATAGATAGTCCAGCGCAGTGACGGCAAATTTTGAAGATAAAACCTCTGCGAAACGCGGCTTCATCTCATTGTAGAAATCAATTATTCCTTGGGCAGCCTCCAAATTTCCTACTGCCTGGCGCTCAACCGCGGTGAGAAAAAAATGGCACCATCCATTCCAATCGTTCTCAGAAGACACTTTTCGAAGGTTACCAAGATATTCATCTTTGTGGTCTTCAAAAAAACGACTGATATAAAAATGCGGCGCTGCAATGGCATTTTCCTTCCACAGCATCAGAGTGATTAGCATTCGACCTACTCTGCCGTTGCCATCTTCAAACGGATGCAGCGCTTCGAACTCAGCATGTGCCAAGGCAGTGCGCAGCAAGACTGGAAGGCTCTGATCATTGATAAGCGTAAACAATGCTTCCATACCACCGCCCAGGTGCTCCGGAGCGATCGGAATGAAGCTTACTTTTCGGTTACCACGCTCACCAATGTAATTCTGCTCGCGTTTGTAGGCGCCCGGAGACTTGTTAGCTCCACGCCCGAATGAAAGGAGCTGTCTGTGTACGCTCTTGACTAGCGATTCGGAGAGTGGCTGACCTTGCTCCAGGCGTTGCTGTGCAGTGTTTAGTGCACGGCGGTACAGAGCGGTCTCGATGGCATCTGAACGGAATTCGTTGGCAGCACTCTGATCGTCATCACCAAACTCAGCTTCCAGTTCCAAGATTTCATCTAGCGTGCTGATAGTTCCTTCCATGCGAGACGAAACAACAGCTTCTTGGCCTCTTAGTGGGGCCAAGAAAAGTTCACTATTGTGAAGACCTCTCATCATCTGGTCGTAACGGGCAAGTGCAGCAGTGGCGCTGATCAGCGGCCCCATGAGGTAGCCCAAGTCAAGATGCTTAGGGGGAAACTTGTCCAGGTGATAGGGAACGGCTTGGCTCAGATCAAGGTTCATGTTCGCCCCGTTTGTTGTTGATGACCTTACATCCATCATCGACAAAGCATGTTGTCGCTCAAGCATAACGCTCAAGCATCATTGTTGTTAAGCAATTTAAAGATATTGACGACAACGGCAATTGTCGTCAATACATTGGTGTCAACACACGTTGTAGGTGCTGAATTGGTCTACATGATCAACAAGCGGTTTTGTTCAGCTTTTTTCCAGCGCTTAAAGCGTCTGACGTGTAGCCATCGTGTAGGTGTCAAACGAAAAAGGCACCGCAGAGCGGTGCCTTTTTTACGACCTGATTCGTTGATGCAATGGTGGGCCGTGATGGATTCGAACCATCGACCA
>JBEVNO010000110.1:0-7459 GCA_040508085.1 Steroidobacteraceae bacterium
CCACGCGCGCCGGCGACGTGGAGCTGGTCTCGCTGCTGATCTCGGCCGGCGCCGGCGTGAATTCGAAGAATGGCACCGGCGCCGCGCCCATCCTGATGGCGGCGCAGTATGGCCTGCAGGAAATCACCGCCGAGCTGATCCAGGCGCGCGTGGATCTGGCCGTGCGCGACAACGAAGGCCGCACGCCGCTGGATGTGGCCAAGGCCGGTGGCCACGACAAGGTGGCGCTGCTGCTGGAGCGAGCCACGCTGCACTGACACGCACGGCGGCGCTGCATCGCCGCCGTGGCAGAATGCGCCCCCCATGCCTGCCGACCGACTGCTCCAGTTCCGCACCCGCACGCTGCTGATCGCCACGGCCATCCTGGCCACCTTGCTGCTGGCCGTGGTGCTGGTCCCGCAGATCCTGGCACGCGACGCGCGGCTGCAGGTGCTGCGCGCGCATGTGGATGAAGCTGCGCGCCTGGCCGCGAGCCCCATCGATGGTGACCTGCACCGGCAGCTGGTCGAGGGCACCGGCGATGTGGAAGCGGTGCGCCGGCTCGAGCTTGCCGTGCTGGTGCGCCTGCACGAGCGCTGGCCCGAGGCCGCTTATCTGTACACCATGGGCGTGAAGGAAGGCCGTGCCTTCTTCGTGCTGGATACCGCGCAGGATGAAGACTTCGCGCGGCGCCGCAACCTGCGCGCCTCGGCATACGGTGAGCCCTTCGAGCTGCGCGAGGGCTATCCGCGTGACTGGCTGGATGTGATCATGGCCGGGCACATCTACGTGAACCCCGGCTTCCAGTACGACGACTACGGCTATTTCCTGTCCGGCCATGCGCCGATCTTCGACAGCGCCGGCGAAGTGGCGGGGTTCTCGGGAGTTGATTTCGATCTCGACTACTACGTGGCCGAGGAGCAGCGCTTCCGGCGCATCGAGATTGCGAGCGCCGTCGTGGTGGTGCTGGTGGCGCTGCTGCTGGGCTATCTCTATGCGCGTTACCGCTACGCCAGCGAGATGGAACTGCAGCGCCACTACGAAACCTCGATGCAGGACGCGCTCACCGGCCTGCCGAACCGCCGCGGCGCGATGGCCCGCATCCAGGCGCTGTGGCGCGAATCCGGTGTGGCCTCGCACGCGGCGCTGCTGGTGGATATCGACAACTTCAAGGACATCAACGATACGCACGGCCACGTGGCCGGCGACGAAGTGCTGCAGGTGCTGGCCGCGGCGCTGCAGGGCGCGCTGCGGCCGGGTGATCTCGCGGCGCGGCTGGGCGGAGATGAATTCCTGATCTTCGCGCCGGATTGCGACCGTGCCGGGGCAGAGGCCGTGGTGGCGCGGCTGCTGCAGGCTGTGCGCGAAGTCGCCGCGCCGCTGCCCTTCAGCGTGTCCGTGGGCATCAGCATCACGCAGGGCCTGCAGGGCGGGTTCGACCTGCTGTACCGCGAAGCCGACACCGCACTGTACCGCGCCAAGGCCGCCGGCCGCGGCCGCTACGAACTCTTCTCCCCCATGTAAAAATAGATCTGACCCCATTTCCGGAAATGGGGTCAGATCTATTTTTGTGGATGGAAGGGTGAGGCCATGAAGCATGTGTTGTGGTGGGGCCTGCCGCTCCTGCTCGCCGCCTGCGGCGAGGCGCCGCCGCGCGCGCTGGGCACGCTGGAATGGGATCGCGTCACGCTGCCCGCGCCGGCGGCGGAGAAAATCATCGCCATCGAGGTACGGGAGGGCCAGCCGGTGCGCGCCGGCGATGTGCTGCTGCGCCTGGAAGACACCGGCAGCAGCTCACAGCTGGCAGCCGCCACCGCGCAGCAGCGGCGCAGTGACGCGGCGCTGGCTGAACTGCGTGCGGGTCCAAGAGGCGAGGAAGTGGCGCGTGCGCGTGCCACGCTGGCCGCCGCCCAGGCGCAGCAGGTGGATGCACGCGCGCAGTACAGCCGCATGGCCGAACTGGTGAAGCAGAAGCTGGTGGCGCAGGCCGAAGTGGATCGCACCCGCGCCGCCGCCGACAACGCCGATGCGCAGGTGAACGCCGCGCGCGCAGCCCTGCTGGAACTCACCCACGGCACGCGCGCGGAGCAGATCGCGCAGGGCGAGGCCGCCTCGGAAGCTGCCGTGGCGCAGACCTCCGCGCAACGGGTGCTGTTCGACAAGCTCACGCTGGTGGCGCCGCGCGATGGCGTCATCGACAGCCTGCCCTACCGCCTGGGCGACCAGGCGCCGCTGGGCGGGCCGCTGGTGGTGATGCTGGCCGGAGACGCGCCCTATGCGCGGGTCTATGTGCCCGAAGCGCTGCGGGCCGGCGTGAAGGTCGGCCATGCCGTGCAGGTGCATGTGCAGGGGCGCGACGAAGCCTGGGCCGGCAAGGTGCGCATGGTGCGCAGCGACCCCACCTTCACCCCCTACTACGCGCTCACTGGCCAGGATGTATCGCGGCTGAGCTACCTGGCCGAGATCCAGCTCGGCGCCGAGGCGCGCGAGCTGCCGGCCGGGCTGCCGCTGTGGGTGGAGCTCGCGCCATGAACAGCGACGGCGGCTTCGCCATCCGCGCCCGCGGGCTGGTGAAGCGCTTCGGCACGCTCACGGCCGTGGATCACGTGGACCTCAGCGTGCCGCGCGCCAATGTGTACGGCTTCCTCGGTCCCAACGGCTCGGGCAAATCCCCCACCATCCGCATGCTGGGCGGCCTGCTCACGCCCAGCGTGGGCGACATCGAGGTGCTCGGCCTGAAGATTCCCGCCGCGGCCGAGGCGCTGCGCCTGCGCATCGGTTACATGACTCAGCGGTTCTCGTTGTTCGAGGATCTGACCGTGCGCGAGAACCTGGAATTCATGGCCGCGGTGCTCGGCGTGCCCAAGGCCGGCAGCGGGCGCCGCATCGAGGAGCTGCTGCAGCAGTACAACTTCGCCGACCGGCAGAAGCAGCTTGCCGGTACGTTGAGCGGCGGGCAGAAGCAGCGCCTGGCACTCGCCGGCGCCGTGATCCACCAGCCCGAGATGCTGTTCCTGGACGAGCCCACCAGCGCGGTGGATCCGGAATCACGGCGCGACTTCTGGGAGAAGCTGTTCGACCTCGCCGATGCCGGCACCACGCTGCTGGTGTCCACGCATTACATGGACGAAGCCGAGCGCTGCCATCGCATTGCCATCCTGGACAGTGGCCGGCTGGTGGCGGATGGCACGCCCGCCGATCTGACCCAGGCGCTCGCCGGCCGCAGTCTGGTGGTGCATGCCGCCGCGCCCCGCCGCGCGCAGCAGGTGCTGAGCGCGGTGCCCGGCGTGCTCAGCGTGGCGCAGATCGGCAATTCGCTGCGCGTGCTGTGTGATGACGGCGGCGCTGCCATGGAACGCATCCGCAGCAGCCTGCAGCAGGCCGGCATCGAAGCCACGGTGGAATCCGGCACCCCCAACCTCGAGGATGTGTTCGTCGCCTCCACCGGTGCGCGTGCCGCCGCCGCAGAGCGTGCCGCGTGAACTGGCGCCGGCTGTCGGCGGTGATGCTGAAGGAGGTGCGCCAGCTGCGCCGCGACCGCATCACGCTCGCGATGATCCTCGGCATTCCGGTGATGCAGCTCATCCTGTTCGGCTATGCCATCAACCTCAACCTGCGCGGGCTTGCAGCGGGCGTTGCCGATCTGGCCAATACCAGCGGCTCCCGCGCCGTGGTGATGGACATGGTGGCCTCCGGCGTGATCTCGCCGCGGCTGGCCGCCACCACGCCGCAGCAGCTCACCGATGCACTGCGCCGCGGCGAGATCAGCATCGGCATCGTGGTGCCGGCGGATTTCGAGGCGCGGCGCTTCGAGGGCCGGGAAGCGGTGCAGGTGCTGGTGGATGGCAGCGACACAGTGGTGCAGAGCGCGGCCGCGCAGCTGGCGCAGATGCCGTTGGACCCAGCCGCGCAACGCGCCATACACAGCACCGGCCCGCCGGCCGGCCCGATCAGCGTGGTGAGTTTCTACAATCCGCAGCGCCGCTCGGCCATCAACATCGTCCCCGGCCTGATCGGCGTGATCCTCACCATGACCATGGTGCTGTTCACCGGCGTTGCCATCGTGCGCGAGCGCGAGCGCGGCAACATGGAACTGCTGATCGCCACGCCGATCAGCCGCGCCGAGCTGATGGTGGGCAAGGTATCCCCCTACATCGTCATCGGCCTGCTGCAGACCACGGTGGTGCTGGCACTGGGCACCTGGATATTCGGCGTACCCATCGCCGGCAGCCTGGCCGATGTCTACGCCGCGGCCATGCTGCTGATCATCGCCAACCTGGCGCTGGGCCTGCTGATCTCGACGCGTGCGCAGTCGCAGTTCCAGGCCATGCAGATGACCTTCTTCGTGTTCCTGCCGTCGATCCTGCTGTCGGGCTTCATGTTCCCGTTTGCCGGCATGCCGACGGCGGCGCGCTGGCTGGCCGAGGTGCTGCCGCTGACGCACTTCCTGCGGCTGATTCGCGGCATCATGCTGCGCGGCGCCTCGTTGTCTGAGTTGTGGCCGGACGCGCTGGCGCTGCTGGCCTTCATCGCAGTGATGATGACGGCCGCCATCCTGCGCTTCCACAAGCGCCTGGACTGAAAAGGCTGCGAGGCCTCAGCGGCGCCGCATCGACCGCAGCATCAGGAACGCCGAGAACGCCCAGCGCACCCACGGCAGGCGCAACTGCGCGAACGGCACTTGTCCGATCGACATCAGCGTGCGCAAGGTGGTGCTCTTCGGGTGGAAGCCCTGCTGCTCTTCCACACGCCTGGCCGCCATGTCGTGCGCCCAGTCGGCGAGCCGGATGCGGGATTCATGCAGCCGCGCCAGCGCCTGCCGGGTTGCCGGGTCGACCAGCCCGAATGGTGATGAGCCGTTCATGGCGCAGGCCTGCGCAGCGCCTGCGACAGCAGCGTTGCATCCTTGCGCAGTTCGGCAGTGAGCACGCTCATGGGTGCCGGCACGGCCGACGGCCGCGTCAGCATCCAGATCCCCAGCACTCCCAGCAGCAGGTAGGCCGCGGACACACCCAGCAGTACATGCCAGCGGTATGCGGTATCCCATGCGGCCGCCACGCTGCCCACGGTCAGCAGCATGGTGCCGACGGCGAGCCCGCCCATCGCCAGCAGCCCGCCGAGCAGTTTGCGGCGCACCGACGCCTGCCACGCGCCCAGCAGGGCGGTGACCAGATCGACATAGCCCAGCAGGTGGCCGGAGAAGACGCCCGGCAGTTCGGCTTGCCCTTCCTCGCGATGGGGCGCCGGCTCGCTCATTTCCGCGCGACCAGCACACCCACCACCAGGCCCACCAGGCCGGCGGCAATGACCAGGTTCCACGGCTTTTCGTGGGCGTAGCTGTCGGCGTGCTCCAGCACCTCATCCGCCTGCTGCCGCACCCTGCCGGCGGTACTGCGCGCCTCGGTGCCCAGCTGGTCGATGCGCTCGCGGAATCCATCCTTCAGCTGGTCCAGGCGCTCTGCGCCCATGCCGGTCGATTTGCTGGCCAGTTCCGCCAGATCCTCAACCAGCTTCGACAATTCTGCTTTCAACGCCGCCGCGGCGGCACTCGTTGCTTCGCTCATAAAAAAAACTCCTCCGCTGTTGCGGAGGAGTCTCCTCTGGTTTTACCCGTTTTGTCGATGTGCGGATCAGGTGGTGCCGAACTTGAACACCACGCCCACCGAGATCACGTCGAGGTCGCCCACCACATCGGTGTCGAAACGCTCGTACTCGGCGCGCACGCCCAGGTTGCCGAAGTTCAGCTGGGCGCCAACGCCGTAGGCAAACTCCCAGCTCTTGTCGTCGAAGGTCACCGCGCCGACATTGCCGTCTGCGTCGATGCGGGCCATACCGGCCTTGGCGAACAGCTGCACGGGGCCGGCCGGGAAGGACAGCGTGCCGAAGCCCGACCAGGCCTCAGCCTCGGCCTTGAACGTGCCACCGGTGGGCACGGAAGGCGCATCCGAGCTGCCGAAGTTGGTGTAGCCGGCTTCGAGGCCGAACAGCGGAGTCAGCTGGATGCCAGCGAAAACCTTGAAGCTGATGTCGTCATCATCCACGTCATCGACATCGAAATTGTCCTGGTCGAAACGGGCCTGCAGGACGCTGGCGCCGATGTACGGGCCTTCCGCAGCCATCGCGGTCGATACGCCACCCAGCGTGGCCAGTGCGGCCGCCGTGGCGGCAATGCGCGTGATCTTGTTCATTCGGGTCTCCAATTGTGGTCCGGGTGTTGTCCGGGTGAGACAGATGATGCGAGGCGCGAATGCGCGTTGCCGTCAGTCGATAGGCCGACCAACTGTAGGAAGAACCGGCTGGATAGGGCCTGTCCTACACGCTATTGAGGGTTGCGCAGGCTGACTGCCGACCCGCGCGCCGCCACAGTGGTACCCAGCGCAGGAGCTGTATCCTGCAAACCACAAGGTGTCTCCATGAAGAAGTTCAATATGCTGGCCGCGGCGATCATCGCCGGCAGCCTCGCGCTTTCCGGTTGCAATGTGTTCCGTGGCCAGTCGACTGCCGGCCAGTATGTCGATGACGTCAGCATCACCGCCAAGGTCAAGGCCGAGCTGCTGGATACCAAGCAGGTCGATGGCCTCGATGTGAACGTCGATTCGATGAACGGGCGGGTGAAGCTCACCGGCTGGGCGAGCTCGGGTGCCGAGATCCAGAAGGCCGGCCGCATCGCGCGCAGCGTGAAGGGCGTGAAGTCGGTGGACAACCAGCTGAAGGTCAAGAGCTGAGCGCCACCCCAGCGGCGTAAAGAAAAAGCCCCGGAAACGGGGCTTTTTTTTGGGGAGAGAAAACCGGGAAGCTCAATGCAGCTTGAGCAGTTCCTTTTCCACCTGCTGCCGCGACACGCCATACGCCTTCTGTATCGTGCCGCACAGCATGTCGTAGTTGCCTTCCAGCTGATCCAGGTCGTCGTTGGTGAGTTTGCCCCACTTGGCCTTGATGGCGCCTTTGACCTGTTTCCAGTTGCCCTGGATGATGTCCCTGTTCATCGCTTCGTCCTTTGTCGGGGGCTCAACCGCGGTTGCCGCTGAGAGTTTCCAGCATGCTGGCCATTTCGTCGGCATGTTCTTCCTCATTGGCGAGGATGCCTTCCAGCATGCGCCGTGTGGTGGAATCCGCCTTGCCCAGGTAGTTGACCATCTCCGTATAGGATTCAATCGCGATACGTTCCGCGATCAGGTCTTCCTTCACCATGTCGGCGAGCGTCGTGCCTTCCACGTATTCCGCGTGGCTGCGGTCGATGATGCCAGCCGGATTGAAGTTGGGCTCGCCGCCCAGCTGCACGATCCTCTCGGCAATCAGGTCCGCGTGACCCTGCTCTTCCTTTGCATGTTCGAGCAGTTCACCCTTGATCGCCTCGCCCATCGCGCCATTGGCCATGAAGTAGTGGCGGCGATATCTCAGTACACAGACGATCTCGGTCGCCAGCGCCTCATTGAGAAGCCGCAGCACCACTTCGCGATCGGCGCCGTAACTTCTGGTT
>JBEVNO010000136.1:0-7415 GCA_040508085.1 Steroidobacteraceae bacterium
TGCCCAGCGTTAAAGTCCGCGAGAACGAGCCCTTCGAGTTTGCGCTCCGTCGCTTCAAGCGCACCTGCGAAAAGGCCGGCGTGCTGGCCGAAACCCGCAAGCGCGAGTTCTACGAAAAGCCGACCCAGGAGCGTAAGCGTAAGGCTGCCGCTGCTGTGAAGCGTCAGCTGCGCCGCTCGTCGCGCGACGTCACCAAGCGTCAGCGCCTGTACTGATCGGACGCAACTTCGATACGGCAGGCCTTGGCCTGTCGTGACGGAGCCGAAGCCGGAACGCGCGAGCGTTACCGGCTTTTTGCGTTCCAGTTCCACACGCGCCCCGCCCCTTCTTTGACCGATACCGAGGTGTTCCATGAGCCTGAAGCAGCAGCTCACCGATGACATGAAGGCCGCCATGAAGAGCGGCGAGAAGCACCGCCTGGGCGTGATCCGCCTGATGAACGCCGCGATCAAGCAGCGCGAAGTCGATGAGCGCATCGAGCTGGACGACGCCGCCGTGCTGGCCGTGCTGGAAAAGATGGTCAAGCAGCGCAAGGACTCGGTCACCCAGTTCGAAGCCGCCAACCGCGAAGACCTGGCCGTGATCGAGCGCGATGAGATCGTGGTGATCGACCAGTACCTGCCGGCCAAGCTGGGCGAGGCCGAGATCGTGGCCGCCATCCAGGCCGCCATCGCTGAAACCGGCGCGACCACCCCGGCCGACATCGGCAAGCTGATGGGCGCGCTGAAGCCGCGCCTGGCCGGTCAGGCCGATATGGGCCTGGTCTCCAAGCTGGTCAAGCAGCAGCTCGCCGGCTGAGTGTGTCGGTAACGGCGCCTGCCGTTGCCGGATGCTTCCCGTGGTGACGGCCCGCGGCCGTCACCGCTTCACTTGCCCTTCGAACCGGGGCTGGTACATATCAGGCATGTCTTCACTGCCTCCCTCCCCCGCGCCCGTTCCGGATCCTGCACACGGCCACGCCGGTGTGCCACCACGACTGCACAAGTACGTGGATCGGCTGCAACGCAGCTTCCCGATGGCCGTGGGCAAACGCTTCGTGGAGATCGACGTCCTGACCCAGGCGGCCTCGGTCTCGTTCTACGCCCTGCTCTCGATGGCCCCGCTGCTGGTGCTGCTGCTGTGGATCACCGCCTCGCTGTACCCGCCCGCGCAGCAGGCCCTGATCACCCAGATCAGCGATGTGGCCGGCAGCAGTGCGGCGACCGTGGCCGATACCGTGCTGAAGAACGCGGACAACCAGCCCGATGTCGGCTCGCTGGCGGGGCTGTGGAGCACGCTGCTGCTGTTCATCGGTGCCACCGCCGTGTTCGCCCAGCTGCAGAACGCACTGAACCTGATCTTCAATACCAGCGGCGAGCGCCTGGACGGCATCGTGGCCTGGCTGCGCAAGCGCGTGTTTTCCTTCGGCGTGGTGCTGGCACTGGGCTTCCTGCTGATCCTCTCGATGACCGCCACCACCATGCTGCAGGTGGCCTTCGCGCAGCTGCCCTCCGCGCTGCCGGCGATCGGCTACCTGACCAGCCTGGCGCTGTACACGGTCGGCTTCGCGTTCCTGTATCACTACCTGCCCGACCGCCGCGTCGCCTGGCGCCAGGCCTTCATCGGCGGTGCGATCACCTCGGGCCTGTTCGCCCTGGGCCGCTACGGCATCGGCCTGTACATCGCCACCGTCGCGCCGGGCAGCGCCTACGGCTCGATGGGGGCGCTGGTGATCTCGCTGGTATGGATCTACTACGCCACCGTGGTGTTCTTCGTCGGTGCACTGATGACCGCGGTGATCGATGAGCGCCTGCGTGCGCGCTTCCACCTCGCTGCGGCGGGCATCCCCGAGCCGAAACCGGGCGAAGCGGCCAGCAGCTAGTAGACTAGCGGCACCCCCGCTTCCGCGCGTGGCCGTGATCGGCCGCGCCACCCGCCTGCTGCCCATGGCCCGTATCCCCGACGCATTCATCGACGACCTGCTGGCCCGCTCCGACATCGTCGAGGTGGTGGGCAGTCGCGTGCCGTTGAAGCGCCAGGGCAAGGAATATGCGGCGCGCTGCCCGTTCCATGACGAGCGCTCGGCCTCGTTCACGGTCTCGCCCACCAAGCAGTTCTATCACTGCTTCGGCTGCGGCGCGCATGGCACGGCGATCAGCTTCCTGATGAATTACGACCGCCTCGAGTTTCTTGATGCGGTCGATGAGCTGGCCAAGCGCGTCGGCATGGAAGTCCCGCGCGACACCCAGCCGCGCACCGCCCAGCAGCAGGACGACAGCCGCGATCTGTATTCGGCGCTGGATGCGGCCACGCGCTTCTTCCAGAAATCGCTGGAGGGCAGCGACAAGGCACGCGCCTACCTGGATCAGCGCGGCGTGGATGAAGAAAACCGCACGCGGTTCGCGATCGGCTACGCGCCCGATGGCTACAGCGCGCTGAAGGATGCGCTGGGCAAGGACGAGCGGCGGATGAAGCTGCTCGACCGCGCCGGCCTGTTCTCCAAGAACGACCGCGGCCACGTCTACGACAAGTTCCGCGACCGGGTCATGTTCCCGATCTTCGACCGCCGCGGCCGCGTGATCGCCTACGGCGGCCGGGTCATGGAGAAGGATGACGGCCCCAAGTACCTCAACTCGCCCGAGACCGCGCTGTTCCACAAGGGCCGCGAGCTGTACGGCCTGTGGCAGGTGCGCCAGGCCAACCAGAAGATCGAGCGGCTGATCGTGGTCGAGGGCTACATGGACGTGGTCTCGCTGTTCCAGTTCGGCGTCACCCAGGCGGTGGCCACGCTGGGCACGGCGACCACGCCGGACCACGCCGAGCTGCTGTTCCGCAACGCACCGGACGTGTTCTTCTGCTTCGATGGCGATGCCGCCGGCCGCCGCGCCGGCTGGCGCGCGCTGGAATCGGTGCTGCCGCGCATGAAGGACGGCCGCCAGGCCTTCTTCCTGTTCCTGCCCGATGGCGAAGACCCGGACACCATCGTGCGCAAGGAAGGCCGCGAGGGCTTCGATGCGCGCCTGCAGCAGGCCACGCCGCTGTCGCAGTTCTTCTTCGACGAGCTCACCCGCGAGGTCAACATGGGCACGCTCGATGGCAAGGCCCGCCTGGCCGAGCGGGCCAAGCCGATGCTGGCGCAGATTCCCGATGGCGCCTTCGGCGACCTGATGAAGCAGCAGCTGACCACGCTGACCGGCCTGGGCGCCAAGCCCAGCGCCTCCGCCCAGCCCGCGCGGCCGCCGATGCGCGCCGTGGCCCCGGCCCAGCGCCGCAGCCTGGTGCGCGCGGCCATCGCGATCCTGCTGCAGCAGCCCTCGCTGGCGATGACGCTGGAAGGCCACCACTTCCACGGGCTGCGCCTGCCCGGGATCGACCTGCTGACCGAACTGCTGACCCTGGTCGAGCAGCGCCCGGACATCAGCACCGGCGCCCTGCTGGAGCACTTCGAAGGGCGCGAAGAGCAGGAGTCGCTGCACAAGCTGGCCGCGCAGACCCTGCCGGGCGACGAGGCGATGTGGACCCAGGAACTGCATGACGCGGTGGCCCAGCTGGAAAAACAGCTGTTGATGCAACGCCTGGACGAGCTTCAGGCAAAGCAGCGGCAGCAGGGCCTGGACGATACTGACAAGTACGAGCTGCGCGAGCTGCTCAAGGCCCGCGCCGGGCTGCGCTGAGGACACCCCGATCGCGCGCCCGGCTTCCGTTCCCTTTCCCTGCCTATCAGGAGCCTGCCCACCATGACCCGCTGGTGGTCGCGCCTGCGACCGGACAACTTCACCCTCGCCCTGCTCTGCACCGTGCTGCTGGCGTCCTTCCTGCCGATGCAGGGCGCCGCCGCGATGGTGCTCGACGATGTCACCGATGTCGCCATCGCCGCGCTGTTCTTCCTGCACGGTGCCCGCCTGTCGCGCGCCTCGATCGTCGCCGGCCTGCTGCACTGGCGCCTGCACCTGACCATCCTGGCCTGCACCTTCGTGATGTTCCCGCTGCTGGGGCTGATGTTCAAACCCCTGGATGGCTGGCTGCTCACGCCCGAGCTGTACATCGGCGTACTGTTCCTGTGCGCGCTGCCCTCCACCGTGCAGTCCTCGATCGCGTTCACCTCGATCGCCCGCGGCAACGTGCCGGCGGCGGTCTGCAGCGCCTCGCTGTCGAGCATCCTGGGCGTGTTCCTGACCCCGTTGCTGCTGGCCGTGCTGGCCGGCACCGAGGGCGGCATGCACAACCCCGGCCAGGCGATCCTGAGCATCATGCTGCAGCTGCTGGTGCCGTTCGTGGCCGGCCATCTGCTGCGCCCGTGGATCGCCGGCTGGGTCGAACGCCAGCGCGCGCTGCTGCGCTATACCGACCAGGCCACCATCCTGCTGGTGGTCTACTCGGCGTTCGGCGAGGCGGTCAACGAAGGCCTGTGGAGCAAGACGCCGCTGGTATCGCTGCTGAGCGTCGCCGTGGTGGCGGCGGTCCTGCTCGGCATCGCGATGCCGCTGATCCGCTTCATCGCGCGCCGGCTGGGCTTCAACCGCGAAGACGAGATCACCATCCTGTTCTGCGGCTCCAAGAAGAGCCTGGCCACCGGCGTGCCGATCGCCAAGGTGCTGTTCGCCGGCGGCAGCCTCGGTGCGATCGTGTTGCCGATCATGATCTACCACCAGATCCAGCTCATCGTCTGCGCGATGATCGCGCAGCGGTATGCGCGTGATCCGGTCAACCCGCGGTAGGGTCGCTCGACAGGCGACCGCCGATACCGGTGAGCGGCCGATATGGGCGTGATGCCCAACGACATCGGCCGTTCGACACACCTTCGGCAAAGGTCATGCCGCCATTGCGCTGATCGGCGTTATCTGAAGTCGTCTGTCGAGCGACCCTTTCGGAAGACAGCACGTGGAAGCGTCGAGCCGCTATCGCCGTCGGATCAATCTTTCACACCCGCGGCGATCTGTTGCAACGCGATGGCTTTTTGCTCCACGTCGCCTTCCCCGATAGCGATCAGCGAGTAGGCCTTGCTTTCCCCTGCCCATTCCAACGTTGCGCGGCTGCGCCCACGATCATCAAAGACTTGTTCCAGCTGCGCAGGCACACCGTTAACGCGGATGTTCTGAAACTCTGCGATCACCTCTACTTTGCTGCCTTGGGCACGAAAGTTGTGTTCATTGAACTCGACGATACCCAGGCCATTCACCCGATAGAAGCGGGTCAGACCGGTGGATTTGATCCCATCCAGTGCGCCGCTTGGCTCCATTCCGATCAGCTCCGCCGCACCGAGAAGTGTGCCGTGGAGATCGGATGGCGGGGAAGACAATCGCCGACGCAGTTCTGCGTTTGAACGTACGGTTCTCGGAAGCGACGAGATCAGCTGACCCTGCGATGGGATCTCGCCATTGGAAACCCGCCGCACTCCGGCTCGACTCAGCGCTATTTCGGCACGGAAGTGTTGCTTTACTTCTTCGGGTGCATCCAACTCAGACAAGGGAATGACCTGATAGGAACCCTGCTCAGCCGAGCGGCGCACTCCATTGCTGCTGTCTTCCATTGCGGCGCGCATGGTTCGCTCATTCAACCACTTTCCTACTGCATCCACTTCGTCCTGGGCACTGAAGCTCGGGGCACTGTACAGCGACGCAGCAACCAGCAACGACACGGCCAAACCTTGCGCATGCTGTTTGCTCGCGGCTGATCCCGGCATTCTCCGGAAAAGCGGCCTGTCATACGTGATTGATCCATTGACGAACAACAGACAGGTGGCACGACTCTGGGTTTTCATCGCAGCAGATGCTTCTGCACTAATGAGTACGGCAGCAGCCGTCGCGGCTACGACCCCGATGTCTCTTATGGACGTCACTTGAGCACCATCAGTTTGAGGGAGCAAAGTCTGGCGACGTCATTTCTACGGGGTTGTTTCTGATGAAAGTGAGCGCTGTGCATCGTTGCAGGTCGTGCAATCGGTTCCCCTCCCCTCGATACGGGGGTCCCCTACAAGAGACCGTGCCTCAAGCGCCATCCATGTGAGGGGAGCCTTACAACGCCGAACTCCGGCAAAGGTCATGCCTTACCGGACGGGTGGTGTCTGCGTGCGGTCGTTTGGGAAGCGACCCTACCAGGGCACCTCATCCTCGGCATTCGGCCTCGCTACGGGTCCGTCAGCGTCCCCACGCTCAGCTCCGGCAGATGCACCCACACGTCGTAGGACCGTTCCGGATCCGTTTCGACGACCGGATCCTGCGCCGGCAATTCGCGCAGCGTGAGCGCACGGCAGGGGTTCATGCAGCCCCAGAACTGCCCACGCAGCGCTTCCACGCGCACGCTGTACAGCGGAAGGTCCAGCAGGTACGACGCCATGGTGCGGTGCTTCATCTCCGGCGGCGCGTCAGGGAAGGGGTAGCGCATCGCGTGCACGTTACCCGTGAGCACCAACATCCGCGCCCCGGCCGGCAGTGCGTTGAACTGCTGGCGCAGGTGCGTGGCCATGGCAGCGTCGCGATCCATATCACTGTCGTACGCACTGATTTCAGTGTCATAGCCGGCCACGCCTATGTCGCGCCCCTGCAGGCGCAGCACGCGCAGCGTCTCGATCAGCGCCAGCATGTCCCGGCTGCGGCGCCCGTCGTGCTGGTCGTCCTTTACCTGCCAGAACGGCGAGGTGCGCAGTGCCGCCCGCGCATCAGCATCGCCGCTGGAGCGCAGGTAACGCGCCAGCGCGGCGTTCTCGCTCATCGGCAGTTCCAAGCCCAACCGCACCGGTGCGTTGTCGCGGCTGTAGCGTTCCATCAGGTCGGCCACCAGCAGCGGTGTCTCGGCGGTGCCGTGGTATTCGCCCAGCATCACCAGCCGGTGGTTGCCCGCCAAGGTCACTATCTGCGTTGCGGTGTCAGCGACACTGCCTGCCGGCACGGCAGCGGCTGTGCCGCACACCATCGAAGCCACCATTACGGCCATCCAGAGCCATCGCTTCATACCGTCACGTCCTGTTGGGGTCATGAAAGCAATGGCGATGCTATGGCCGGTTTCAAGGCCGGCGCAGGAAGCTCACAGGAACGGCAGCATCCAGTGGTCCACCATCAGAAACGCGAACAGCGCCATCAGGTAGACGATGGAGTAGCCGAACATCTTCATCGAGAACACTTCGTCCGGCGGGTCGAGCATGCGCCAGGCGAACCAGACGAACACCGCGTCGAGCACCAGCGTGCCGCCAAGGTAGAACACGCCGCTCATGCCTACCGCCACCGGCAGCAGGGTCACCACCACCAGCAGCAGCGTGTACACCAGGATCTGCCTGCGCGTATGCGCCACGCCATGGGTGACCGGCAGCATCGGGATCTTCGCCTTGGCGTAGTCCTCGCGGCGGAAGATCGCCAGCGCCCAGAAGTGCGGCGGGGTCCAGATGAAGATGATCAGCACCAGCAGCGAGGCATACGCCCAGTCCGACTGGCCCTGCATGC
>JBEVNO010000176.1:0-5188 GCA_040508085.1 Steroidobacteraceae bacterium
CGGAACGTACCTGTGCCGGCCTGGGCGCTGATCACGCCGCGGGCCCCGACGCTCGGGTTGCTGCTGTCACTGGCCTCGAAGAAATCGCCCTTGGTAAGCGGCGGATTGATGCTCCCGCCTCTCCATCGTCCGCCGCCTTCCTGCTGGCGCTCGAACACGTACTGCGACACATTGGCCGACAGCGGCAGGTCCACGTAGGCCGCGATGACAGCCGTATAACGCCCATCGCTCTGCTGGAATATTCCAGAGATGCCCTGAAAGTTGGCATGCGTGGTCACGACCTGGGTCACGCGCGTGAACTTGACCGTCGTGCTGCCATCCCCCACCTGACGGCGCCCGCCGTCCAGCCGGAAGGCCTCGACCTGCACGGTGGCCACGCCTTCGGTGGAGACGAGGCTGCGGATATTCACGCGGTCCTCGCGGGTAACCAGTACGCCATCGGGCGCGTCGTCCGTACCGGCGAGCGTCCGGTCCTCGACCCAGTAATTGGGCCGCGGCGACACGGTCCACCGGAACTCGTACACGCCATTCGGATCGCGGTCCTGCACGACGGCATCGATGGTGGTGGTCGATGTGTACGAGATGCTGCTCGCGCCTGCCACCAGCGTCACCTTGCCCGGCGTGGTGGTGACCAGGAACTGCTCGATCCGCTTGGATTTCCCTATGTCCCTGAACAGCAGGAAGGTGTCCGCCAGCGTGAAGCCCACGTCGATCTTGCCGAGCTTGTCCAGCATGCCCTTCATGCCCGAGAACATCATCTCGTAGTCGTCCTCGTTGATCTGGGTGTTGGCCCACAGGAAATCCAGCGTCACCTGTCCCACCGCCGGCAGGATGCTGTTCGAGGTGTAGGCCGAGGTCAGCAGCGTCTGCAGTGCCGCGTAGTAGTCCCCGGCTGCGAGCTTGTCCACCACATCCGGCATGGTGTTCTTCAGCGTGCCGATGATGTCGGTGATGACGGCGTTCGCCGACGCGAACTCCAGGTACTGGTCGATCTGGTCGCCCTTGAGCGGCAGCGCCACATTGGCCAGCAGCACCACGAAGGCATCGAGGAACAGCGCCTTCACTTCCAGCAACTGCTGCGCAGCGATGATGTCTGCGGGCACGTTCAGGTTCGGGTGGCTGGAGAAGCCCGGGCCGATGGCGAAGATCTGGTACAGCGTGGATTTGGCATCGCCGGGAAAGCGCGGTATGTCCAGCGGCGGGGTGGTGCGCACCGGCGAATAGGCGACCTCGCCCTTGAAGTAGCCATCCAGCGTCCCGGTGATGCCACCGTAGCGCGCCACATTCGGGAGGTCGATGCGCGTGAACGGGTTGGTTTCATCCACCTGCTGGCCCGCCGCGTTCACATAGGAATTACGACGCACGAACAGCGAGACGCGGCGCAGGTAGACGTTCTCCACGGTGAGCTGGCTGTCGACCGTGGTGTCGAGCGAGAGGCCGCTGGCAGTGGTCTGATCCGCGACCACACCCTGCGCCCTGACCGTCGGCCGCTGTGCCGAAGCGGTCGCCACCGGGTTCGGGCCATAGGCCGAGCTGACCAGCAACTGGATCGCGCTGCGCAGTTCCGGCTTGTCCAGGTCCAGGCGGCCCATGTCCCGCAGTTGCTGCTGCACCACGCCCTGCAGCATCGGGAACCCGGCCAGCGTTGGCAGCTCTGCCAGCAGCTTCAGCCGCGCCTCTTCCTTCATCCAGGCGCCGGCCAGTGCCAGGTAGCCCAGTGCCTTGGCGGTGGACAATGCGGAAAGGGTGGGTTCTGCGGGGGTTACGAAGCCCAGCATCACGGTACGGCCGCTGCCATCCAGCAGCTCCGCGTATTGCGGTCCCCCAGCGAAGATCAGCGTGCTGACCCGGGCGTCTGTGCTCACCTGTCTGCGCCCCGCCGCGGTACGAACGCCGTAACTGGCGATATCCGTCGGCAGGCTTGCGCCACCGAAATCCACCGTGCCGGCAACTTCCGCCACGGCAAGACGTCCCGTGGTGCGCACGGGAGTGTTGCTGCCGGCGGGGACGGTGCTGCCCGCAGAACCGCCTGGCGGCACTGCTGTGCCGGATCCCGTATCGCCGCTGGTGCCGGTACCATCGCCGCCGCAGCCACCGAGCACCAGGATCGCCGCCACGAGGGACGACCCGGGCCAGCGCCGCAGCAATCGCCCGCCATGAACTTCCGCAGAAATCTGCGCCGCGCCAGTCAGCATCACACCCATCATCGCGTCTCCCGTTTTTGAAGCGGAACGCTTGTTCCGCGAGAGCAGACGCGTCAACGGCGTGGAAAAGAGCTCACGGGCAGAGCCTGCCCCATGCCCGAAGCGCAGAAAGTTCGGCGGCGCGGGTGTGAGTGGGATGGACGATGGACGCACCCCACGCCTGATTTGGAATCAGGCGTGGAGTGATGGCCATGACCTGGCCCTGGCCGCCGTGCCCGGAAACGGGCCCGCGGGCCAGGCTCAGGCGCCGACGGCCCTGCCGGCAGCCGGCAGCAGGTCGCGCGCCTCGGCGCGGCGCACCGCCGACAGCACCGCCAGGATCGATGCGGTGATGATGTTGGCATGCACGCCAACGCCGAACAGCGTCACCCGTGACGGCGTGGTGATCTCGACGAAGGCGGCGGCCCTGGCTTCGCTGCCCTTGCCGATCGACCGTTCTTCGTACGAGAGCAGGTCGAAGGGCAGCGCCAGTGCATGCACCAGCGCATCGATGGGTCCATTGCCGCGGCCGGAGATCTGCAGCGGCCGGCCACCCTTCAGCACATTGAGCGTGAGCAGCTCGCCGTCGGTACCGTCGGTCGCCGTGACCAGATGATGGCCGCGGTACTGATACTCGCGTCCTTCGTACGCGACGTATTCATCCTGGAACAGCTGCCAGATCTGCGCCGCATTGACCTCCTTGCCGCTGGCATCGGTCACAGCCTGCACGATGGGCGCGAACTCGATCTGCAACCGGCGCGGCAGCGTCAGTCCGTATTCCTGCTCCAGCAGGTAGGCGACGCCGCCTTTGCCGGACTGGCTGTTCACCCGGATGATGGATTCATAGCTGCGACCCACATCGCGCGGATCCACCGGCAGGTAGGGAATCTCCCAGAAGTCCTCCTCCTGGCGCGCCGCGAATCCCTTCTTGATCGCATCCTGATGGCTGCCCGAGAAGGCCGTGAACACCAGGTCGCCGACGTAGGGATGGCGCGGATGGATGGGCAGCTGGTTGCAGTACTCGACCGTGCGCGCCACTTCGTTGATGTTGGCGAAATCGAGATTCGGGCTGACGCCCTGGGTATACAGGTTCAAAGCCAGCGTCACGAGGTCGACGTTGCCGGTGCGCTCGCCATTGCCGAACAGCGTGCCTTCCACGCGATCGGCGCCCGCCATCAGGCCGAGTTCGGCAGCGGCCACGCCCGTGCCGCGGTCATTGTGTGGGTGCAGGCTGATGACGGCGCGGCGCCGGTCCTTCATGGTGCGGCAGAACCACTCGACCTGATCGGCGTAGATGTTCGGCGTGGCGCACTCCACCGTCGCGGGCAGGTTCAGGATGGCGGGGTTTTCCGGCGTCGAACCCAGGGCATCGAGCACCGCCTCGCACGCTTCCAGCACGAAGGGCATTTCGGTGCTGGAGAATGTCTCGGGTGAATACTGGAAGACCCACTCGGTCTCCGGTGCCGCGGCGGCCAGCTCCCGTACCAGCGTGGCGGCATCCACGGCCAGCTTGATGGTGGCCGCCTCGTCCTGCCGGAACACGACCCGGCGGAACAGGGGGGCGGTGGCGTTGTAGTAGTGCAGCACGGCCCGGCGGGCACCCTTCAGCGATTCGAAGGTGCGGCGGATCAGCTCGGGGCGGGCCGGCGTCAGCACCTGGATGGTGACGTCATCCGGAACCAGGTTCTGCTCGATCAGCTCGCGCACGAAGTCGAAGTCGGTCTGCGAGGCGGAGGGGAAACCCACCTCGATCTCCTTCAGGCCGATGTTCACCAGCATGTCGAAGAAGCGGCGCTTGCGCGCGGCGTCCATCGGCTCGATGAGGGCCTGATTGCCATCGCGCAGATCCACGCTGCACCACAGCGGCGCCCGGGTGATGCGCACATCCGGCCAGCGGCGGTCAGGCAGCGGGTCGATGAGGTGCGGGCGGTACTTGGTCGAAGGGTCCTTCAACATGGTCGTCTCCGGTAGCCCCGCCCGGACAGGCAGACAGGCCTGTGGCGCGGACGGCGCATGCAAAAAAAGAGGGGGAAATCATGCGCCAAAAGGCGCGGGAGAGTCGACTAGTGCGTCTGGCGACGCAGGTGCAGGCGCGCACGAGGCAGCTCGCCGCCGGGGATGGCGTTTGCGATGTTGTGCTGCTGGTGACGCATGCCCATACCTTAGCAGGGGCGTGGACCGCCGGGCAATCAGCCAGTCCCGGATCGCCTCCTTATAGATAGTACCGTCAGACCGGGCGGTCGATGCGACGCACGCCGTCCGGGGCGGCCAGCAGCAGCACATCGGCCGGCCGCCGGGCGAACAGCCCCACGGTCACCACGCCGGTGATCTGGTTGATCGCGGCCTCCAGGCCTACCGGGTCATCGATGCTCAGATCGTGCAGGTCGATGATGTGGTTGCCGTTGTCGGTGGTCACGCCGCTGCGATGGACGGGCCGGGCACCCAGCCGCGCCAGCTGCCGCGCCACCAGCGCGCGGGCCATCGGGATCACTTCGACTGGCAGCGGAAAGCGCCCCAGCGTGCGAACCAGCTTGGATTCGTCGGCGATGCAGATGAAGCTCTCGGCCGCGGCCGCGATGATCTTCTCGCGGGTGAGGGCAGCGCCACCGCCCTTGATCAGTTGCAGCCGGTCATTGCTTTCGTCGGCGCCGTCTATGTAGATGCCCAGGGCCGGCACCTCGTTCAGGTCGAGCACCGGGATGCCCAGCGCCTTGAGTCTGGCCGTCGATCCTTCTGAACTTGAAACCGCGCCTTTCAGTCGCGGCACCCAGGGGCCGAGCTGGTCGAGCATTGCGTTGACGGTGGAGCCGGTGCCGACGCCTACGATCATGTCGTCGCGCAGGTATTCCAGTGCTGCGGCGCCGACCTGCCGCTTGAGTTGCTGTTGCGCGCCCATGGCTTGTTTTTCCGGGTTTCAGATATGACTGTGCCCGCTTGCGCGGGCACAGTGGAAGATTTTTCCCGGTGATTCGGCGAGTGGGATTTGCATCCACACCCGCCGATTC
>JBEVNO010000183.1:0-10322 GCA_040508085.1 Steroidobacteraceae bacterium
AGTTGACTGGAACAAGAAACAAAGAGGGGCAGCAGCAGTAGCGTCGCCGCCCTGATAAAGCTCGCGGGGAGGAGTCCTGTAGCACCCTTATATGTAATTACTGTAGATGTCAGTTTCATACTTCCATGTTCCACTGAATTCTTAGTAGCTCGGTCTGCGGTTCGGAAATGCGGCCTTCTATTTTTTCCAAGGCGAAGGCTTATTTCGCTCGATCCCTGGATAGGGATGCCTTGTTCCCGTCCGTTTCCTGAATCAGGCCGGTTAGATCAGCACGCCAGAGTTTGAAGAGCGTCAGGCCGGTGAAAGCAGCGATGACCACAACGAGCGCCCAATACACAATGTTGATTTCGTTAGGCGACATGATCCCTCCTGTCTACTGCCATTGGTGTTTTCTGGAAGATGTAGAAGCCCTGACTACCGGCAAGCACAGAGATCGCCCATTCCGGTACCGGGATGAGCGCCCCTTTTTCCGCTTCCATCAGGGCGTAGCCAAACGCAGCCATGAGGGTAATCACGAGGGCCTGTAACCTCCCAACGCTGGGCGCTTGACCAATGCCATCGGACAAAATTCCGTCAAGCGAGATCGTTCCAACAATCAGCCGATAAAAGACCAGCGCAGATATCGCAGAGACCCAGACGATTGTGAGAGCGGACAGGTACTCGGCTGGTGTCATTCGGACCTGCGCCCTGCATTGACCCTCGCCTCACAGGTTGCACCGTCCACTGCTGTGGCCCGGCGATGGCTCTGCTTTAAACCAACTTGCTTACGGAGTAGAGAATCTGCGCGAACGCGCTCGCTCTGAACCGTTCGGGTACGTTCCCGACTACGCCGAGGGTGCATAGGGACGTTTAGCTTCCTAGCTAGTGTGGACATGGCGATCCTTGCAATGCCGACGCTAGCTTGCAGGCGGGAATTGTCCTACGTCAAATTGAGGTTTTGTTACGTAACACTTTGCACCAACTCAATGGAGATTCCACCTATTGTTGCGGCGCATCACAGGAAATAGGCGAATGCACGAAGCGCCCGCCAAGTTCGGTCTGGTTTGATCAGATTTCTTGCTGGCAGAACGCGCGCCCTTTTCTGCCGTTTGGTCGCATCAACGATTTCAGGGTGAGAATTCGCGTGCCGGGCAATGTGGGTACAACCGGGGGTACCCCAGCCGACCAGAGCGCTATCTCCTTAAGGATCAGAGCACTACGAGCGGAAATTGTGTCCTCTCCTGGTACCGGTATCAAGACATCTCAAGAAGTCTCAAGCGACGTCAAATCGCGTCTGTTTTGGCCATTGAATTGGAGATTGTCGATTCGCGACAAAGTGCGATCGATTCTCGGCGCCGTCGTGAGCGGATCTGAAAAGTGGCCCATGAACTGGCCCACAATGAACTTACGAGAAAAACGTAAGTATTGGTCGGGGCGAGAGGATTTGAACCTCCGACCCCTTGCACCCCATGCAAGTGCGCTACCAGGCTGCGCCACGCCCCGACCGAGGGAGCGCGCATGATACAGAAAGGCCCGCGGAAATGCCCTGCTCCCTGCCGGCCCGGGGTTTATCCCCCCGCCTGCCCGGCCGCCAGCCGCCCAATGGCGGGGTCATCGGTGAAGAAGCCGTCGATCCCCGCCGCGATCATGTTGCGGATTTCGGCCACGGACCCGGCCACATTGCGGACATTGGGCCCGTCTGCATTGCGGAAATCCGCCGCCATGAACTGGTTCTCTGGCCGGAATGTCCAGGTGTGCACCTGCAGCCCCACCGCGTGCGCGTCACGGATGATGTCCGCGGGCGCCTGCAGCCGGCCATTGGCGTCCCAGGGAATCAGCACGGGAATGGGTGGCGCCACGATGTCCACATGGCGCGCCAGCTCCGCAAGGCCAGCCGCGGAGGTGAGTTCCGCATAGCGCCGGGTGCCGCCAGCGGCCGCGATGTCCGCCGGCACCATGCGCGGGTCCCCCGTCAGCTGCATCAGCCGCACATTCGCCGGCCGGCCCAGCCGCTCGCGCAGCGCCATGAGGTTCGCCACCTCGAAGGACTGCACCACCAGTGGCGCGCGGCGGGTGTAATCATGCGCGGCGAGGGTCTGCAGCAGGCGCTCCTCCAGCGGCAGGCCGATCGACGCGAAGAAGGTCGAATGCTTCAGCTCCGGTATCAGGCCGATGTCCCGGCCCAGCGTCGCCGACAGCGCCGCTGCAAAATCGATCACCTCATCGAAGGTGAGCACCTGGAAGCGGCCATCGAACAGCGCACTGTCTGGCCGCACCTGCGGGATGCGTTCGCGCGCGCGCAGGGTCTTCAGTTCCGCCAGGGTCAGGTCGCTGGCGAACCAGCCGGTCTCCTGCTGGCCATCGATGGTCACGCTCTTGCGCCGCGCGGCGAATTCCGGCCGCTGCGCGATGTCCGTGGTGGCGCCGATCTCGTTCTCGTGCCGCACCACCAGCACGCCATCCCGCGTGCAGACCAGATCCGGCTCGATGAAATCCGCGCCGTCGAACACCGCTTTTGCGTAGGACGCGAGCGTGTGCTCTGGCCGCAGCGCGCTGCAGCCACGATGGCCCATGATCTCGACGCGCCTGGCGGGGCGCGCCGCGGGCACGGCCACCCCCGCCGCGGCACGCAGCGGCTGCGATGGCAATGCCACCGCAGCCGCCACCGCCGCCAGCAATGCACGGCGCTGCATCAGCGCAGCTTCGCGCTCAGTGTCACGAAGAACATGCGCGGCGGCAGCGGAAAGGCGCCGTAGCCGCCGGAGTTGCCGGTGACATTGGCCGTCGACACGCCCTTCTTGTCGGTGAGATTGGTGACGTTGGCAGCCACCTTGAACTCATCGATCAGCGTGCTGAAGGCCTGCTCGAAGGTGTAGCTGGCCTGCAGGCCCAGCAGGAACTTGCTGTCCACCGACATGTCGTTGAAGTAAGTCACCGGACGCTTGCCCACGTAATCACCGCTCAGCTGCGCCTCGAAGTTGCCGACATTGCCGCTCAGGATGCTTTTGTACAACCACTTGGCGGTCAGCGGCACCTGCTTGCCGGACAGCGGCACCACCGTGATCGCCCCATTGGCGGCCTGCGTCGAGTAATCCGAATCGTACTTCGAATCGTTGTACGACACGCCATTGTAGAACTGCAGGTGGTTGCCGAAATGCAGCGTCACGGCGAGGTCGGCGCCATCGGTCTTCACGCCGCCCACGTTCACCAGGTACGAGGGGTTCGGATTGATGAAGCTGAAGGTGGACACGTTCAGCAGGCGGTCGGAGAACTTCACATGGTAGTAGTTCACCTGGCCGTCGATGCCGGTCAGGAAGCTGCCATCCAGCACGCGCTTGGTGCGCAGGCCGAGCTCATAAGTCCACGCGCTCTCCGGCTTCACGCCGCCCTTGAAATCCTCGAAGGCCTGCTGGCTGGCCTGGCTCCACGGCGAGGCGCCGCCGGCGCCATACACCAGGAACTGGCGCAGGTTCTTCTGCACGTTGAAGAACAGGTGATCGCTGCTGGTCAGATCCCACACAGCGCCGAACTGTGGCAGGAACCACTCGTTGGAGGTGATCTTGCCTTCCGGATAATGCACCTGCGGGCTGGTGGTCGGCAGGTTGCGCTGGTTCACCGGGAAGTCGCCGTCCGCGGTCTGCAGGCTGGCCTTCCAGCCCGCCTGCAGCAGCAGCGTCGGCAGCACCTGCCACTGATCCTGCAGGTGCGGCTGCAGGATCTTGGTGGTGCTCTCGAACAGGTACTGCGTGAAGGCAGCATTGACGGGACGGTCGTAAGGCGTGAGATCGTTGTTGGCGGCCGAGAACGGATACCAGCGACGGCCCTGGCTGGCGCTGTCGTATTCGTACCAGAGGCCGGCCTGGATGTTGTTGTCACCGGCCTGCCAGTTCAGCGTCGAGCGCAGCCCGCCGCGGTGGATGCCATATTCGGTGGTGCGCACTTCGTAGCCGGTGCCGCCGAAGGTCTGCACCAAATTCTGCCCCGGGAAATAGATGGCGAACAGACCCGGCAGGCCAGCCTGGTTCACCGGCCCCGCGACAATGCCGCGACCGATGTTGGCGTGGTAGTAGGCCTGGTTCGACCAGGTGATGCCTTCGGCAATATTCCAGTCGTAGTTCAGGTACCCCAGCGCATCCTTGCGCTGTGCGGCGCTGAAGTAGTTCGAGAAGTTGTTGCCGTAGATGGCGGGCGGCGCGCCCGTTGCATTCAGGTAAGCCATGCCCGCGGCGTAGTTGGGGTAGAGGAACGGGCGCGTATACGGCGTGAACGTGGCCGCCGCAGCGGTCTGCTGGTTGCCGAAGGCGGTGGCGTCCTCGTTCGGCTCCACCTTCTTCTGCAGGTCCAGGAAGGCCGTGAACTTGCCGATGCCGTCTTCGTGCACGAACTTGGCGTTCAGCTGGTCACCGCCCTGGTGGCCGTCGAAATCCCAGGCCCGCGCATCGTGGTGCAGGTACGACACATAGGCCGAATTGCCGCCCCGGTCGCCGCTGTCGATGCGCACGAAGGTGCGGCCGGCGTCATAGCTGCCCAGCGTGTGGCGCACATCGGCGCCGAATTCCTTGCCGGGGTCGCTCGAATAGGTCTCGATGGCGCCGCCCAGATTGCTGGTGGAAGCCACGCCCACCGAGCCTGCACCGGAGGCAAGCTCGACCCGCGCCACGTTCTCGCTGCTCACCGCGCGCGACACGCTCAGGCCGTTGTAGTTGCCGTAGCTCTGGTCGCCCAGCGGCACGCCGTCCATGGTGTAGCCCAGCTGCTGCGTGCTGAAGCCATGGATGATCAGCGATTCGTTCTGCTCGTTGTTGCCCCAGGGGTCGGCAGTCTCGAAGATCACGCCGGGCAGTGTCTGGATCGCCTTCAGCGGGTTGATGCCCGGCAGCAGATCCTGCAGCGCCTCCTCGGTGAGCGCCACGGAGGAACGCGTGCTCTTCTCGGCGGTCACGACCACCTCGTCCAGGTCAGTTTCAGCGCCGGTCACCTGGGCATCCTGCGCGCGTGTTGCGGTGGCGGTACAGGTGAGCAGGATCAGCGAGACGGCGGCGGCAACCGACGAGGGAAAATGCGGCTTCATGTAATGAGGAATCCCGGTAAATAGGAACCCGGGACTCTAGAGGCCGATAGTTACAGTACTGTTGTGGGATCCGTACAACTTCGGGAGGAGCCACCCATGCCACCGCAGCTCGCTACGCGTCGCCAGATCCTTGCCGGCGCCGCACTCCTGGCTGCCGCCGGCCGCGTCGGCCAGGCCGCCCAGGCAACCCAGACGCCGCCCCCTGGCGAAGCATCCCGTGGCGGCGGCATGCCGCTGGCGCGCTACCTGCAGTACGTCGAATGGTTCAATGCCAATGATCCGCGCTTCCTGGAGTTCTACCATCCGCAGGTGGAGCTCGAGCTCGGCAACGCCACGCTCAAAGGCGCCAACGCCATCCGCGATTTCTATGCCGAGGTGAAGTCACATATCCACGAGAAGGTGGAGGTGTCTCATTACATCGCTGATGCCACCGGCATCGCCGCGGAACTGCCCACCGAGTTCCGCGTCTACCGCGACTGGCCCGAGCCGAATTACTTCCGCCGGCCGTTGAAGGCCGGCGAAGTATTCCGCGTGGTGAGCTTCGGGCTCTACTGGCTGGAAGACGGCCTGTTCCGCCAGATCAAGGCCGCACGCTACAAGCTCGTCAACGACTGGCTGATGGAAGCCTGATCAAAGCCCCGGCGGCGACGGCGAGTTCGGGTACCAGAAGCGTTTGTGGCAGCCTTCACAGGCCTCATCCAGCGCCCCACCGGCCTCGAGGTAGGCATCCACATCGCGCTTGTCGATCGCGCCGAGCACCTGCACGGCCGAGCCCTGCAGAGCCTGCGCAAAGCCGATGAAGGCACCCCGATCCTTGTCAATCTCGGCCTGTGCCTGTGCGGGTGTGAAGTCACCCTCGCCGCCCGGCTCCAGCAGCTGCTGCCCCGGGTGCGCCACCGGACGCCCCGCTGTGACCAGCAGGTTCGCGGATTCGATCAGTACCAGCGCCTTGCGGCGCACTGCCTTCCATTCCGCGTCGGTGCGCGGGTGGTGTTCCTCGGAGCCGGTGCGGGTGCTGACAATGGCCACCGCCTCCCACAGCTCATCGGCATTGGGATCGACAAAATCCGCCATCAGGTCGAGGATGCTGGCCTGTGCGGTGAAGCCTTGCGGCAGTGTTCCGCCCACCGGCGGCGGTGGCGCCGCGGCCACTGGCTCCTGCTTTACGCAGCCTGCGAGCAGCATTGCGCCGCACACCAGGGGCGCAACGCCCGCCACCAGCAGACGAGTTGTGTTCTTCATGCCCCCCCCACTCAACGCAGCGCTCAGCGCCGCAGGATGCGCAATATATCTTCGAGTTCGGTGCGCAGCTGACGCACGATCTGCTGGCTCTGGCTCACGTCGGTACGCGCTTCCTCGCCTTCGAGCTTCTGCCGCGCGCCACCAATGGTGAAGCCCTGCTCGTACAGCAGGCTGCGGATCTGCCGGATGACGATGACGTCCTGGCGCTGGTAGTAGCGGCGGTTGCCGCGCCGCTTCACCGGCTTCAGCTGCGGGAACTCCTGCTCCCAGTAGCGCAGCACATGCGGCTTCACGCCACACAGCTCGCTGACCTCACCAATGGTGAAGTAGCGCTTGCCCGGGATCGCCGGCAGTTCGTTATTGTTCCGGGGTTCCAGCATACGCTTCGACGCGCGCCTTCAATTTCTGGCCAGGACGGAACGTGACCACGCGGCGGGCGCTGATCGGAATTTCTTCGCCGGTTTTCGGATTGCGGCCGGGACGCTGGTTCTTGTCGCGCAGGTCGAAGTTGCCGAAGCCCGAGAGCTTCACCTGCGAGCCGGTCGAGAGCGCGCCACGCACTTCCTCGAAGAACAGGTCAACCAGTTCGCGTGCCTCGCGCTTGTTCAGCCCCAGTTGGTCGAACAGGGCTTCCGCGATTTCCGCCTTCGTCAGGGCCATGGCTAGTTCCGTATGCGAGCGTCCAGCTGGGCGCCGAGATCGGCGGCCACGGAGGCCATCAGGGCATCCGCGTCCTCGTCTGTCAGCGTCTTGTTATTATCCTGAAAAATCAAGCCAAAGGCGATGCTTTTTCGTGTTGTTTCTATGCCCGCGCCCTGGTAGACGTCGAAGACCGTGAGGTCGCGCAGCAGACTGCCCGCGACAACACTAACACGAGCCACGAGCGCGCTTAAAGGCGTGTCCAGCGGCACAGTCACGGAAAGATCGCGGCGCACCTGCGGGAAGCGGGACACGGGCGCCAAGGCTGGGAGCGGCGCCGCCAGCGCAGCCGCTATGTCCACCTCGAACAGCAGGCAGGGCGCGGTGAAACCCAGTTCATCGGCCAGCCGGGGATGCAGTTCCCCGAGCCAACCAATCTCGCGCCCATCGCGTGCCACCGCCGCGCTGCGGCCGGGATGCAGGCAGGCGATGCCGGCTGGCCGCCAGCTGAATTGGACGGCCGCGCCGGCCAGCTGCAGCAGCGCGGCCACGTCGGCCTTCAGGTCGAAGAAATCGGCGGTTTCCTTGCCCGCCGCCCATTGCTCCGGCTGCCGCGCGCCGACGGCGATGCCGCCGATGTGAAGGGTTTCGCGCACCGCCCCGCCCTGCGCATGGAACACCGCGCCGCGTTCGAACAGCCGCACCCGATCCTGCTGGCGGGCGAGATTCTCCAGCGCGGCTTTCAGCAGGCCCGGCCACAGCGACACGCGCATCACGGCCAGATCCGCGGCAATGGGATTGGCGAGCCTGATGGCCGGCCCTGGAAACAGCTTGCCCTGCAGCGCCGGGTCGACAAAGGCGTAATTGATCGCCTCCTGGTAACCACGACCGGTGAGCGCATCCAGCAGCGCACGCTCGTCGAGCTGCGTTTCACTGCGGCGTGCGAAGCGCTGCGGCAGCCGCGTCGGCTGCTCCTGCACGGCGTCGAAGCCGACGATGCGCAGCACCTCCTCGATGAGGTCCGCCTCGATGGAGATATCGAAGCGCCACGACGGCGGCACGACCAGCCAGCCATCCTGTTGCGCCGTCACCCGCATGCCGAGCCCGCGCAGGCTGTGTTCCACATCGTGGTCCGCTATCTGCGCGCCGGACAGCAGCGCCAGCCGCGCACGCCGCAGCACCACCGGCGCCCGCACCGGCAGGTGCCCTGCGGAGACAGCCTCCTGCACCGGACCTGCCTCGCCGCCGCACAGCTGCAGCAGCAAGCCAGTGGCGCGCTCCATGGCGCGCGCCTGGCCTTGCGGATCCACGCCGCGCTCGAAGCGCTGGCCACCATCGGTGAGCACGCCATAGCGGCGGCCACGGCCGGCGACGGCGTCGGGTGCGAAAAAGGCGACCTCGAGCAGCACATCGGTGGAACCGGCAGTGATCGAAGTGGCGAGCCCACCCATCACTCCGGCCAGCGCCACCGGACCGCTGTCATCGGCGATCACCAGCACATCCGGCGCAAGCTCTATGCGGCGCTCATCGAGCAGCGTAAGTGGCTCGCCCGCCCGTGCCAGCCGCGCATGCAATGCACCCCGCACCAGCGAGGCATCGTAGGCATGCATGGGCTGGCCCAGCTCGATCAGCACATAGTTCGTGACATCGACCACCGGGCTGATGCTGCGCAGCCCGGCGCGGCGCAGCCGCTCGGCCAGCCAGGGGGGGGATTCACCGCGGTTGTCCAGACCCCGGATGCGGCGGATCAGCAGGCGCGGCGCGGCCTGCGGTGCATCCACCACGGGAGCCTCGCCCGCGACGCCCGCCACATCAAACGCGGCAGCCGGCGGCGCCTTCAGCGCGCCGCCCGTCAGCGCCACCACTTCGCGCGCCACCCCCAGCACTGACATGGAATCGCCGCGATTGGCGTAGGTCTTGAGTTCGAGCACCGCATCGTCGAGCGCCAGGTACTGGCGCAGGTCCTGGCCCACCGGCGCGTTGGCCGGCAATTCCATCAGGCCGGTGTGATTGGTCGTGAGCCCGAGCTCGCGCGCCGAGCACAGCATGCCGGCGGATTCGATGCCGCGCAGCCTGGCCGCCTTGATCCTGAGCTCACCCGGCAGCAACGCGCCGACGCGCGCCAGCGGTGCGCGCAGCCCGGTGCGCGCATTCGGCGCGCCGCAGACGATCTGCAATGTTTCGCCGCCGGCATTCACCTGGCAGACGCGCAGCTTCTCGGCATCCGGATGCGGCGCGATCGCGGTGATCTCGGCAACCACCACACCGGTGAACGCGGGCGCCGCGGGCTCCACGCCTTCGACTTCGAAGCCGGACGCAGTCAGACGCCGGCACAGTTCCGTGGCATCCCAGGGAACATCGACCCAATCCGCCAGCCATGACAGCGGCAGCTTCACCTACGACCACCCGCCGCGGAACTGCCGCAGGAAGCGCAGGTCGTTCTCGAAGAACAGCCGCAGGTCGTTCACGCCATAGCGCAGCATCGCGAGGCGATCGATGCCCATGCCGAAGGCATAGGCCGTGTAGCGCTCGCTGTCGACGCCGCAGGCGGCGAGCACATTCGGATGCACCATGCCGCAGCCCAGCACCTCGATCCAGCCCGTGCCCTTGCACAGCCGGCAGCCACCGCCACCGCACTCGACACAGGTGATGTCCACCTCGGCCGATGGCTCGGTGAACGGAAAGTAGGAAGGCCGCAGGCGCATGGCCAGATCGCGCTCGAAGAAGGCTTCCATGAAGCCATGCAGGATGGCTTTCAGGTTGGCGAAGCTCACGCCCTCGTCCACCAGCAGGCCTTCGACCTGGTGGAACATCGGCGTATGCGTTGCATCCGAATCCATGCGATAGACGCGGCCCGGTGCGATCACCGCCAGCGGCAGGCGTTCGCGCGCGGCTTCCAGCGCGCGAATCTGCACCGGTGAAGTGTGCGTGCGCAGCAGTGCGCGTTCGCCATTGACCTCGTGCTCCAGGTAGAACGTGTCGTGCATGGCGCGCGCCGGGTGGTTGGCGGGCACGTTCAGCGCCGTGAAATTGTGGAAGTCGTCCTCGATCTCGGGACCCTGGGCCACTTCGAAGCCCACTTCCCGGAACAGCCGCTCGATGCGCAGCCGCGCACGAGTAACCGGATGCAGGCCGCCATTGCGCTCGCCGCGCCCGTCGAGGGATACATCAACGCGGCCCGCCGCCAGCTTGCGCTCGATCTCGGCGCCATCCAGCAGCGCGCGTCGTGCATCCAGCGCGGCCTGCACCGCCACCTTCGCCTCATTGATGCGCGCGCCGGCAGCCGGGCGCTCGGTCGCCGGCAGCTTGCCCAGCGACTTCAGCTCTTCAGTAAGCAGACCCTTCTTGCCGAGCCAGTGGACCCGCACCTCGTCGAGGCGTGCGGCGTCCG
>JBEVNO010000188.1:0-6443 GCA_040508085.1 Steroidobacteraceae bacterium
ATGCCCGGCCAGCAAGCCTTGATCAGTGGAGCCATCATGAAAGAAGAGATTTCCCACGACCACAACCCCGACGGCGGCGCCTTCGTGCTGACGCAGGACGGCAAGCGGGTTGCCGAGATGACCTACCGCCGGGTCAGCGCGGCAGTGGTGGATATCGATCACACCTTTGTCGATCCCAGTCTGCGTGGACAAGGTGTTGCGCGCCGGCTGCTTGATGCGGCCGTGTCGTGGGCACGTGGCAGCAACACGAAACTGTCCGGCAGCTGCTCCTATGTCGTTGCGCAGTTCGCGCGTGACAAATCGCTGCGCGACGTCATCGCATAGTGCAGGGGATCAGCCGGTAACCACCGGCTGCTTCGGGCCAGGCACAGGCTGCGCACGGTCCTTGTCGGCGTCGCGGCGCTGGTCCCCGCGTTGCGCATCGCCCGGGCAGAGTGTGTCGTGGCCGGGGCCTGTCTCCAGCAAGCCCAGCAGGGCCAGCGGCGGCGCTACGGCTACCAGCGCCGCGACGGCTGCACTGCGCAACAGGAACGGACCACCTTTGAGACCGATGGACGGGTGCGCGAAGGTGCCGCCGATGCGCAGTGGCGTGCGGATCGAAATCGGGCTGAAGTCCTTGGGTTTGGGCAGCAGGGTGAAGTCCAGGGTCTCGTCCTGGAAACTGAAGCCGCCGCGGACCAGCAGCGCCGTATCCGTCGTGTCGAAGGCCACCGAGTTGGCGCTGGCGACGCCGTCGGCGATATTGAAATCGGCGTAGGCACAGCGCAGCGTCACCTGCCGGTCCTTGCCCAGCAGAAACCTCAAAGACTCGGCGATATCCAGCCCTGCCAATTCCATCAACAGGTTGCTCACTCGCCCCTGACCCATGATGAGCCGCAGGTTGCCATACGAATGCGCCATCACCGCCGCGGTGGAGTCGCCAAAGCCTTCCAGCTCCACTATGCCGGCAATGCTGCCAATGGAGTCATTCAATGCCTTCACCTTCGGCATGAGCTTGGGCAGTTCCAGGCCTTGCACATTCATGGCCAGGGCGAAGCGCGCGGGCGACGTGCGCGCGTCCACACGCACCGTGCTGGTGAGGCGGCCTCCGGCGGCGCTGAAGTCCATCGGGTCCAGGATGAGCTCGCCGTCTTCGAGATAGAGATGGGCCTTCATGCCTTCCAGCGGCAGGCGGCGCGAATCCAGCCGCGCTGCCGTGAGCTGCACGTCGGCGTCCATCGCGCGCAGCCGCTCGAGATGGATGGGCGCGGAGGGCAGGAGCTTGCCGCTGGAGCGTTGGGTGTTCGCGGCCTGCTTCTGCTGGTCGGAGGCGGTCTCGCCATCACCGGTGCCCGGCGTGCCGCCGATAAAGCCGGCCAGATCGTCGAAATCGAGCAATTCCGAGCGCAATTGCGCGGTCAGCTTCGGTCGTGCTCCGCCCACGGCTACCTCGGCATTGCCGGCCAGATCGCTGTCGCCCACCTTGCCCTTGAAGTCGCGGTATGCGAAGCGGTTGCCGTGCCTGCTCAAGCGGCCCTTCAGTTCATAGGGCGGGGTGGTGGGCAACACGATTCCGATGAGTCCGTACAGATCCGCAAGGTCAGCACCCTGCAGTTCGAAGTTGACCGCCACATCCTCGGTCTGCAGTGGTTCGGTCAGTGTCCCGGAGACGCGCGCGCGCGTGGCTCCAGCTCGTGCAGTGAGATCGACCCGGTAAGGCAGCGGATCACCGCGCAGGGCGAGGGGGGAATCCACCTGCCCGGCAAGCTGGAAAGGCGCTGCGCGATAAGTGCCCGTACCGCGCAGCAGCAGCGGCGCCAGCGCGTCACCGCTGGCGGGCTTGCCGCTGTCGAAATTCACGTCCACAGAAGTCTGCAGGGTCGGCTCGCGGAATTGCAGCAAGCCGCCGCTGGCGCGCAGCTGCAGGATCCGCAGGTTGCTCTTGCAGGGGTCGTCGCCACAGTCCTCAGGCTCGTCGTCGAATATCCAGTTGCCCTGGCCCTGCTGGTTGCGTTCGATGCGCAGCCTGGGGCGTTTCACCGCCACCTCGGGCAGCACGACCCGACCGATCAGCAGCGGCCAGAAACGCACCCGCATATCCAGCTGCTCCACCTGCGCCATGGCCGCCTCCTCGGACCACGTGGCGTTGCCCAGATACAGACCACCGGCATGAACTTCCAGCGGAAAGAAATCGACATCGAGATCGCCATCGATGCGGAATTCGCGACCCGTCGTGGCAGACACCATGCGTTGCACAGGGCCCTTGAGCCAGTTCCAGTCGAATAACGCCAGCAGAACGAGGAGAGCGATCAAAGCGAGCGCGGCGCCCGCCCACACGGGATGGCGTCGGGGCAGGCGGCCCCACCTGTCGAGCAGCGCAGTGTTCATCTGGTGCAAGGTAGGTCAGCGCTGGCAGGGCGGCAGGCAGCGCGTAGCTGCGCTGTCTGTGGGATCAGGCTGACAGCAGTCTAGGGCAAAGGTGCGTAGGGCAGCGGCAGCTGGGTGCAGCGCAGGGTATGCCTGGATGGTTCATCCGGCTGCCCAGTGCCGGCGTCGTCGGCGCCACTGCTTCCCGGTGGCGGGGCCACGGCGAGGAATTCCTGCTCGCCGGCATCGGTGGGCGCTGCCAGCACGATCTGGGCGCTGCGCCCATCGGCGAGCAGCACTCGCTCGCTGGGCACCAGCTCCACCGCCGATGCCGTGGTGAAACGCTGCATGCGGCGTTTCACCTGGCCGCGGTAATGGGCCCGTGCGATCACTTCCTGGCCGGTGTAGCAGCCCTTGCTGAATGAGATCGCATCAATGCGATCCAGATTCAGCATCTGCGCCACGAACAAGCCAGAGGTTGCCGTGACGATCTCAGGAATCCCGGCCGCGATGTCATCCAGGCGCCAGCTCTCGCGATCCGCAGGTTCGCATTCGGGCGGGGGCTCGCCACGCGGAGCAACGATCAGCTGCCGCATGCCGCTTGCGTCCATGGGCATTGCCAGGCGCGTGGTCGCGGCGGCAGCGGCGTCTGGTCCGGTCACGCCGTAGACACGCCAGTTCGCACCGGCATCGGCGAGCTTCACCTTGGCCCGCAGGACATAGCGGCCCAGAAGTTGCTGTACCGCCTGACTCACTGCCGCCGGCAACAGGAGCAGCAGGTGATCCTCGCCGAGGTACAGCAGCCGCAGTACGGCCAGCACGCGACCCTGTGGGTTGTGGAGCCCCGCCAGCAGTGAGCCGCGGGCGGGCAACAGGCCCAGATCCTGCGACATCTGGCCCTGCAGGAAGGCCATCGCATCCGGGCCACGTACGGCGATGACCGCGAAGTCGTCCAGATCGGTGAGGGTGAGGTCAGGCATGGAGTAAGGGATAGTGCCAGTCGCAGCGACCTTTGAGCCGGCGCCGCTGATTCTGGCACAATAGATGCTTATGCAGCCTTTGGACGATCTACCGGGCGCCGCGCCACCAGCGAGCCAGCCCGACGCTCCCGGAAAGGGTGTGGCACAGTCCGTGCCGGTGCCCGAGTCAGGTGGTCCTGCGGGCCCAGAGCCCACCCGCTACGGCGACTGGGAACGGCGCGGCCGCTGCATTGATTTCTGAAGGCACACCATGACTGTACGACCGCTATCACCCCATCTTTTTATCTATCGCTTCGCTTATACGATGGCGTTGTCGATCCTGCATCGCATCACCGGCGTAGCCCTTAGCCTCGGCACCCTGCTGCTCGTTGCCTGGTTCATGGCACTGGCAGCAGGCCCGGCTCACTACGCCCGCTTTGCCGCATTTGCGGCGACCTGGCCGGTCAGGCTCGTGATCGGGCTGTGGCTGGTGAGTTTCTGCTACCACACGGCCAACGGCATCCGGCACCTGCTGTGGGATATCGATGTGGGCATGGAGCGGCCGCAGGCGCGGCGGTCGGCAAAACTGGTCATCGCTGCCGCGGTTCTGGGCAGCGCCGTGCTGTTGTACCTGTTCTTTTTCCGCGGGAGCGTGGCATGAGTGATCCCGCACAGGCGCTGTCGAGGGTCATCGGCCGTGGCTCCGCCCACACCGGGGCTCATCACTGGCGCGCGCAGCGCCTGACCGCACTGGCGCTGCTGCTGCTCGCGCCCTGGCTGCTGGTGTCGCTGCTGCTGCTGCCTGACCTGGGCTACGCCGCCATGCGGGCGTGGGCTGCGGGTCTGTTCAACGCATCGCTGCTGGCGCTTTTCATCGGCATCCTGTGCTGGCACTCGCAACTGGGTGTGCAGGTGGTGATCGAGGACTACGTCCACGGCGTGCCAGGTCAGGTATCCCTCATTGCTTCTGCATTCATTCACGTGCTGCTGGCCGTGGTCGGTGTGCTCGCTGTCGCGCGCGTCGCCCTCGGCGCCGCCTAGAGAACTCCCATGCCGGCTTACACCTTCATCGATCATACCCACGACGTGCTGGTTGTCGGCGCCGGGGGCGCCGGCCTGCGGGCCACGCTGGGCCTCGCCGAGGCGGGGCTCACCACCGCCTGCATTACCAAGGTGTTCCCGACCCGCAGCCATACGGTGGCGGCACAGGGTGGGATCAGCGCGTCACTCGCCAACATGGGCGAGGACGACTGGCGCTGGCACATGTACGACACCGTCAAGGGATCGGACTGGCTCGGTGACCAGGACGCGATCGAATTCATGTGCAAGGAAGCCCCTGCTGCGGTGATCGAGCTGGAGCACTATGGCGTGCCGTTTTCGCGCACGCAGGAAGGCCGCATCTACCAGCGCCCCTTCGGCGGCATGACCACGCACTACGGCAAGGGTATCGCGCAGCGCACCTGTGCGGCGGCCGACCGGACCGGGCACGCCATGCTGCACACGCTGTACCAGCAGTCCCTGAAGCATCAGGCGGAGTTCTTCATCGAGTTCTTCGCCATCGACCTCATCTTCGAAGGTGGCGCCTGCCGCGGCGTGGTGGCCATCGACCTTGCCACCGGGCAGCTGCATCGCTTCCGTGCGCATACCACCATCCTCGCCACGGGCGGCTATGGACGGGCCTACTTCTCCTGCACTTCAGCCCACACCTGCACCGGCGACGGCGGCGGCATGGTGCTGCGCGCCGGTTTGCCCCTGCAGGACATGGAATTCGTGCAGTTCCATCCGACCGGCATCTACGGCTCGGGCTGCCTGATCACGGAAGGCGCGCGCGGCGAGGGCGGCTACGTCACCAATTCCAAGGGCGACCGCTTCATGGAGCGCTATGCGCCGAACGCCAAGGATCTCGCCTCGCGTGACGTGGTGAGCCGCGCCATGACTGTGGAGATCCGCGAAGGCCGCGGCGTCGGTGAACACGCCGACCACATCCACCTGCACCTGGAGCACCTGGGGCCCGAGGTGATTCACGAGCGCTTGCCTGGCATTGCCGAGACGGCGCGGATTTTCGCCGGGGTCGACGTGAATCGCGAACCCATCCCCGTGCTGCCCACCGTGCACTACAACATGGGCGGCATTCCGTGCAATTACCACGGCGAAGTCGTCAACGGCACTGCGGCCAACCCGGACACCGTGGTGCCGGGCCTCATGGCAGTGGGCGAGGCGGCGTGCGTATCGGTGCATGGGGCCAACCGCCTGGGCTCGAATTCGTTGCTGGACCTGGTGGTGTTCGGCCGTGAGGCCGCGCGCCACGCCGCCACGGTGGTAAAGCCCGGCACGCGGCACGCACCCCTGGCAGCCGATGCCGCGGATTTCGCAGTCGCCCGGCTCGACAAGCTGCGTCATGCGAAGGGCGAGCGCTCCACCGCCGCTATCCGCCTGGAGATGCAGCGCACGATGCAGCGCGACGCCGCAGTCTTCCGGACCGCCGAATCGCTGCAGGAAGGCGTCACCAAGCTTGCAGCCACCTACAAAAGCTTCGAGCAGGTCGGTGTTTCCGACCGCAGCCTGATCTGGAACACGGATCTGATCGAGACCATGGAGCTGGAGAACCTGCTGATGCAGGCAACGGCGACCATCGTCTCCGCGGAGAACCGCCACGAAAGTCGCGGCGCCCATGCGCGCGAGGATTTCCCGAACCGTGACGACCAGAACTGGCTGAAGCATTCGTTGAGCTGGGTCGGCGCCGATGGCGCCACGCAGCTTGGCTACCGCCGCGTCCACCTGAACACCCTGACCAGCGACGTGGAAACCGTGCCGCTGAAGGCGAGAACCTACTGATGGTCCAGCTGACCCTGCCGCCTGATTCGCGGATCAACAAGAACGGCAAGCAGTTCAAGACGCCGGGGGCGAAGAAGCCGCGCGTGTTCCGCGTCTATCGATTCGATCCAGACAGCGGCGAGAAGCCGCGCATCGACAGCTACGAGATCGACATGGCCAGCTGTGGCCCGATGGTTCTCGACGCGCTGCTGAAGATCAAGAATGAAATGGACCCCACGCTGGCCTTCCGGCGCTCCTGCCGTGAAGGCATCTGCGGTTCGTGCTCGATGAACATCGACGGCGTCAACACGCTGGCCTGCATCA
>JBEVNO010000088.1:0-6069 GCA_040508085.1 Steroidobacteraceae bacterium
TCGGTGAACGACCTGCCGCCGGAATCCATTGCCAATGTGCAGGTGCTGCCGCCGCAGGCAGCCACGGCGCTGGGCTACCCGCCGACACGCCGCGTGGTGAACGTGGTGATGAAGCAGCAGTTCAAGACAGGAGTGGTGAATGCGCAGGGCCGGCAGGCCACCGCGGGCCATGCCTTCAACGGCACGGCCAACCTGAGCCTGGTGCAGCTGGATAACGGCAATTTCCGCAACATGGCGGTGCGCGTGTCGCACACGGCATCGTTGCTGGAAGGGCAGCGCGGCGTGGTCAGCAACCCCGGCATCCTGCCTTATGATCTCACCGGCAATGTGCTGGCGTACCCCACCCCGCGTGGCGAGGTTGATCCCCAGCTCAGCGCGCTGGCGGGGCAGACAGTGAATGTGGTGGGGCTGCCCGCCGGCGTTGCGGATCCCACCCTCGGCGGCCTGCTGCCCTACGCCAACACGGCCAATGTCAGCGACCTGGGCCGCTACCGCACGCTGCTGGCCGACCAGTACACCTATGGCTTCAACATGAACTACAGCCGCCAGTTGCCGTGGCGCTCGGGCCTCAATTTCAATCTCAATGCCGACCGCAGTGAATCGCAGGGGCTCACCGGCGCAGCGCCGGCGCTGCTGCGGCTGCCGGCCACATCCCCCTATTCGCCTTTCAGCCGCGATGTGAACATCGCGCGCTACCTGGGCGAGCCGCTGCGCCAGGAGCTGAGCCCCACCCAGGTCAACTTCTTCGGCAATCTCTTCACGCAGCAGGGCAAGTGGCGCCTCGCGCTGGATACCAGCCTCAACTGGCGCTCCAGCACCACCATCAGCGAACGGCGTTTCGATACTGCAGCGGTGCAGGCCGCCATGAATGCCGGCACGCTGAACCCCTTCGCTGGCATTCCGGCCGACCTGCTGGGCGAAGTGCTCACGGACCGGGCAAGGTCACGGGGCTACAACAGCCAGGCGCAGCTGCAGGCTTCAAGGACCCTCCTGACGCTGCCCACCGGCAGCGTGAACACCGTGTTGCGCGCGGAGTGGCGCCGCTCCGAACAGCATTCCCGCAACACCGGCGCAACCCTGCTGGATTCGGATCGCCAGCGGGATGACAAGGTGGCGTATGGCTCGCTGCAGGTGCCCCTGTTTGCCAGCAGGCAGACGCCCTCGAAATGGAGCGTGGGCGCCGAAGTGACGGCGGCGGCGCGGCAGGTTACCGCCGTCGGCACTCTCCACGATCACAGCACCGGGCTCAACTGGCGTGTGGGCAGCCGCCTCACGCTGGGCGCCACGCTGAGCCGCCAGAAGGTGGCGCCGCAGCCGGAGCAGCTCACCATGCCGACGGTGACGCTGGATGGTTACCGCGTGTACGACTTCATCCGCGATGAGACGGTGCTGGTGCGTTACATCACCGGCGGCAATCCCGACCTGGAGGTGGAGAACCGGCGCGTCACGCGCATCACCGGCACCTGGCGGCCCTTCGCGCAGCGTGACCTCAACTTCAATGCAGACTACCAGCGGACGGTGGGGCACGACGCGGCGGCGCCACTGCCCCCGGTCAGCGCGGATGTACAGGCGGCGTTTCCGGAGCGCTATCTGCGCGATGCGCAGGGGCAGCTGTTCCAGATCGATGCGCGGACGGTGTCCTTCGAGCGCAGCCGCAATGAGCAGATCCGCTGGGGCGGCAACTACCGTGGCTTCCTCGGCAAGCCACCGCCGCCGGCGCCGAACAATGGCGCTCCGCGCATCACCCTCGGTGACGAGAACATGGATCTGGCCGGCGCTGGCTGGCGCGTCAGCGGCAACTTCACCCATACCTGGCTGCTGTCCAGCCGGCGCCTGGCGCGGGCCGGGTTGCCGGAAGTGGACCTGCTGTCAGGTGGTACGGCTGGCTACAACGCGGCCTCCCGGCATGTGGTGCAGGCGCGCCTGGGGCTGGCGCACGACGGCACGGGCCTGCAGTGGAATACCAACTGGCGCAGCGCAGCGCGAATCACCGGCGGCACGCCCAGCGCGCCCAACAACATCGAGTTCGCCTCCTTCCTGCGGCTGGATGTGTCGGCGTTCATGAACCTGGACACGGTGTTTCCCGCCAGCGCGCTGGCCAGGGGCATGCGGGTTTCACTGGGCGTGGACAATCTGCTCGACGAGAAGCAGCGCGTAACCGACCGGAACGGGAACACACCGGTGCGCTACCAGGCCTACCTGCTGAATCCCGCCGGACGCGTGGTAGGGATATCCCTGCGCAAGAACCTGTAGCATGCATCGGGCCCATGTACACCAAGAACACCAAGTTCACGCTGGCCGCGGGAGACACCAACCTCTCCGGCGCGAGGACACAGGTGGTCGCGCTGTTCTCGGACCTGCGCGGGTTTTCCGACTGGTGCGAGACGCAGACTCCGGACATCGTCGCCGCGCTGATGAAATCGCAGTTCGAGCGCGTCATACAGATCTGCAACGATCACCATCATCACTTCCACAAGTTCCTCGGCGATGGTTTCCTGCTGTTGTGGGAAGCGGACGAGGAGTTCTCGATCGAGGACTGCGTGCGCCATGCCCTCGACGCTGCCTTCCATCTGCATAGCAAGTACCGGCTGCTCTCGCGAGACTTTGGCTGTCCCACGCCTGGCGGGTATGGGGTGGGCATCTCGATGGGGGAAGCGGTGAGGATCCAGCCCGAAACCAGCCTGCGGGAAATGAACGAGGTGGACTTTGTCGGCTACCCGCTCAATTGTGCGGCACGCATGCAGACCCTGGCGGAAGGATACGGAACTGTCGTCTGCGCAACGACCGCGCGCCTGATCGAGGCGGGTGACGGGCTTGCTGATCCGGAAGCAGCAGGCCTGCGCCATGGGCTGGCAGCACCGAGCAATGGGCAGTTGCAGAGGGCGGCACTGTTGCACGGGCTGCGGGCGGAGGATCGCTCCGGCTTCCGGTATGTTTCGTTCATCGACCCGCAGCAGCAGATATTGCACAGAAGCGACAATCGCGCGCGTGTAAGCAATCACTGACACCCGCTGCGGGCTCCACCCAGTAGTATGTGCCGCTTCCTCGCGCTGCCGGAGCCTGCATGTCCCTGTATGAAATCGCCGCCCGCCGTCTCGACGGCAGCGAGCGCGACCTGTCGGAATATCGCGGCCAGGTGCTGCTCATCGTCAATGTGGCCAGCCAGTGCGGGTTCACGCCCCAATACACGGGGCTCGAGGCGCTCTACCGCAAATACAAGGATCGCGGCTTTGCGGTGCTGGGGTTTCCCTGCAACCAGTTCGGGGGCCAGGAGCCCGGCGATGAAGCGCAGATCGGCGCGTTCTGCAGCAGCACCTATGCGGTGAGCTTCCCGCTGTTCGCCAAGGTAGATGTGAACGGCGCGAACGCGCATCCGCTGTACCAGCATCTCAAGAGCGCGAAGCCGGGCATCCTCGGCACCGAAGCCATCAAGTGGAACTTCACCAAGTTCCTCGTCGGCAGGGACGGGCAGGTGGTGGCGCGATACGCACCCAAGGATACGCCGGCCGATCTCGACGCAGATGTGGCGGCAGCCCTGGCATCGGCATCATGAAGCCTGTCTTCAGGACTGTGGCGAGCGCGGCATTGGCCGCCTCGCTGCTGCTGGCTGCCTGGCCGGCCGCGGCGCAGTGGACGGGCAAGGGCGAGGCGGGTCTGGCCATCGCCACCGGCAACACCGAGACCAAGACCGCCAACGCACGCGTGGCAGTGGGCCGCAAGGTGGAACTGTGGGAGTTGACCGGCACGCTGGCCGGGCTCTACGTGCGCAACGATGGCGAGACCACGGCGCGGCGCTGGGAAGTGACGGGGCAGGGCAAGTACAACTTCTCCCCCCGCACCTTCTCCTTCGCCGCCGGGCGCTATGAGCGCGACCTGTTCAGCGGCTTCCGCTACCAGAGCGTGGTGAACGGAGGCCTGGGCCACCGCTTCCTCGACAGCAACAGCACCAAGCTCAGCGCGCAGATCGGCGTGGGTTACAAGTTCTTCGAACGGCTGGATGTGCCCACGGACCCGGACATGGACGAGGACAACCGACTGGTGGGCGTGGCGGGGCTCGAATTCACGCACCAGATCTCGGACACCACCTCGCTCTACAACCGCTTCGGGGCGGAAGTGAACGCCGGCAGCAACTTCCTGCAGAACGAGATCGGCGTGACGGTGAAGGTGCTGAACCGCATTGCCCTGTCGCTGGCCTACGGCGTGCGCCACAACACGGACCCGCCGCTGGGGTTCCGCAAGACGGATACGCTGTCGACGGTGAACCTGGTCTACGAGGTGAAGTAGCCCGCCCGCCTCAGGCCGGTGGCCCGGAGTGCGCCTCGATGAAGCGCTGCACTTCCTCGTTGATCTGGCGCGGCTCGCGGCCCAGCGTGGCGACCGGCGCGCCGATCACCACGCGGATGATGCCGGGCCGCTTGAGCAAGCCACGGCGCGGCCAGAAATATGCCGCGTTGTGCGCCACGGGCAGGATGCGGGCGCCGGCAGCGGCGGCCACGGCGGCGCCACCCACGCCATAAGGGCGTGTCTGGCCGGGCTGCATGCGCGTGCCCTCCGGAAACACCACGATCCACATGCCGCGCGCCAGCCGGTCGCGGCCCTGCTCGATCATCTGCCGCACGGCAGCGCCACGCGCGCCGCGATCGATGGCGATGGCGCGCAGCTGCCGGATGCCCCAGCCCACCACCGGGATCCACAGCAGCTCATGCTTGAGCACCCACACCTGCGGGGGCAGCAGCGCGGCCTGTGCGAAGGTTTCCCAGGCCGAGGAATGTTTGACCAGCGCCACGCAGGCCTCGCCGCGCGGAATGTTCTCGCGGCCCTCCACCACGTAGCCCAGGCCGCAGATCAGGCGCAGGGCACCCAGCAGCACATTGCCCCAGGTGCGGGCCATGGCAAAACGGCGCTGCCAGGACAGCAGCGGGCTGACGAGGACGAACAGCACCGCCCAGAGAAAGGTGAACAGCAGGAAGAACAGCGTATAGACCAGCGAACGCAGTAATTGCATCGGTTATCTGTTCCGGGCCGCGGTCAGGATTTGTTGACCACGGCAAACATTATATGACTCATAACTTCAGGGGGGATTGTGTTGCGCCTGCAGCATCGGGCGCAATTCTCATGCTTCAATAGCGCCCCTTTTTCCCTCCGGAGTGGCGGGCATGATCGAACCGGGCAGCGTGCTGTGGACTCCTTCCCCGGAGCGGATTGCCCGCGCGCGGATCACCGAGTTCCGGCAGTGGCTGACGGCGCAGCGCGGCCTCACCTTCGACAGCTTCGAGGCGCTGTGGGATTGGTCCACCACCGACATCGATGCATTCTGGCAGGCGATCTGGGATTTCTCGAACATCGAAGCCACCAGGGCCCCCACCGCCGTGCTGGGCCGGCGCAGCATGCCGGGCACCGAGTGGTTTCCCGGCGCCGAGATCAACTATGCGCGCCACATGCTGCGCCACGAGCGACCGAACGCGGTGGCGCTGCTGCATCTGAACGAACGGCAGCCGCTGCAGGAAGTGTCCTGGGAAGAGCTCGGCGGCAAGGTGCGCATCGTGGCCACGCGGCTGCGCGAGCTGGGCGTGAAGCGCGGCGATCGCGTGTGCGCCTACATGGTCAATACGCCCGAGACGCTGGTGGCCATGCTGGCCACCACCAGCCTCGGCGCGATCTGGTCTTCGGTGGGTCCGGATTTCGGCACGCCCGGCGTGCTCGACCGCTTCTCGCAGCTGGAGCCGGTGGTGTTCTTCCACGTGGATGGCTACCAGTACGGTGGCAGGCCGTTTGATCGCCGCCCGGAGGTGGAGAAGATCCTCGAGCGGCTGACCACCGTGCAGCATGTGATCCAGCTGCCGTATCTGGATACGGCGAACCCGCGGCGCCTGACGCCGGGCACCATCCTGTGGGATGAGCTGCTGGATCACGCGCCAGTGTCGCGCGCGGACTTCCAATATGAAGAGGTGCCGTTCGATCACCCGCTGTGGATCCTCTTCTCCTCCGGAACCACCGGCCTGCCGAAGCCCATCATGCACAGCCATGGCGGCATCCTCATCGAGCAGCTCAAGCACATCGCCTTCAACT
>JBEVNO010000109.1:0-5352 GCA_040508085.1 Steroidobacteraceae bacterium
CCGCCCTCTGTTTCCCGGCGCCTTGCTCCCCCCCTAGTTCCCCCCCCCCGATGGGGGGGGGGGGCCCCCCCCCCCCCCTGCGCCCCCGTGTTTGCTGGCCCGGGGGCCCGCCGCCCCCCCCCGGCCGCGGGTCGCGGCGCGGGTCATAGGGGTTCAGCGCGTAGCCCTGCACCGCGTTGTAGTTGCCCGGCATGCCATTGGTCACGAAGTTGGCGAGTTCAGTCAGCGTCGTCTTCGCGATGATCACGGCGCCCGCATCCACCAGGTTCCGCGTCAGCGTCGCGTCATAAGGAGGCACCAGATCCTCGAAGGCGATCGCGCCACCGGTGGTGCGCAGCCCTGCGGTGAGGATGTTGTCCTTCAGTGCCACCGGAATGCCATGCAACGGCCCGCGCAGCTTGCCGCTGCGACGCTCCCGGTCGAACCGGTCCGCCTCATCCAGGGCGCGCGGGTTCACCGTGATCACGGCGTTGATCTTGTCGTTGTATAGCGCAATGCGCTGCAGGTACTGCTCCACCAGTTGCCGCGAGGTGACGCGCCCCTCCTGCATCGCCTTCTGCATGTCGGGGATTGTGGCTTCCACGACGGAGAAGCGTGCGGTGCTCCGGGATTGGCGGTGGGCGGCAGCGCATGCGGTCAATATGACCGCGGCGACGAGCAGAGACAGGACTGTTTTCATGCGGGAAATCTTAATCTCCCGAATCAGCGCCGGAAGGTTGCGTGCTCCAACCGCTAGGCGACAGCTTCGAGGCCCATGCTGCCCGGCACATGCGGGGCAAGCCGGCTCTGATTGCGACCTCCAGCCTTGGCCTGGTAGAGCGCGGCGTCGGCGCGTGCGATGAGCTGCGCCGCCGTTTGGCCGGGAACATATTGAGCCACGCCCAGGCTGCAGGTAACCGACCCGATGTCCGCAAACCGCAGCGTGGCGATTGCCGTGCGCAGCTTCTCTGCTGCTTCGAATGCCAGCTCACCATCCAATCCGGGCGTGAGGATGATGAATTCCTCACCGCCCCAGCGCGCCAGCAAGTCGGTGCCGCGCAGCCTGTTCGGCACGAACCGCGCCAACTGGACCAGCACGTGGTCTCCCGCCGGGTGGCCGTGAGTGTCGTTGATGCTCTTGAAATGATCGATGTCCAGGATCAGCAGCGACAGCGCCGACCCATAGCGATCCACGCGCTGCATCTCGCTGAGCAGGGCGGCCTCCAGCCGGAAGCGGTTATGCAGACCGGTGAGCGCATCCGTGGTGGCCTTGACCCCCAGGTCCTGCGCGAGCTCCTGCAATTCCAGATGCTTGTCCAGCTGGACGTCGTCATGTATCCAGCGACCTCGGCTCAGCATGTAGACCAGGGCCATGATGGTGATCAGCAGCGTGATGATGATGCCGAGGAAGCGTGTGGCGAATATCTCGCGGGTAGGTTTGAGGATCACCAGCGACCAGTCACTGTGGCTGACAAACTGGCGCCGCGCATAGTTGCGCTCGCCGTCGACATTGGTCCAGCTGGCATCGGTGATCGCCTGCTGCAGCAGTGCCGGTTTCTTCAGGCCTGCCAGCAGCGGCGCCAGGGCGCTTTGCTGCGTTGGCGGCAACGGCCAGAGTGCGCGGTGCAGCGCGTGCGGGCGATTGGTCATCACGATCAGGCCTTCGGGATTGACCAGGAAGTACGGGCGGCCGAACTGCTTCATCTGCGCGTCAAAGCTATCCAGCGATTTGCTCAATACCGCGATACCGACGACACTGCCCTCTGCGGCGCGGATCGGATAACTGGCGTAATAGCCGAGGCCGCTGCCGCGCGCATCGAAGACGAATCTGAAATCGGGGTGGCCCGCCATCGATTTGAGGGACAATGGCCATTCGGCCTGCAGCTCTTGCGGCGGCGTTGCGCCGGGGCTCGAAGACGCGATCACGTTACCGCTTCGCCCCAGAATCCATCCCTGCCTGGCGCCTGATGCTCTGACATTCAGTGCGAGCACGGAATTGCCCACCACGGCCTGCTCGCGTGTTCCCGCGGCAACCAGTGGCAGTATGGATGGCGAGCCGGCCAGCGCCTCGACCATGGACTCGATCGTGGTCGTCTCGCCAGCGAGGCGGCTTGCCAGCAGGTCGATGTCGGAGAGCGCCTCCTTCTGGACATTCTGCCGGTAGATTTCGCCCAGATGCTCGGTGAGCGTCCAGCCGGAAACCAGAATGGTGGCCAAGGTGACCAGCGTCCACGTGAATTGCTTGCGAACATGGGCGGTGTAGCGGGTCGATGCGACCTCGGCCGCTACCTGCTGGCCCCATATCCCCCAAATGGAAAGCGAGATGCCACAGGCCAGCAGGCCGCGCAGCAGCTGTACCGGTATTCCCGTTACCGTGACGAAGGCGCGTTGATTGATGACAGTCGACGGCCAGAACGGACCCGGGGGCACGATGATTCCCGCAGCCACGGCGTACACGGCGAAACCCGCAGAGGCGGAGAGCGCAAATGCCCGGGCACTGCCCGTCAACGCCCGGGCCTGCCGCGCCAGCACGATGCTCGCGCCCGCCGCGCTCACGAAACCGATCGCATATCGTGCGGCGATGCCGGCGCCGACCAGGCCCACGCCCACCCCCGCCAGCGCGATGGACACGGCAAGGAGCAGATGGATCCAGCGGCCGGGTGTCATGAAACCCAGGCGCTTCGCCTCGAGCCGCGCGAACTCCATGAGCAGCATGAAGGACACTGTCATGACGCCCATGCGCACCAGGGCAAAGGCCGCGGAATCACCGACGATCAGCGCGGTGAGATCCAGCCATTCGCCGGCGCCGTGTACGAATCCGAAGCCACCCAGCATCGCCCACGCCTGACGGCCCTGCTGACCTCTCGCCACGGCCCAGCACGTGGCACCCAGCAGGATGATGCCAGACCGTAGAAGAAGAAAATGAAGTCCAGCTGGTTGCCGAGAAAAGCAGCGATATTGATTCCCCCGGCTGGAACCCGCTATTGGGTGGGCTGCCGCGAAATTGAGGCAAGACCCCCCGAGGGATCACTGCAAGCGCATGTCAGCATTGCAGTTGCGAGGCGGGGCGAATGTGAACTGCTGGCGATTTACAGGCAAATCCGGGGATTCCGGACGCTGGCGCCGCCCTCCCCCAATGGCCGGATCTGCAGCAGCGTCGCCAATACGCGTCCCGGCTCCTCCACCATCGGCAGATGCCCGGAATTCTCGAACCAGCAGACCCCCTTCAGCGGCGCCTCGAGCCGGCCGAGCCATTGCGCGGCAATGGACGAGGGCGTGGTGCTGTCGAGCCTGCCGAGCAGCAGCACCACCGGCACATCGAGGCGGGCAGTGGCTGCAAATGAGACATCCGCCAGGCGCGGCCACAGATGGGTCACCGTGAACGTGCTGCCCTGGGACCAGGATTCGCGGTCGGCCGCGGTGTACAGCGGCGAGAGCCTGGTGGAGTTGAAGTAGAAGTCCGCGTCCGGGCGCTGGCCTGCCAGTGAACCGTAGGCGTTGGCCCATTTGCGCCAGCCGTCCGCCTGAGCGATGGTGAATGGCCCGGCGTCCGGATAAGGCCGCAGTGCCTCGATGGCGCGCACGGCCTCGGCATCGCCGCGCTCGCGCGCGATCTGCAGCGTCCGCGCCATGCCGACGCGTTCGTTCTCCCGGAAGTCGATGAGCTGGCCCATGCCGATATAGGCATGCAGCAGATCCGGCCGCTGCTGCGCCACGGCCAGACCCACGGCGGAGCCGAAGCTGTGCCCGAGGATGAACAGCTTCTGCTTGCCCAGGCGGCGCCCCAGTGCTTCGATCAGCTCGATCGCGTCATCGCGATAGCGCTCAAGGCTCAGGGTCGGTGCAATATCCGCCGGCTTGTTCAGCGGATAGGACCGGCCGGCGCCGCGCTGGTCCCATTGCACCACCGTGAAAAAATCCTCCCACGGGCGCTGGAAGCTCCAGGCCATCGGCATCTCGACCGAGCCCGGGCCGCCATGGATGAACAGCAGCACGGGGTTGCGCCGATCGGCACCGCGGATATTGACGACCTGCCGCGCGCCGCCGATCTGCAGCACCAGGGTCTCGTCGATGCCACGGGGTGTCACGATCTTCTGGATGTCTGCGACGATCGCCCGTGCGGCGTCGAATGGATCCACCGCCGCCGGTGCTGAGGGAGACTGTTCCGCGGAAGTCGGCATGGCCGCCGCCACGACGGAAATGACGAATGCACTCAGAATTCTCATCACGCGGCCACACATCTCCGTTCCACGCATTGATTGAGCCAGCGCGCGCGAGCCGGAGCCTGGCGCGGTGCGCATCGCCCGCCACCCACCTGCAACCCGCCAGTGGCCCACCGCTGCGGACGGGCTGCAAACTCAGCGATACCTTACCCCAGACGATCACAGCGAGTGATTCAATAGTTCAACCTCAAGGTAGGATCTCCGAGCAGGTTCCAATAGTAACTGCGCTTGCGCTGGTAAGTTCGGGTCCGCCGATCGAGCGAGGTGGAAGCCACGCCGTCCTCGTCGAGACTGGCATCCGCCCCATCGGTGTAGAAGTACTGCTTCCATCCATATCCGAAACGGCCACCGCTGTCGCGCACGGCTGTGTCAAAACCGCGCGGCGTATCGTTGAACGTCTTGCTTCTCGCCATGAGGCCGAGCCCATTGGCATAGAACAACAGACTGTCGCCGTTATTGGGCGTGCCATAGTCAGTCGCCTGCCCGTAGGTTTCGCTGCTGTAAGGCTGCGTTGCCGTGTTTTCTGGCAGCGTAGTCTCACATCCGAAATGAATGATGAACATGGGCCCCGCATTTCTCAGCAACTGGTTCTCGTACAACGTACGGAAGTAGTGAAAATCGGCCCGTTCACTCGCGCCCTCGAACGAAGGGACCAGCCACACATCGCCATCCTTCGCTTCTTCATGCCAGCGCCAGATGGAGCGACCGGCGCCCCAGGCGCCTGCTGCCACCTCCAGCTCGCGGGCCGACGGGGCCGATGAAAACCGGCATAGCCTGGGGCTGCAATGCGTCGAGATACCGCGCAGGATCGCCGGATCCTGCAGCCAGGTCAGGAAGTCGATAGGGTCGGCGTTGTCGGTTGCTGTTGCAGTGGCACCCGGCAGGATGTCGCGGAACATGGCGTTGAAGTCCGCCGGCGATTTCAACCTGGTGTCCGGCCCGCGGATCGCACTTACGCGCAGCGCAGAGGTCGCGTGCGTCAGTCTCAGGGCGTGTGCACGGGCCAGGTACTCGGCAATCAAGCGCCGCTCAAGCGTGGCGTCGCGCCGCCATTCGATCCGCCTCAGACTCCTGAACCGCAGCGCCTGCGGCCGGCCCGCCGCGTCCAGTGCGTCGCGATCGTCCAGATCCCTGGCCCCCGCACTCGGAG
>JBEVNO010000159.1:0-4564 GCA_040508085.1 Steroidobacteraceae bacterium
GGCACGACCCGCACGCCGCCCGCCCGCAGCTGCGCCGGACTCTGGTCCGCGAATTTAAGCGGCACCTTGTCGTAGAAACGCATGCCGCCGCTGTCGATGGCCTGGTTGTCGTTGGCGCGGAAGTGCAGCAGCACCGCCTTCTTCAGCCATTCGTTGACCTGCCAGGTGTCGCCCTGTTTCTCGGCCACGCGTGCCTGGCCGGAATCCAGCAGGCCGATGCTGTCGTCGATGGCCTGGCGCAGCGCCCGGTCGATGGTGGAAGGCGTGATCTCGGCGCGCTTCTCGAACGCGGTCTCGATGGTCAGGCGCAGGGCTTCGCTCATGGCAGTCAGGGGTTCCTTGAAAGGATGAATTCTTTGAGGCGGTGCGCAGCCTGCACGCATTCCTCCTCGGCGGCAACGAGCGAGATCCGCGCATAGCCTGCGCCTGGATTGCCCGCTGGCGTTGCGCGTGCCAGATACGAGCCCGGCACCACGGTAATGTTTTGCTGCGCGAACAGGTCCGCCGTGAAGGCTTCGTCGTCCGGTGCCGGCAACCACAGGTAGAACCCGCCGGCAGGGCGCACCACGTCCACCACTGGCTGCAGGATGGGCAGCACCCGATCGAACTTGCGGCGATACAACGCACGATTCGCCGCCACATGCGCATCGTCGCTCCAGGCCGCGATGCTGGCCTTCTGCGTGGGCACGGGCATGGCGCAGCCATGGTAGGTGCGGTACAGCAGGAACGGCGCGATGAGCGCCGCATCGCCGATGACCAGGCCCGAACGCAGGCCCGGCAGGCTGGAACGCTTCGACAGCGAATGGAAGCTCATGCAGCGGCGAAAGGCCGTGTTGCCCATCGCCGCGGCAGCCGCCAGCAATGAGGCGGGCGGCTCTGCCTCGTCGTCGAAGAGATCCGCGTAGCACTCATCCGAGGCGATGATGAAATCGTACTGCTCCGCCAGTTGCAGTGCCCGCTGCAGGTAGGCGCGGCTCATCACGCTGCCGACAGGGTTGGCCGGGCTGCACAGGAACAGCAGCTGGCAGCGCTGCCACATCTCGACCGGCACCGCATCCAGGTCAGGCAGGAAGCCATTCGCGGCAGTGGTATTCAGATAGCAGGGTTCGGCGCCGGCCAGCAATGCCGCACCTTCGTAGACCTGGTAGCCGGGGTTCGGCATCGCCACCACCGGCCTGGTCGGCGTGCTGCGCGCGTCGATCACCGCCTGCACGAAGGCGAACAATGCCTCGCGCGTGCCGGCGACCGGCAGCACGTGGGCCTCGCCGCTCACACTGCCAGCGGGCAATGCAAAGCGTCGCTGTGCCCAGCTGGCACCAGCGGCGCGCAGTTCAGGCAGGCCGCGCGTGGCCGGATAGCTGCCCAGCTCATCCAGGTGTCTTCGCAGGGTATCGACAACGAACGACGGCGGCGGGTGACGCGGCTCGCCGATGGACAGTGCGATGTGGCTGAGCGCGGCCGGCGGCACAAGGCCCCGCTTCAATTGCGCCAGGCGTTCAAATGGGTATGCGGCCAGCCGCTCGAAGCCAGGATTCATCGCCCGGTTCAGACGGTACGCGTCAGCGTCGCGGTGAGCTTGTTCTTCAGGTGCTCGGCGGTCTTGTCATCGAGCGGGCGCTGCGCGGTGTCGGTGATGTAGAACACGTCCTCGGCGCGTTCGCCGATGGTGCTGATGCGCGCCCCCTGCAGGTCGATGCGCTCTTCCCACAGGATCTTGCCGACATCGCACAGCAGCCCGGGGCGGTCACCCGCCACCAGTTCCAGCGCCGAACGGTTGTTGCGCACGTCACGCGTGATGATCACCCGCGTCGGCGTGTTGAACATGCGCACCTGGCGCGGCGCGCGACGCGAGACTTCCATCAGCGATTCTTCCGGGCGCCGCAGCGAATTCCACAGCGACTGCTCCATGTCCTCGATGCGCTCGGCATCGGCAATGGGCGTGCCGGTGTCTTCCAGCACATGGTAGATGTCCAGGCTGAAGCCATTCGCCACCGGCGTGATGCGTGCATCGAGAATGGTGAGGCCCTGCTGGTCAAGCACCGCGGTGGCGCGGGCAAAGCCATGGCGGCGGTGCGGGGCGTAGATCAGCACCGCGGTGCTGCCGCGCTGGCTGTGCGGCTGTACGGCCACCAGTGGTTCGTCGGCTCCGCCTTCGCGCGCCGCGCACAGCTGCGTGAACCATGCGATTTCCCCTGGCGAATGGCGCAGGAAGAAGCTGGAAGACAAGGAGTTCCAGATGCGGGTGAGATCAGCCTCGGGCACCTTGTGCGGCGCCAGCAGGGCGCGCGCGGCGTCCTTGGTCTCCTGGATCAGCTGCTCCTCATCGATCGGGCTCTCCAGGCCCCGGCGCAGCGCGGCGCGCACGCTTTCGTAGAAATCGTTGAACAGCGAGGCCTTCCACGAATTCCACAGCTTGGGATTCGTGCCGCGCACGTCCGCCACCGTCAGCAGGTAGAGGTAGTCCAGCCGCGATTCGTCACCCACCAGCTTGGCGAATTCGTTCACCACCGCCGGGTCGCCGATATCCTTTTTCTGTGCGGTGACCGACAGTGACAGGTGCTGGCGCACCAGCCAGGCAACCAGGCGCGCATCGTAGGGGGACAGGCCTTGCTCCAGGCAGAAGGCTTCGGCATCCACCGAGCCCAGGTCCGAGTGATCGCCGCCGCGGCCCTTGGCGATGTCATGGAAAAGCGCGGCGAGGTAGATGATCTCCTGGCGCGGCAGCTGCTGCATGATCCCGGACAGCTGCGGCATCTCGTGGTCGAACTTGGCCAGCGCGAGGCGGCGCAGGTTGCTCACCACGAACAGCGTGTGCGCGTCGACCGTATAGGCATGGAACAGGTCGTACTGCATGCGGCCGACGATGCGGCCGAAGGCGGGGATGTAGCGACCCAGCACACCATAGGTGTTCATGCGCCGCAGTTCATGCGTCACACCCGCGGGCGCCCGCAGGATGTCCATGAACAGGCGGTGATGGCGGGGGTTCTGGCGGAACTCCTCGTCGATCAGCCACAGGTGGCGCGCCACGGCGCGCATGGTGCTGGCGCTGACGCCGCGCAGCTGCGGGTTCTGCTGGAGCAGCAGGAACATCTCGAGCAATGCCGATGGCGCGCGCGCGAAAACTTCAGGAGCAGTGGTTTCCAGGTATTCATTGCGCATCCGGAAGCGTGCATTCAGCACCTGCGGCGTCGCATCGCCCGGCAGGATGGCATCCCGGAACGCCTGCAGCAGCAGCTCCGACAGGAAGCTCACATCCAGCACCGTGCGGTAATAGCGCTGCATCAGCTGCTCCACCGCCAGTGTGTAGCTCGCATCCTCGTAGCCGAAGGTCTTGGCGAGGCGGATCTGGTGATCGAACAGCAGGCGGTCCTCGTGGCGGCCCGTGAGCACGTGCAGCCCGAAGCGCACCTTCCACAGGAAGGCCTGCGCCTGCTTCAGCTTGCGCAACTCGGCCGGTGTAAGGAAGCCCTTTTCCACCAGTTCGTCCAGGCTCTGCGCACCGAAGTGCCGCTTCGCCACCCAGCCAATGGTCTGCAGGTCGCGCAGGCCCCCCGGGCCGGTCTTCACATTGGGTTCGAGGTTGTAGGCGGTGTCGTTGGCCTTCAGGTGCCGTTCGCGCTGCTCCTCGAGCTTGGCCTCGAAGAACTGGTCCGACGGCCACACTTTCTCCGGGGCCAGCTGCGCGCGCATGTCGTCCAGCAGGGCGGTGGAGCCCGCCAGGTGCCGCGCTTCCAGCAGCGTGGTCATGGTGCTCACGTCAGCGGCGCTCTCCTCGGCGCACTCGCTGGCGGTGCGCACGCTGTGTCCGACTTCCAGGCCGATGTCCCACAGGAAAGTGATGAGCTGTTCGACCTGCGCGCGTTCTTCGGGGGTGAGCGAGCGGTCGGCAGGCACCAGGATAAGAATGTCGACGTCCGACTGCGGGTGCAGCTCACCGCGCCCATAGCCGCCGACCGCGGCCAGCGTGAGTTTTGCGGCCAGTTCCGCTGCCAGCAGCTGCTGCCACATGGCCCGCAGCATGGTGTCGATGAACAGGGCGCGTGAGCGCACCAGCACTTCGACGCTTTCCTCGGCCACAAAGCGCTCGCGCAGTTCCTCCTGCGCGGTCTGGATCAGCGAGCGGCACACCTCGCGCGAATAATTGCCCTCGGACAGCAGCACCGGCAGACGATCAAGCAGCGGCCAGACCGGCATGTCGTAGCCGCTGGCAAGCTCATCCTCCTCCAGTGAGGCCTGCTGCATTGAAACCATCAGGCTACCTTCACGGCGCCGCTGGCCTGTTCGGCCGCAGCAAGCGTGAGCACTTCGAATGAGTCCGCGGTCACCAGCACAGTGTGCTCCCATTGGGCGGACAGCGAATGATCCTTGGTCACCACCGTCCAGCCATCCTTCAGCACCTGGGTATGGCGTTTACCGGCGTTGATCATCGGCTCGATGGTGAAGGTCATGCCGGTCTCCAACCGCGGCCCGGTGCCGGGCTGGCCGTAATGCAGGATCTGCGGATCTTCGTGGTAGATCTGGCCGATGCCGTGACCGCAGTATTCGCGCACCACGGAAAACCGAT
>JBEVNO010000178.1:0-20772 GCA_040508085.1 Steroidobacteraceae bacterium
AGCTTCGGGATCTCGAAGGAAAAGTCGGTCTCGAAGAACTCCTCGAAGTTCTTGCGCTGCTTGTCGTTCATGATGTCGTACACCATGCTGTGCACCTCCTTGTGGGAGAGCGCAGGCATGTTGACGCGCTTCATGTCGCCATCCACCCGGATCATGGGTGGTACGCCGGCAGAAAGATGCAGGTCCGAGGCGTGGTTCTTCACCGCAAACGCCAGCAACTGGGCAATATCGAGGGCCATGGAAGCTCCGACAAGGTTACCGCCGCAGTATAGTTCACTGCCTCTACGGCCCCTATGTTAAGCACTCCGCAGAATTCGCCCCCCGATGGCCGCAGATCCGCTTCCGATGAGGAATTGGCGACTGGTCTCGCCTCTGTCAGGCAGCGGATCGATGCTGCGGCCGCCCAGTCTGGCCGTGATGTGCGCTCCATCACGCTCCTGGCCGTCACGAAGGGGCAACCCGCCGCGCGCATACGCACGGCGCTGTCACTGGGCCTCACGCAGTTCGGCGAGAACTACCTCGGTGAAGCCCTGCCGAAGATCCAGGCGCTCGCAGGCACGACAGCCAGCTGGCATTTCATCGGCCGCCTGCAGGCCAACAAGACCCGTGATGTGGCCGAACATTTCACCTGGGTGCACAGCGTGGACCGGCTGCGCGTGGCCGAGCGCCTGTCCGCGCAACGGCCGCAGCAGTCTGCGCCGCTGAACATCTGCGTGCAGGTGCACATCGCGGAAGATCCAGAGAAAGGCGGCGTGGCGCCCGATGCGCTGCTGCCGCTGTTGCGCGCCATTGCGCCGCTGCCGCGGCTGCACCTGCGTGGGTTGATGTGCCTGCTCCCCTATGAGGCGCCCGAGCCCGTGCAGCGCGCCTGCTTCGCGCGTCTGGCGCTGCTTGCGGATGCGGCCCGCGCAGCGGGCGTGCCGCTGGATACCCTTTCCATGGGCATGAGCGCGGACCTGGAAGCGGCGATCCGCGCCGGTGCCACCATGGTGCGCATCGGCACGGCTTTGTTCGGCGCACGCGACTCTTGAGCACCGCGCACGGCCACACACCTAGAATCGCCGCCATGACAGCATTATCTTCCCTGCGCCTGACCTTGATCGGCGGCGGCAACATGAGCCGGGGCCTGCTTGGCGGCCTGCTCGGTAACGGTGCAGCGCCTGAGCTGATCACCGTCACTGCGCCCAGTGCCGCCACGCGCGATGCCCTGCAACGCGACTTCCGCGTGCAGGTCAGCGCCGACAACATCGCGGCTGTAGCGGCCGCCGACATAGTCGTGCTGTCGGTGAAACCGCAGATCATGGGTGCCGTTACTCGCGCGCTCGCGCCGGCGCTGCAGGCTGCCCGCCCATTGGTCATTTCGGTGGCGGCGGGCATCCGGGCCGAGCGCCTGTCCGCATGGATCGGCGCGGGCGTGCCGGTGGTTCGCACCATGCCGAACCGGCCCGCGCTGGTTGGCGCCGGCGCCACCGGGCTCTACGCAGCGCCCGCCGTGGGCGAGGCGCAGCGTGCGCTGGCGGCCCAGGTGATGGGCGCTACGGGCCTCGCGTTATGGGTACCGCAGGAATCCGACCTGGAGTGGGTGACTGCCGTATCCGGCAGTGGCCCTGCCTACTTCTTCCTGCTGGCGGACGCGATGGCGCAGGCAGCCATCGCGCAGGGCATGGAGCCTGCGGTGGCAAAGCAGCTGGCGGCCCAGACGCTGGCCGGCGCCGGCGCGCTGGTAGCCGCGGACGCACAGCCGGACATGGCGCGCATGCGTGCCGAGGTTGCCTCCAAAGGAGGCACCACTGAAGCCGCCCTGAACTGCTTCAGTGCGCTGGGTTTCGAACAGCTGGTGGCGGCAGCCATGCAGGCGGCCGCCACGCGCAGCCGCGAGATGTCAGAACAATTCGGCGATCAACCCTAACCCGAGGCCCCATGCAGGCGCTTTATTTCATCCTGGACACCGTCGCGACCCTCTACCAGGCCGTGCTGCTGCTGCGGCTGCTGATGCAGCTGACGCGTGCGGACTTCCGCAATCCCATCGGCCGCGCCATCCTGCAGCTCAGCGATCCGGTGATCAAACCGCTGCGTCGCGTGCTGCCGCCAGCCGGCAAGATCGACACCGCCTCGGTGGTCGCCGTGCTGCTGTTTTCGGCGCTGAAGCTGTGGATCCTGCACCTGCTGTTCGGCTATGGCACGCCGTCACTGCTGGCGATGCTCAAAGGCACGCTGGTCGATGTCACCCGCCTGGTGCTGCACACCTACCTCTTTGCCATGATTCTCAACGCAATACTGTCGTTTGTTGCGCCGGGAAACTACTCACCCGCACAGACTCTGCTCGCGTCGATCTGCGATCCGGTGCTGAATCCCATACGACGGGTCATCCCTGCGATTGGCGGGCTTGATCTATCACCTCTGTGGGCATGCATTGCCATTCAGGCGATGCTGCTCATACTGCCCTGACATTCACTCAAATACGCATGCGTGCAGGCGTGAAGCTGCAGCACTGATGCGAAAGTGCTTTAGAAAAAGCATTTGCGCGCCTATGCGCTTGTGCTATGTTTCGCGCGGAATGCAGTCAGGCGGGGATGTTCCCCGTTGCTTAACACCAACTAGCGGGAGTATCCACACATGGCGAAAAAGGGCGGCGCACCGACCAAGTCCGAGATCATGGCCACTATTTCCAAGGACACTGAACTGTCGCGCAAGCAAGTCGGCGCGGTTTTCGAATCGCTCCACGGCATCATTCGCAAGAGCCTGCGCGGCCATGGCATCGTCACGCTGCCGGGCCTGCTGAAGCTGAAGGTTGTGAAGAAGCCGGCCACCAAGGCGCGCAAGGGCATCAACCCGTTCACCGGTGAAGAGATTACCTTCAAGGCCAAGCCGGCCAGCAAGAAGGTCCGCGCTCTGCCGCTGAAGAACCTGAAGGGTTTCGTGAACTGAAGAACGCGCTCTCCCACTGAAGGGATCGAACGCAAAGCCCGGGAAACGCTAAGTTTTCCGGGCTTTTTCTTTCAGGCCGCCAGAAACGGCCGCACCTGTTCCAGCAGGGCACCGAGCTGGCCGTGGAAGAAATGGCCGACTCCGGGCAGCACCACCAGGCGCGGCGGCGGCACCAGCTGCGCGGCCCACTGGATGTTCACCGCGGGATCTACCACGTCATCGGCGTCGCCCTGCACTACCAGCCAGGGACACTGCGGCACTTCGATATCGCGCGCGGCAGGGTAGTTGTGACCCAGTGCGGGTGCGACGGTCACCAGGCGGCCGACTGTTGCCGCGCCGTGCCTGGTGCTGGCACGCAGTGCCACCACGCCGCCGAATGAGAAGCCTGCCAGCCACACGCTCGCATCCGGCCAACGCTGCCTGCCGTGCGCGACAGCCGTCAGGGCGTCGTCTGTTTCGCCGCGGCCATGGTCATAGATGCCGGCACTGGTGCCGACGCCGCGATAGTTGAAGCGGATGCTGGGCACCGACAGTTCGTGCGCCGCGCGAGCCAGCGTGGTGACGACCTTGTTGTCCATGGTGCCGCCGTGCAGTGGGTGCGGATGGCACACCACCATGAAGGCCGAAGGTGCTGCCGCGGCAGCCACCGGCACTTCGATCACCGCCTGCAGTGGGCCGGCGACACCGGCCAGCTGCACCTGTTCCCCCTGCGCTACGACGCGCATCAGGCCGGGGCCGGCTTGAAGCCCAGCGACGCGGAATTGATGCAGTAACGCAGGCCGCTGGGCTCCGGCCCATCCTCGAACACATGCCCCAGATGGGCATCGCAGGCAGCGCAGGTGACTTCGGTGCGCACCATGCCATGCGAATAGTCACGATGCTGATGGATGCGGTCTCCCGCCAGCGGCAGCCAGAAGCTCGGCCAGCCGCAGCCGGCATCGAATTTCTTCTCCGACTCGAAAAGGTCCGCACCGCACACGATGCAGTAATAGGTGCCACGTTCGGTGTGTTCGGAATATTGCCCGGTGAAGGGCCGCTCGGTGCCCTTCTCCTGCGTGACGTGGTACTGCAGGGAGGACAGACGCTTGCGCAGTTCCTCGGGCGTCGGTTTGCGTGTGGTCATGGGCGGGCCCTCACTTGGACTTGAGAAGCTTCAGCAGCAGGCTGTTCAGGCGCCGGGCGTACTCACCGGGGTTGCTCAACTGGCCGTGCTCGGTGAGCTGCGCCTGGTCATACAGCACCTGCGCCAGTTCGCCGAAATCCTCGCCTTCGAGGGTTTCGAGCCGCTGCACCAGCGGATGCGAGAGGTTCAGCTCCAGTTCCGGCTTCACCGGCGGCATGTCGCGCCCGGCCGCCGCCATGACGCGGCGCATGGATTCGCTCATGTCGTCCTCGCTGCGCGTCAGGCAGGCCGGAGACTCGGCCAGGCGGCGGCTGGCCTTCACGCCAGCCACGGCGCCATCCAGCACCTGGGTGACACGCTCGAACAGCGGCTGGTGCGCGGTTTCGTCCACCGCCGCCGCGTCGGCCTTGGCGTCTCCCGGCAGCTTTGACAGGTCCAGGTCGCCGCGCGCCGCATCCTGGAAGGCCTTGCCCTCGAACTCCTGCAGCTGGCCCATGATCCACGGATCCACACGATCGCCCAGCAGCAGCACTTCGACATTGCGCGCGCGCAGCTGTTCGATGAACGGGCTGCTGCGGGCGGCGGCACGGCTGTCGGCGAGCACGTAGTAGATCTTGTCCTGTCCGGGCTGCATGCGCGACACGTAGTCGGCCAGCGAGCTCGCATCCTCGTCACCGGGCAGGTGCGTGGTGGTGAAGCGCAGCAGCGGCAGCAGCTTGTCGCGGCTGGTGAAATCCTCGGCCACGCCCTCCTTCAACACCGCCCCGAACTCCTTCCAGAAGCCGGCGTACTTCTCCGGCTCCTCCTTGGCGATGCGGGCGATCAGGTCGAGCGAGCGCTTGGTCAGCGCGCTCTTCATCGCCTCCACTTCCGGGCTCTTCTGCAGCAGCTCGCGGGAGACATTCAGCGGCAGGTCGGAGGAATCGAGCACGCCTTTGATGAAGCGCAGGTACAGCGGCAGGAACTGCTCGGCGTCATCCATGATGAACACGCGCTTCACATGCAGTTTCAGGCCCCGCGCGGCATCGCGCTGCCACAGGTCGAAGGGCGCCTTCGCCGGCACATACAGCAGGCTGGTGTATTCGCGCTTGCCCTCGACCTTGTTGTGGCTCCAGGCCAGCGGCGGCTCCGAATCGTGCGAGATATGGCGATAGAACTCGCGGTATTCATCGTCCGTGACTTCGCTGCGCGGGCGGGTCCACAGCGCCTTCGCCTGGTTCACCGGCTCGTAGTCGAGCGTGGCCTCACCGGTCTTCGGCATGAAGACCGGGAACGCCAGATGATCCGAATAGCGCCGCACCAGCGAGCGCAGCCGCCAGCTGTCGGAGAATTCCCTGGCGTCTTCCTTCAGGTGCAGGATGACGGTGGTGCCACGCTCGGCATGCTCGATGGTCTCCACGGTGTAATCGCCCGCAGCCGCTGAAGTCCAGCGCACACCGGCGGAAGCCGGCTCCCCGGCCTTGCGCGACAGCACCTCGACCTTGTCGGCGACAATGAAGGCGGAATAGAAGCCCACGCCGAACTGGCCGATGAGCTGGGAATCCTTCTGCGCATCGCCGGTCAGCTTGCGGAAGAACTCCGCGGTGCCGGATTTGGCGATGGTGCCCAGGTGAGCCACGGCCTCGTCGCGGTTCATGCCGACGCCGTTGTCGCGGATGGTGACGGTGCCGGCCTTCTCGTCCGGGGTCACCCACACGGCCAGATCCTTCTCCTCGCCCAGCAACAGCGGCTCGGCCAGCGCCAGGAAGCGCAGCTTGTCGTTGGCGTCCGAGGCGTTGGAGATCAGCTCCCGCAGGAAGATCTCGCGATGGCTGTACAGCGAGTGGATCATGAGCTGGAGCAGCTCTCGCACCTCGGCTTTGAAACCCAGTGTCTCGACGGCGGGGGCAGTGGTATCGGACATGGAAACTCCGGCTTGAATCAGGAAACAGGCGCCGAGGATAGGGTCGGCGCCAGCCAATTCAAGCCCGGCGCGGCATACTCGGGGCTGGATCACTCCGGAGGCCCCGCTGCATGCGCTCCCGCCACGCCCTGTCCCTGTCGTTCCTGCTGCTGCTGGCAGCATGCGCCACCGCCCCACAGCAACCGCCCGCCGCGCAGGTAGCCGCACGCTGGCTGCAGCAGGTGACCGCCATCAGTGCCGGCGATGACACCGCCGCTCGCGGCGCTGCCATCACCGACCGCCTGCGGGCGTTGGGGCTGCCCGCCCAGCAGCAGGCTTTCCAGAGCGGCGCGCTGGCGGGTCACAACCTGGTCGCCGATCTCGGCGGACCGGTGGGCGCGCCACTGCTGCTGATCGGCGCGCATTACGACCGCGTGGATGTGGGCCGCGGCGCCACCGACAATGCCTCGGGCGCCGCCGCTGTCCTGGAGCTGGCCGCTGCGCTGCGGAAGCGGCCGCTGCGCAACGTGCGCGTCAAGGTAGCGTTCTGGGATCTGGAGGAGCGTGGCCTGCTGGGCTCGCGGGCCTGGATCGCGGCGCCGGCGCAGGAGCGCCCCGCGCTGTACGTGAATTTCGATGTGTTCGGCTGGGGCGACACACTGTGGTTGATGACGCCGCAGGCCGACGGCCCCCTGGCGGCGGCCACGCGCGATGCGGCGGGCGCCAATGGCCTGCCACTACGCGCCGGCGCTGAATATCCGCCCACCGACCACCGCGCCTTCCTGGACGCCGGACTGCCGGCGGTGTCGTTCTCCTTGCTGGGTGCTGCGGAGATCGATCCGACGCTGCAGGTCTACGCCGGACAGAAGCTGGCGCAGCTGCCGAAGGTCGCGCAGGTCATCCACAGCGACCGTGACCGGGTGGCGGAACTGGATGCGACGGCAGTGCCGCTGGCTTTGCGCACCATCGAGGCGGCGCTGCGGACCTGGGATGCGCGCTGAGGCGCGGCCGGAAAACTACAGCTGCGAGGAAGCCGGCGCGAGCGCGCGCAGACGGCGCGCGATGGCCTGCCTGCGGCGTGACATCGAATCAGCAAAGCCTGCGGCGATGTGACGGCCCCAGCCCAGGTATTCGTCCACTTCGTCCCAGAGCAGCAGCAGGCGTTCCATCTACTTGATCTTCACGGCGACGTCGGAATCCCAGGACAGCCGGGCCTTTTCCGACCAGTTCTTGTAGTTCGCCCAGGTGTTCAGGTTGCGGTTGATGGCAGCGTGGCGGCCGCCGCGCTGCACGCGGGCGGCCCAGTCTGCAAAGCGCTCCGAGCTGCCGGGACCGGGGCGTTCGCCCGTAGTCACCAGATCATCGCCCTTCACTTCACGGTTCGACATAGCCACGGCACCTCAGGAATCCTTGAGCTGCAGGGTAGAGAACATGGCGGTTAAATCGACAGGAACTAAGTCACGATCCGGTAGCACGGCCGATAGGCTGTACCCGGCAGCTTCATGCGGCCCTGCGCTACGAAGCCTCGCAGCAGCTCGTCCAGCAGGCGCATCAGTTCCGGGTCGCCGCTGATCTCGAACGGGCCCTGCGCCTCGATGGCGGCGATGCCGTGTTCCTTGACGTTGCCGGCGACGATTCCCGAGAAGGCGCGCCGCAGATTGGCGACCAGCAGGTGCTGCGGCTGGTCGCGGTGCAGCTGCAGGCCGCGCATGCTCGCGTGGGTCACGTGGAAGGGATGCTGGAAATCCTCCGGCACGCGCATCAGCCAGTTGAAGGCGTAGGAATCGCTGCTGGCGCGCCGCTGCGCGCGCACCTTGGCGACGTCGCCCACGAGCTTGCGCGCCACTGCGGCGGGGTCGCCAACCATGAACTGCAGCCGCGCCAGCGCCTCGGGGCCCACCGCGGCGCCGATGAATTCCCGCATCTGGTCGAACCAGGGCTGGCTCGAGGCCGGCCCGGTGAGCACCACCGGCAGCTGCAGCCCTGCATTGCGCGGCTCCAGCAGGATGCCCAGCAGGTACAGCACTTCCTCGGCCGTGCCTACGCCACCAGGGAACACCACCAGCCCGTGCGCCAGGCGCACGAAGGCCTCCAGGCGTTTCTCGATGTCCGGCATGATGACCAGCTGGTTCACGATGGCATTCGGCGGCTCGGCGGCGATGATGCCGGGCTCAGTCAGGCCGATATAACGGCCGGTGGCGATACGCTGCTTGGCATGGCCGATGGTGGCGCCCTTCATGGGCCCCTTCATCGCTCCCGGCCCGCAGCCGGTGCACACATCCATGCCGCGCAGCCCCAGCTCGTAGCCGATCTTCTTGGTGTACTGGTACTCGGCCTCGCCGATGGAATGGCCGCCCCAGCACACCACCAGGTTCGGCTTGATCTTGCGGCTCAATACGCCGGCATTGCGCAGCACATGGAACACCGCATTGGTGACACCGACGCTGTCGCTGAGGTCGAAACGTCCGCCGGGTTCGATCTCATGGGCGATATAGACCACATCACGCAGCACCGCGAACAGGTGTTCCTTTATGCCGCGGATCATCTGCCCATCGACGAAGGCCGCGCCCGGCGCATTGCGGATCTGCAGGCGGATGCCCCACGGATGCCGCACCAGGTTGGCCTCGAAATCGCGGTAGCGCTCGAACAGCTCCTTGGCATTGTCGTTGTCGCTGCCGGCGTTCAGGATGGCCAGCGCACATTTGCGGAACAGCTCGTGCACGCCGCTGTCGCGCGAGCCCAGCAGCACATCGATCTCCGACTGCGACAGCAGCTCCAGGCTGCCGCGCGGACCGACGCTGGCGTCGACGAGCTCCGGCAGGTCGATGAGGGTTTCCATCAGGGCAGGATGTCGATGGGAATGTTGTTCTGGGTCAGCAGCCAGATCTCCACCATGTCGGAGTTCGACAGCGCGATGCAGCCGTCGGTCCAGTCGCGCACATAGGATTCGGCGCCACGCTTGGGGCGGTTGGGCTGGCCGTGGATCATGATGGCACCACCGGGATCCCAGCCATTGGCCTTGGCATTGCGCACGTCTTCGGCGTTGGGATAGGAAACCTGGATCGAGAGGAAGAAGTCGCTGCGGGCATTGCGGCGCGTGAGGTAGTAACGCCCTTCCGGCGTGCGGAAATCACCGGCGCGTTCCTTGTGGCCGGCTGGCATCAGGCCGAGCGAGATGTGGTAGGTACGCAGCACTTCATTGCCACGCAGGAGTTCCATGCGGCGCTCCGCCTTGTGCACCACCACGCGTGTGGCCACTGGCAGCGGGGTCACGGGTTCGGCGCGCACGAGGCTGGCGCTGCCCAGCCAGGCGCACAGCAACGCGACAAGGACCCTGTAATGGCGCAGGTTCAGCATTCGGCGCGCATTATAGACATGGGTGCCCGAGGGGCTGTCCTTTAACCAATTCACAGGTCGCGCTTCATGCAGGCGGCAGCGCCTCGACCCGCGGAATGACGATCTGCTGGCCGGCGCGCAGCGCGGCGAAATCCACGTCGGCGTTGTAATGCAGGATCAGCCAGGTCGGCAGGTTCCCGTTGCGCTGCGCCACGTTCCACAGCGAATCCCCGCGGCGCGCCACATACACCTGCGTGCCGGTGATGCGGTGCGCCGCAAAGAAAGTTGCCTGCAGCGCATCGTGGTAGGTGCGCCGCTGCGTGTCGAACTGCGCCCGCGGCACCTTGGAGAAATCGAGCGTGATGCGGCGGCCCAGCTGCACCGATGCTCCACTGGACAGCTTGTTCAACGTGCGCAGGCGGCTCGCCGGCAGTTTCAGCCAGTCGGCATAGTGGCCGATGGTTTCATCGGCAGCGACCCGGATGGAGTGGTCCGGGCCGATACTGAAGTCGATGGATTCGCTTTCGCGCGCCACCGCGCCACCCGGCACCAGCGACGGGCTCTCTGCCTCGGCCTCGGAGGCTGTCACCGGCTCGGGCGCCGCGGGTCTGGCCGTCACGGCGCGGGTCTCCGCACGCTGCTCCGCCAGTGCCTGGCTCACCTTGGCATCGACCTGTGGCACAGCGGCCACCGCTGTTGTGGCGGGCGGCGGGGGTGCCGCCACCGCGCCCGGCTCGCCGGCAGCCACCGCGGCCTGCAGCGCGCCCACGTGCGTCGCCGGCATGTCCGGCAGACGCAGCGTGGTGCGCGCCTTCACGGCGGCGCCCGCGCGCAGCCCGTTCAGCTGTGCAAGGCTGCTGGCAGCAAGCCCATAGCGCTTGGCAATCGCTGCCAGGGATTCACCGCTCTTCACGCGGTGGCTGCGTGCCCGGGGCTGGTTCAGGTACTGGTCAGACAGCGGCACCTGCTGTGCCAGCAGCGAGGCGGTCCAGTTCCGCTCCTGCGGCGGCAGGCGCAACTTGTAGCCCTTGGGCACGAAGCGGCTGCCATCCCACACCGGCGCGCGCAATGCGGGGTTCAGGGCCACCAGCCGCGCGCGCTCCACTTTGAGAGTCTTCTCCAGTACCGGCAGCGGAATGAACGCCGGCAGTTCCACTTCGGCGAAACTCAGCTCCGGATGACGAGACAGGCTGCCGAAGTATTTGTCGGGATTGCGGTCGATGGTCAGCGCGGCAAGAAACGACACATAGAAGTTGCGCGAGGCAAAGCCGAAGCTCGGGCTCTTGTAGTTGCGCACGATGGTGGCGATGTCCGCCGTACCCAGCGCATCACTGGCGCGGCGCATGCCAGCCGCGCCATGGTTGTAGGCGGTCAGCGCCAGCGGCCAGCTGCCAAGAAAGCGGAAGTTGTAGTCAAGCAGCTGCGCCGCAGCCTCGGTGGCGCGGAAGGGATCCATGCGCTCATCCACCGCATCGTCGATGCGCAGGAACTGCCGGCCCGTTCCAGGCATGAACTGCCACAGCCCGGCCGCGCCCACCTTCGAATAGGCAGTGGGATCGAAAGAGGATTCCACGTGCGGCAGTGCCGCCAGCTGCGGTGGCAGCCCGAGATTGGCGAAGGCCTGCGCGATATGCGCTTCCCACTGCCCTGACCGCTCCAACCCGGCGCGAAAGCGGTCCGACTGGCCCAGCTGGAAGCGCACGTTCTTCGCGGCCTCTGCATAGCGGCTGCGGCTGGCGCCGGGACCGAACGCGGCGGCAAGCTTCTGCTCGTCGTCGGTGAGGTCCGTCGCGCCCGCGGCCATCCGCTGCAGCATGCCCTCGATCTTGCTGCGTTCAGCGTCAATGGCGGCGCGGCGCGTGGCGGGCGCCACATCGCGCTCGAAGCGCAGCGTGCGGTACACAACGCCCAGGTCATATTGGTCGTGCAGGAAGCCTTCGCTGGTGGTGACCTCCGTATATACGCGGATCCAGAAATCCACGTCCTTCTGCAGGGCGGCAGGGAAAGGAATGCGTTCTTCGGCGGCCGGGGCAGCAAGGCTGGCCAATAGCAACAACGCGGCGGCCAACGGGGCAATGAGCAGGGCAGCGAACCTGGGTGGGCGAATGGCGCGGTCTCCGGAAGGTTGGACCAGCCAAGCCTATATAGAGGAGCGGGTTATGTGAACCCGTCGCCGCGCGGCAACCAGTTCACCCCCGCCAGGGGCGCCTGCCACGCTGGAACGAGGTTGCGGAGCTCGCGGCGCCGCTATAGAACGAGGGACATGAAACCAGTCAATGCGTTCGTCGCCCTGCTGCTTGCCGCCTCTGCCGCTGTGCCAGCAGAGCCCGCCAAACCCGCATATCGCAGCGCTGCCGACATCATCGCGGCCTCGCCAGCCAGCGACTGGCGCACGCCCGATCCGTCCCATGTGCTGTACATGGAGCTTGCCGCCGGGCGCGTGGTGTTCGAACTGGCACCACTGTTCGCGCCGGAACACGTCGCCAACATCCTCACGCTGGCGCGCGAGAAGTTCTGGGATGGCACCAGCATCTACCGCTCGCAGGATAATTTTGTCGTGCAGTTTGGTGACGCCGATGGCGAGGAGCCTGGCAAGGCCAAGCCGCTGGGCACGGCGAAAACGCACCTCCCCGCGGAGTTCCATCGCGCGGCCAGAGGGCTGGCCTTCGATCGGCTGCCCGACGCCGACGGGTGGGCACGGGAGGTGGGTTTCGTGGGCGGCTTCGCGGTGGGCCGTGATCCGCCGGCCGACAAAGCCTGGCTCGCGCACTGCTATGGCGTGCTGGGCGCGGGCCGCAACAATGCCGACGACAGCAGCATCGGCGCCGAACTCTATGTGGTGACAGGCCAGTCGCCGCGGCAGCTGGATGACAACATCACAGTGGTGGGTCGTGTGCTGTCCGGCATGGAGATCCTGAGCACCATCCGGCGCGGCCCGCCGCCCTCCGGGTTCTATGAGAAGCCGGAGGAGCGCACCCCCATCAAGTCCATCCGCCTGGCCAGCGATGTCCCGGTTGCCGAACGCACGTCGCTGCAGGTATTGCGCACCGACACGCAGACTTTCCGCGACGCGGTCGAAGCCCGCCGCAATCGCGTCGACAGTTTCTACAAGCGCCCGGCTGGTCATATCGACCTGTGCAATGTCACCGTGCCGGTGCGCCTTATTCCCGGCGGTTGAGTTTCTCAACCACAGGCAGCGCATACAGTATATGGACTGGCTCAGTTGCAGCCCGGCTGAGCCGCCATAATGCGCAGGTCTTCCCTCCCTGCCTTGCGAGAAATGCCCGCCATGAAGAAAAACATTGTTTCGCTGGCCGTCAGCCTGTGTCTCACACTGACTGCGGCCATGCCCGCCTTCTCCGCCGAAGCCGTGTCGAAGAAGGCGCGTGAGCTGCACGAGCGCATCCTCACTCTCGACACCCACCTCGACACCACCGCCAAGCTGGATGACCCGGCCTGGAGCATCCTGGATCGTCACCCGGTCGAGGACAGCCAGATCGACTACCCCCGCATGGTGGAAGGCGGCCTCGATGGCGGCTTCTGGGTGGTCTACACCTCGGCCGCGGGACGGTCGCAGGATGCCTATCGCGTTGCACGCGACCATGGCCTGACACGCCTGATCAATATCCACAAGATGATTGCGGCCAACCCGGACAAGTTCGAACTGGCACTCACCTCCGACGATGCGCGCCGCATCGCCAAGGCCGGCAAGCGCCCGGCCTTCATCAGCATGGAGAACGCATCGCCGCTGACCACCGATCCGGTGTCGCTGCTGCGGTTCTATTACAAGCAGGGCCTGCGGATGATGAGCCTGGTGCATTCGGCCAACAACGAGTTCGCCGATTCCACGACCGGCCTGCCGGAATGGAAGGGCATGAGCCCGGCGGGCCGCGAGCTCATCGTCGAAGCCAACCGTCTTGGCATCGTGGTGGACCTGTCGCACTCCTCCGATGCGGTGTTCGACCAGGCTCTCGAGATGTCGAAGGCGCCGATCATCCTGTCGCACAGCAGCTCGAAGAATGTGTATGCGCATCCGCGCAACATCGACGACGAGCGCCTGAAGAAGCTGGCCGCCAAGGGCGGCGTCATCCAGATGAACGCGCTGGGTTCATTCCTGATCGATACCGGCCAGACTCCCGAACTGCGTGCAGCGATGCGTGAGGCGCAGGCCAAGTTCGAGTCGATGCCGGAAGGCCCGGCGAAAATTGCCGGCATTGCCGCCGCTCGTGCCGAACTGCGCGTGAAATACGGCATGAAGGAAGCCAATTTCGAGGACTTCATGCGGCATGTCGACCATGTGCTGAAGCTCGTCGGGCCCGACCACATGGGCTTCGGCGCCGACTGGGACGGTGGCGGCGGCGTGGTCGGCATGGAAGACATCACCAAGCTGCCGCGCCTGACGCAGTGGCTGATGGACCATGGCTACACCGACAAGCAGATCGAGAACATCTGGAGCGGCAATGTGCTGCGGGTGCTCGACGCTGCGCAGAAAGTGGCCAAGGACATCCAGGCCGCCGAGCCCGCGCCCGCGAAGTAGCCCACTGCGGCTGGCAGCCGCCCAGAGCCGCACCAGCCCGCGCGGGCAGGTGCGGCTTTTTTCATGGGCGCTCAGACCCGGGGAATGAGCCCGTCGCTGAGCGCATTGCGATAAGCGCGCCAGGCCGGCAGCAATCCCATCAGCAGCGCTGCCCCGATGATGCCGGCCAGGATGGCGAAGTCCGTACCCGACAGGCCGCTGAAGCGCAGGAAGATGCCGAAGCGGCTTTCGACCAGCGGCTGCGCCAGTGCCAGCAGACCAAAGGCCAGAGCCACACCGGCCAGCACGCCCAGCGTCGCCAGCACGCCCGCCTCGGCCACCAGCAGCCCGAACACATGCCGGGGCCCCGCGCCGACTGAACGCAGGATGGCCATTTCGCGCCGCCGTTCATGCAGGCTGGTGAGGATGGCGGTGAGCATGCCCAGCAGGCCCGCCAGCACCACGAAGGCCGCGACGACCATCAGCGCACGGTCAGCGATGCCCACCAGATCCCACAATTGCATCAGCGCCACGCCCGGCACGATGGCCAGCAGCGCCTCCTGCCGGTATTCATTCACGGCGCGCTGCATCTGCAGCGTCATCACCGGGTCCTTCATGCTGATCAGGAAGGCCGTGATGCTGTCCGGAGTGAGGTCGGCCGGCGCCGCCTGTGGCGCGCTACCGCTCTCGGCGTGATGGATGGCGGTGATGGCTTCGAGGGTGACATGCACCGTGCGGTCCACCGGCGTTCCGGTGGGCTTCAGGATGCCGACCACATAAAAGGGCTTGTCCTTGTGCTCGGCGAAGCTGACCGCTCCGAGCCCGTGGCCCACGACGATCTCATCCCCGAGGCGGTAGCCGAGGGTGCGCGCGACGTCCGCTCCCAGCACGGCGTCGTACAGACCACTGAAGGGGCCGCCGGAAGAGAACTGCAGCGCCCGGTCGCCCGCGAAGCGGTAGTGCAGGAAGTAGTCCGCATTGGTGCCCATGACGCGGAAGCCACGGTGGCCGTCGCCCAGCGAGATGGGAATGGTCCAGGCCACGTCGCGGTGCCTGGCGATCTTCTGGTAGCTCGCCCAGCTCACATTGGCCGTGGCATCGCCCACGCGGAAGACCGAATACAGCAGCAGGTTCAGCGGGCCACTGCGGGCACCCACGATGAGGTCCACGCCGGAAACCGTATCGGCGAAGCCATCGCGCGCGGCGCTGCGCATCTTCTGCACGCCCAGCAACAGGGCCACGCTGACCGCAATGGCAAAGATGGTCAGCAGCGCGGTGCCGCGGCGGTTCCACAGGCTGCGGCAGGTGAGTTGCAGGATGGCCATCAGCGCGGCGCCCCGGCGCCGTTGATCTCTGCCATCGACAGCACCCGGTCGAAATGCATCTGCAGCGCGGTATCGTGGCTGACGAACAGCAGCGTTGCGCCCTGGGTGCGGCATTCCTGCATCAGCAGTTCGAGGAAGCTGCTGCGCGCATCGGCATCCAGCGCGGAGGTGGGTTCATCCGCAATCACGATGTCCGGCTTGCCGAGCAGCGCGCGTGCCGCGGCCACGCGCTGCTGCTGCCCGATCGACAGCTGCGTGACGGCGCGATCCAGCAGCTCCCCGCCCAGACCCAGCGCCGCCAGCAGGCGGCCGGCCTCGTCCCGCAGGTGCGCGGCTCCGGCGCGCTCGCGCCGCGCACGCGAGAATTGCGTGGGCAGCAGCACGTTCTCGATCACCGTGAGGTACGGGATGAGGTTGAACATCTGGAACACGAAGCCCAGGTGCTCGCCACGGAAGCGGTCCCGGCCGGCGGCGCCCAGCGCGGCGATGTTGGTGCCCAGCAGCCGCACCTGCCCGCCCGAGGGCACCAGCACGCCGCCGATCAGCCCGAGCAGCGTGCTCTTGCCGCTGCCGCTGGGCCCGCGCAGGAACACGCGTTCGCCACGAGCAATCTGCAGCTGGTCGATCTGCAGCAGCGCCGGCGCATTGCCCCAGGCGAAACGCACCTGCTCGATATCGATCGCCGGCACTGCCGGCGCGGTCGGAACGGACATGAAGGCGGCGTCTCCTGTACAGCGCCGCGACCGCGGGCCAGATGCGCCATCATAGCTTTCGTCGCCTGGCCTGAGCGTGTAACGTCGCGGCATGATGCGTGCCCTCATGCGACCTGCTCTCGTGCTGCTGGCCCTGGGCCTGGCCTGCCCGGCGCCGGCCATCGAACCCACAGCAGCGCAGAGCGGCAACGCGGCGAAGAGACCCGGCAAGCCGCGCGCCATCGAGTGGATGGAGCTGCTGCCGGAGAACGAGCGGCGCAATGCGCCCGGCTCCGGCGAGGCGCAGCACGATTACCTGGGTGAGGACGGGCCAGAGGCGAAGCAACAAGGTTCGGCGGCGATCAACCCGGCACTCAACAACACATTCGTGCGGATACCCGGTTTCATCGTGCCGCTGACGCTGCGCCAGGAGAAGATCGTCACCGAGTTCCTGCTGGTGCCCTACTTCGGGGCCTGCATCCATGTGCCGCCGCCCCCGCCCAACCAGATCGTCTACGTGAAACTCGACAAGGCCACGCCCATCAAGACGATCTGGGAGCCTTACTGGATCACCGGCACACTCACCACCACGGTGAAGGACACGCGCACCGCCTCCACGGCTTATACGTTGTCCGGCATCAGCATCGAACCCTATCAATAACCAATAACGAGTGCCTGCGCAGGCGGCGAACGAACCGGCTGGGACACGGCGCGCGGGGCAGCACATGGCAGGAGAGAAGCAATGAAAACACAAGCTGCGGTGGCCTTCGCGGCCGGCAAGCCGCTGGAGATCGTCACACTGGATCTGGACGGGCCGCGTGCCGGCGAGGTGCTGGTCGAACTGAAGGCTACCGGTGTGTGCCACACCGATGAGTTCACGCGCTCGGGCGCAGACCCGGAGGGCATCTTCCCGGCCGTGTTCGGCCATGAGGGCGCGGGCGTGGTGGTGGACGTGGGGCCGGGCGTCACCTCGCTGAAGAAGGGTGACCATGTCATCCCGCTGTATACCCCCGAGTGCCGGCAGTGCAAATCCTGCCTGTCGCGCAAGACCAACCTGTGCACCTCGATCCGCGCCACCCAGGGCAAGGGCGTGATGCCGGATGGCACCTCGCGCTTTTCGCTGGACGGGGAGCCGGTGTATCACTACATGGGTTGCTCGACCTTCTCCAACTACACCGTGCTGCCCGAGATCGCGCTGGCGAAGATCCGCGAGGATGCTCCCTTCGACAAGGTGTGCTACATCGGCTGCGGTGTGACCACCGGCATCGGCGCGGTGATCAATACGGCCAAGGTCGAGCCGGGCGCCAATGTGGTGGTATTCGGCCTGGGCGGCATCGGCCTGAACGTGATCCAGGGCGCGCGCATGGCCGGTGCCGACAAGATCATCGGCGTGGACATCAATCCGCGCCGCAAGGCCATGGCGGAATCCTTCGGCATGACCCACTTCGTCAATCCGAAGGAAGTGGGCGGGGATCTGGTCGCCCATCTCGTCAGCCTCACCGATGGCGGAGCGGACTACAGCTTCGAGTGCGTGGGCAATGTCGATCTGATGCGCCAGGCTCTGGAATGCTGCCATCGCGGCTGGGGCGTGTCGGTGATCGTCGGCGTCGCCGGCGCGGGCCAGGAAATCAGGACGCGTCCATTCCAGCTCGTCACCGGCCGCGTCTGGAAGGGCACGGCGTTCGGGGGCGCGCGCGGCCGTACCGATGTGCCGAAGATCGTCGACTGGTACATGCAGGGCAAGATCAACATCGATGACCTGATCACCCACCAGCTGCCGTTGGCGCGCATCAACGAGGCCTTCGACCTGATGCACAGTGGTGAATCCATCCGCACGGTGGTCACGTACTGACATGGCCACCCTCGCCTCGCCGCTGCGCACCGACACCATCAGCCAGCATCGCTGCTTCGGCGGCACGGTGAGCTTCTACCGGCATGTGTCGCGCGTGACGGACAGCCTGATGCGGTTCTCGGTGTTCGTGCCGCCGCAGGCCGGGCACGGGCCAGTGCCGGTGCTGTACTACCTCGCCGGCCTGACATGCACCGAAGAGACCTTCATGATCAAGGCGGGCGCCTTGCAGCATGCCGCGAGGCTCGGCCTGATGCTGGTGGCACCGGACACCAGCCCGCGTTCCGCGCCGCTGCCGGGCGACAAGGATTCCTGGGATTTCGGCATCGGTGCAGGCTTCTATGTCGACGCCACCGTGGCACCCTGGGCGCAGCACTACCGCATGTACACCTATGTCACCGAGGAACTGCCGGCGCTGATCAACGCGGATTTTCCCGCCGACAGCACGCGCCAGGGCATCTTCGGGCATTCGATGGGCGGGCATGGCGCGCTGGTCATCGGGCTGCGCAATCCCGACCGTTACCGATCCATTTCAGCGTTTGCGCCCATTGCAGCGCCCTCCCAGGTGCCCTGGGGCAGGAAGGCATTCAGCGGCTACCTCGGCGTGGACGAAAGTCTGTGGGGTGCGTATGACGCCGCCAACCTGATGCGCGGCGTGACCGATGCGAAGCACCGGCCGAAGATCCTCATCGACCAGGGCAGCAGCGACCAGTTCCTGGAACCGCAGCTGAAGCCGCAGCTGCTGGAGGAGGCGGCGCGCCAGGTTGGGTATCCGCTCAAGCTGCGTTACCAGCCGGGCTTCGACCACGGCTACTACTTCATCTCCACCTTCATCAGGGATCACCTGCAGCATCACGCCAGGACATTGCTGGCCGGGGCATGAACCGTAGAGGAATCCAATGCACACCCAGGCAATGAACCCGTGGACCTGGCAGGACCAGTACGGCTACTCACAGGCTGTGGAAGTCAGCGGGGCGACCCGGCAGCTGCTGTGCGCCGGCCAGACATCGGTGGATGAACAGGGCAACCCCGTCCACGCCGGCGACATGGCCGCGCAGCTCGCGCAGGCGCTTGACAACCTGGCCGCCGTGCTTGCAAAGGCCGGCATGGGTTTCGCCAATGTGGTGCGGCTGAACTTCTACACCACGGACATCGCGGCCTATTTCGCGGCCTCGGCTGTAGTGGCGCGCCGTTTCGAAACCGTCGGGGTGAAGCCGGCCGGCACGCTGCTGGCGGTGGCCGGCCTGTTTCATCCGGATATCCTCATTGAAATCGAGGCGACTGCGGTCGCCTGATGCCGGACCGTCGCGCGGCGGCATGAGCACCATACTGGTCACCGGTGGCACGGGCTTCGTTGCAGGCCATGCACTGCTGCGGCTGCTGGCCGATGGCCATGCGGTGCGCACCACGGTGCGCCATCCCGACAAGTCGGGCGGCCTGCGCCAGCGCCTTGCGCTTGCCGGCGGTGACCCCGCGCAGCTGTCCACCTTCAGCGCCGACCTCACCCTGGATGCAGGCTGGGCCCAGGCGGTGCAGGGTTGCGACTATGTATGGCATGTGGCCTCGCCTTTCCCGGCCGCGGTGCCGCGCGATGAGAATGACCTGATCGGGCCGGCGCGGGATGGCAGCTTGCGCGTGCTGCGGGCGGCGCGCGATGCCGGCGTGCGGCGCGTAGTGCTCACCTCTTCGTTTGCAGCGGTGGGCTACGGTCATCCGCCACGCGAAGCCCCGTATACCGAGCGCGACTGGACCGACGCCGCTGGCCCGGGGGTGACCCCTTACATCAAGTCGAAGCTGCTGGCCGAACGCGCTGCCTGGGATTTCATCGCGCGCGAAGGCGGCGGCATGCAGCTCAGTGTGGTCAACCCGGTGGGCATCTTCGGTCCGGTGCTGGATGGGGACTTCGCTAGCTCCATCGCCATCGTCAGGGCGATGCTGGCCGGCCAGGTGCCTGCCTGTCCGCGCGTGTACTTCGGCATCGTCGACGTGCGCGATGTGGTGGACCTGCACCTGCGGGCGATGACGGCGCCGCAGGCTGCGGGCGAACGCTTTCTGGCTGTTGCGGATGACTGCGTGCCTTTGATCGAGGTGGCGCGCATCCTGCGGCGGCATCTGGGCGATGCCGCGCGCGGCGTGCCGACGCGGCAGATTCCGGACCTGCTGGTGCGTGCCGGCGCCTGGGTCTCGCCCACGCTGCGTGCGGTGTTGCCGCAGCTGGGCAAGATGCGTCATGTGTCCGCAGCCAGGGCCCGCCAGGTGCTCGGGTGGGCACCTCGTGGCAACGACGAGGCCGTGGTTGCCACGGCGGAAAGCCTGCTGCGGCTCGGCCTCGCGGGCAGGTAGCAGCCGCCGCGGCTTCAGTGCCGCGCCAGCTCCGCATCGATGGCCGCCAGCAGCCGCGGATCATCGGGAGTCACATCCGGCGCGAAACGCCCGACCACTTCGCCCTGGCGGTTCACCAGGAACTTCTCGAAGTTCCACAGCACGTCGGCCGGATCAGCAGGCGCCAGGCCCTTGCTGCCCAGACGCTCGCGGAATGGGCCATCACCGGTGGCGCGGGGCTGCGCGCTCGTCAGCGCCGCGTAAAGCGGATGGCGATCCGGCCCGTTCACCGAGACCTTCGAGAACATCGGGAAATGCACATCGTAGGTCAGCGAACAGAACGCCTGGATCTCGGCTTCGGTGCCGGGCTCCTGGCCTTTGAAGTTGTTGGCAGGAAAGCCAAGGATCTCCAGCCCCTGGCCATTCCTGGCCTGGTACAGCTTTTCCAGTGCCTCGTACTGCGGCGTGAGGCCGCATTTGGACGCCACATTGACCACCAGCAGCACGCTGCCGCGGTAATCCGCCAGCTTCGCCGGCTCGCCGGTAATGCGCTGCACGGGAATGTCGTAGACCTGGCTCATGGGGGGCTCCTGATGCGTGACCTGTGCGGACCCGCATCATACGCGCGGCAGGTGCTATCCCAGCGAACCCACGCCCAGCAGCACAAGGATGCCCAGCACCAGGAAAATCGCGGCCGCGATGCCATGCACCAGCTTCATCGGCAGCTTCTTTGCCGCCACCTCCCCCAGCAGCACCGCCGGCACGTTGGCCAGCATCATGCCGAAGGTGGTGCCCGCCA
>JBEVNO010000030.1:0-14652 GCA_040508085.1 Steroidobacteraceae bacterium
CGTGCTGATCGCCCTGATCCTGTTTATCCAGCGCCGGCCGCGGGGTCTGTTCCCCCAGAAAGGCCGGGCTGCGGAAGGCTAGCGCGATGACCTCTCCCCTGTTCTCCTTCCTGCCGCCCTGGCTGCGCAGCGACCGCGCCGGCGGCGTGCTGATGATCGTGCTGGCCATCGTGGCCGTCTTGGTGCCGCTCCTGAATCTGGCTGTGCCGCCGGAGTCGCCGCTGCATCTTTCGAGCTATGTCGTCACGCTGATCGGCAAGTACCTCACCTACGCCTTGCTGGCGCTGGCGGTGGATCTGGTGTGGGGCTTCTGCGGCATCCTGTCACTGGGCCATGCCGCCTTCTTTGCGCTCGGCGGCTATGCCATGGGCATGTACCTGATGCGGCAGATCGGCCCGCGCGGGGTATACGGCAATCCGCTGCTGCCGGATTTCATGGTGTTCCTGAACTGGACTGAGCTGCCCTGGTTCTGGCATGGCTTCAACATGTTCTGGTTCGCGGCGCTGATGGTGATGGTCGTGCCGGCCGTGCTGGCGCTGGTGTTTGGCTGGCTGGCATTCCGGTCGCGGGTCACCGGGGTGTACCTCTCCATCATCACCCAGGCCATGACCTATGCGCTGATGCTGGCCTTCTTCCGCAACGACATGGGCTTCGGTGGCAACAACGGCTTCACGGACTTCAAGGACATCGCCGGCTTCAACCTGCAGACGCCGCCGGTGCGCATCGCATTGCTGGTGATCAGTGTACTGGCGCTGGCAGGGGCCTATGTACTGTGCCGCTGGATCGTGTCCTCGCGCGCTGGCCGTGTCGTGACAGCGATCCGCGATGCGGAGAGCCGCGTGCGGTTCATCGGCTACCGGGTCGAGTCTTACAAGCTGTGGGTATTCGTCTTCTCCGCCGTACTGGCCGGCATCGCGGGCGCGCTGTACGTGCCGCAGGTCGGCATCATCAATCCCGGCGAATTCTCGCCCATCAATTCCATCGAAGTGGTGATCTGGGTCGCGATCGGCGGGCGCGGCACCCTGTATGGCGCCATTGCCGGCGCAGTGCTGGTCAACTACGCCAAGACCTGGTTCACCACGGCCCTGCCTTCGGCCTGGCTGTACCTGCTCGGCGCCCTGTTCGTGCTGACCACCCTGCTGCTGCCGCGGGGCCTCGCCGGCCTGCTGGATACGCGCAGGCGCCGCGAGGGCGCAGCATGAGTGCCACTGCCAGCAGGATCTGGAAAAAACTCGCCGGACGCTCGCAGAGCACCTCGCCTCCGCCACGGCACGGACCACTGCTGACGGATCATTCGCTAGCCGCCGGCCCCGATACCTCGCATGGCTACATCCTGTACCTGGAAGATCTCAGCGTCGCATTCGATGGCTTCAAGGCCATCAACGGCCTGACGCTGTACGTGGAGACCGGCGAACTGCGCTGCATCATCGGCCCCAATGGTGCCGGCAAGACCACCATGATGGACATCATCACGGGCAAGACGCGTCCCGACCATGGTTCGGCCTGGTTCGGCCAGACGCTGGACCTGCTCGCCATGACCGAGCCCGAGATCGCGCAGGCCGGCATCGGCCGCAAGTTCCAGAAGCCCACGGTGTTCGAGCGACATACGGCCTTCGAGAACCTGGAGCTTGCGCTGGCGGGCAATCGCGCAGTGTGGGCCAATCTGGTCGCCAGGCTCAGCAGCGAGCAGCGCGATCGCGTCAGCTCCGTGTTGGCGCAGATCGGCCTGGCCGCGGCAGCCGATACCGTTGCGGGCGTGCTCTCGCATGGGCAGAAGCAGTGGCTGGAGATCGGCATGCTGCTGATGCAGAGCCCACGCCTGCTGCTCGTGGATGAGCCGGTGGCCGGCATGACTCCGCAGGAAGTGGAGAAAACCGCCGAGCTGCTGGTGTCGCTCGCCGGTGAACACTCGGTGGTCGTGGTGGAGCACGACATGGAGTTCGTGCGCAGGATCTCCCGCTCGCGCCGCGTGACCGTGCTGCACCAGGGCAGCGTGCTGGCCGAGGGCAGCATGGATGAGGTGCAGTCGAATCAGAGAGTGGTCGAAGTCTACCTGGGCGAGCAATGATCGAGATCTCAGGCCTCAACCAGTTCTACGGTGGCAGCCACATCCTGTGGGACGTGGCCATGTCCGTGCCGGCCGGGTCCTGCACCGTGCTGATGGGCCGCAATGGCATGGGCAAGAGCACGCTGCTGCGCTGCCTGATGGGCCTGACCCCCATCCGCGGCGGCAGCATCCGCTACGGCGACGAGGAACTGGCCGGTGCCCCAGCCACCCGCCGCGCGCGCGCGGGCATCGGCTATGTGCCGCAGGGGCGCGAGATCTTCTCGCAGCTCACCGTCGAGGAGAACCTGCGGACGGGCCTCGCGGCGCGGCCGGACGGCCGGCGCGATATCCCCCCGGAAATATTCCAGATGTTCCCGGTGCTCAAAAGCATGGCGAAGCGGCGCGGCGGCGACCTGTCCGGCGGCCAGCAGCAGCAGCTGGCGATCGGTCGCGCGCTGGTCATCGATCCCAGGGTGCTCATCCTCGATGAACCCACCGAGGGCATCCAGCCGAACATCGTGCGCGAGATCGGCGATGTGATCACGCGCCTGAACCAGGAAAAGGGCCTGACAGTGCTGCTGGTGGAGCAGAAGCTGCCGTTCGCGCGCCGCATCGGCACGCACTTGCGGATTCTCGACAAAGGCCGCATGGTTGTCGCCGGCTCCATCTCCGACCTGACCGATGAGGTGGTGCGTGAACATCTCACGGTATGACCAATCCTTCATCATGGCATGCGCGGCTGGAACTGGGCTTCAGCCAGCACGGACCGCGTACCGTGCTGGCCCGGCGGCGGCACGTCGGCCCATTGATCGTGCAGCGGCCCTTCTATCCGGAAGGCGGCACCTGCCATGTCTATCTGGTGCATCCCCCCGGAGGCATCGTGGGCGGGGATGCAGTGGAACTGCAGGTCCAGGTGGATCCGGGCGCGCACGCGCTGCTCACCACTCCCGCCGCCACCCGCTTCTACCGTGCCGGCCCGCATCCGCACGCCACGCTGATGCAGCGGCTGGAAGCGCACGATGCTGCACTGGAATGGCTGCCCCAGGAAACCATCGTCTTCGACGGCGCCCGCGCGCACAGCAGTACGCGCGTGCAGCTGCACGGCGATGCGCGCTTCCTCGGCTGGGAAATCCTCTGCCTCGGACGCCCCGCGAACGGTGAGCGGCTCACCTGCGGCGAGCTGCGCCAGGATTTCCTGCTCCATCGCGATGGCGAGCCGCTGCTGCTCGACCGCCTGCGGCTCGGCCAGGATTTCAGCGCACTGGGTGCCGCCTGGGGCCTGGGCGCTGCCCAGGCCATGGGCACATTGCTGATGTACCCGGCCCGCGCCGTAGACCTGGCGCCGCTGCGGGCGCTAACCTGCAATGGTGCGCGCCACGCGCTTTCCGTCGTGGATGAGGTGCTCGTATGCCGGGCCCTTGCCACCCAGGCGGAGAGCGTCAAGCAGTTGTTCAAGGACATCTGGCTGCGCCTGCGCCCTGCGCTGATGGGCCAGGCGGGCGTTGCGCCACGCATCTGGGCCACCTGAGACTGCCATGGATCTGACGCCGCGCGAGAAGGACAAACTGCTGCTGTTCACCGCCGCCCTGCTGGCCGAGCGCCGCAAGGCCCGTGGCGTGAAGCTCAATTATCCGGAGGCCATCGCCTACATCAGCGCCGCCATACTGGAAGGCGCCCGCGACGGGCGCAGCGTGGCGGAATTGATGGGCTACGGCACCACCCTGCTGTCACGCGCCGATGTCATGGAGGGCGTGCCCGAAATGATTCCCGAGGTGCAGGTGGAGGCGACCTTTCCGGACGGCACCAAGCTGGTCACCGTCCATTCTCCGATCAACTAGCTCACCCCGCAGGAAACAACGATGAGCGCGATCATTCCGGGCGAACTGCTGCCCGCCGAGGGCCGGATCGAGATCAACGCCGGCCGCGAGCGCGTGAAGGTGGCGGTGGCCAACACCGGTGACCGGCCCATCCAGATCGGGTCGCACTACCATTTCTACGAGACCAATGAAGCCCTGCGATTCGACCGGGCTGCCGCGCGTGGTTTCCGCCTCGATATACCGGCCGGCACGGCGGTGCGTTTCGAGCCTGGCCAGACGCGCGAAGTCACGCTGGTGAAACTGGCCGGCAGCGGCCATGTATACGGTTTCCAGGGCAAGGTGATGGGCCAGCTATGACCAGCATGGAGCGGCGCGCCTACGCGGAGATGTTTGGGCCCACCACCGGGGATCGCGTGCGCCTGGCCGATACCGGGCTGATCGTCGAGGTGGAGCGCGACCACACCATCTATGGCGAAGAGGTGAAGTTCGGCGGCGGCAAGGTCATCCGCGACGGCATGGGTCAGAGCCAGCAGCATGGCCCCGCGGTGGTCGATACGGTGATCACCAATGCGCTGATCATCGACCACTGGGGCATCATCAAGGCCGACATCGGCCTGAAGAATGGCCGCATCGTGGGCATCGGCAAGGCAGGCAATCCCGACATCCAGCCGGGCGTCACCATAGTGATCGGGCCCGGCACCGAGGCCATTGCGGGGGAAGGCCTCATCGCCACCGCCGGTGGCATCGATTCGCACATCCATTTCATCTGCCCGCAGCAGGTTGAAGAGGCGCTGGCCTCGGGCATTACCACCATGATCGGCGGCGGCACTGGTCCCGCCACGGGAACCGCCGCGACCACCTGCACACCGGGCGAGTGGTACATGGCCCGCATGCTGCAGGCGCTGGACGGCTTGCCGATGAACTTCGGGCTGCTGGGAAAGGGCAATGCCAGCCTGCCGGAGGGGCTGCATGCGCAGCTGCGCGCCGGCGCCATGGGCCTGAAGCTGCATGAGGACTGGGGCACCACGCCTGCGGCCATCGACTGCTGCCTGGGCGTTGCCGAAGAGCATGACGTGCAGGTCGCCATCCACACCGACACATTGAACGAATCCGGCTTTCTCGAGGATACGCTGGCCGCCTTCAAGGGCCGCGCCATCCATACCTACCATACCGAAGGTGCGGGCGGGGGACACGCCCCGGACATCATCCGGGCCTGCGGTGAAGCGAACGTGCTGCCCTCCTCCACCAATCCCACCCGGCCCTATACGGTCAACACCGTCGATGAACATCTCGACATGCTGATGGTGTGCCATCACCTGGATCCGGGTATCGCCGAGGATGTGGCTTTCGCCGAGTCGCGCATCCGCCGCGAGACCATCGCGGCCGAGGACATCCTGCACGATCTGGGCGCGTTCTCGATGATCTCCTCCGACTCGCAGGCCATGGGCCGGGTCGGCGAGGTCATCACGCGCACCTGGCAGACTGCGCACAAGATGAAGGAGCAGCGCGGCGCGCTGGCGCCGGACGGGGCGCGTCACGACAACTTCCGGGTGCGCCGCTACATTGCCAAGTACACGATCAACCCGGCCATCACGCATGGCATTTCAGACGAGGTGGGCTCGCTCGAGGTGGGCAAGCTTGCGGACATCGTGCTGTGGCGGCCGGCTTTCTTCGGCGCCAAGCCCTCGCTGGTGATCAAGGGCGGCATGATCGCCACAGCGCCGATGGGTGATCCCAATGCTTCCATCCCGACGCCGCAGCCGGTGCACAGCCGGCCGATGTTCGGCTCCTATGGCAGGGCCGCCAGCAGCACGGCGCTGGCCTTCGTGTCGGGCGCGGCACTGCAAGCCGGTGTGGGCGAGCAGCTTGGCCTGAACAAGCAGCTGGTGGCGGTGCATGGCACGCGCAGCATCCGCAAACGCGATCTCATCCTGAACGACTACCAGCCGCATATCGAGGTGGATTCGCAGACCTACGAGGTGCGCGCCGATGGACAGCTGCTGACCTGCGAGCCGGCCAGGGTGCTGCCACTGGCGCAGCGCTATTTCCTGTTCTGATGCCCCCCACCGCCTGGCAGACAACACCATGACCCAGAGCCTGCTTACCGCCCGTATCCACAGCGCCGACCCGCCGGCCGCGCGCCTGATGCTGCCCTTCGAACTGCGGCAGCGCAGCCGCATGCTGGCCACTCTCGATAACGGCGAGGAAGTAGGTGTGACGCTGCCACGCGGCACCATACTGCGCGGTGGCGACCGCCTGCAGAGCAGCGACGGCCGCGTGATCGAGGTGGTGGCTTCGCCCGAAACGGTGTCCATCGTGCGCAGCGCCGACGTCCGCCTCCTGGCACGCGCGGCCTACCATCTGGGCAATCGCCACGTGGCTGTGCAGATTGCCTCCGGCTTCATTTCCTACCTGCACGATCACGTGCTGGACGACATGCTGCGCGGGCTCGGCCTTGCGGTGGAATACGACCTGCTGCCCTTCGAACCCGAGGCCGGAGCGTATTCGCAATCCCATGCGCACGCGCATGCCAGCCACGGACACACTCATGGCCATGGGCATGACCACTCCCATGGCTGACCCACTGCCATTGCTGCGGCTGCTGCAGCTGGCCAGCCCGGCATTGCCCATTGGCGCTTTCAATTTCTCGCAGGGGCTCGAATACGCCATCGACACGGGCTGGATCCGCAACGGCGAACAGGCGCGCGAGTGGATCCTGGGCGTGGCCCGACATGGCATTGCGCCGCTGGATCTGCCCATGCTGCTGCGCCTGCATGCGGCATGGAGCGCCGCGGACAGCAGCCAGGCGCGGCGTCTGTCGCAGCAACTGGTAGCCGCGCGTGAAACCCAGGAACTGCGTGCCGAAGAGCGTCACATGGGCCAGTCGCTGGCCAAGATCCTGGTGCAGTTCGGCATCGAGGCAGCGGCCGGCTGGCAACGCGATCCGGCCGCAAGCTACGGCTGCCTGTTCGCGCTGGCCGCGGCGCACGCGGGCGCCAGCGCGCACGATACCGCCGTGACCTACCTGTGGGCCTGGGCCGAGAACCAGACCATCGCGGCGGTGAAACTGCTGCCGCTGGGGCAGACCGAAGGCCAGCGCATCCTCGAGGCGATCCGCCTGCAGGTGCCCGGTCTCGTGGCCACGGCCGAACGCCTGAGTGATGAAGAAATCGGCAGTGCCACGCCACTGGCCGTCATGGCCAGCGCCTGGCACGAAACCCAGTACACCCGTCTGTTCCGCTCCTGAAGAGGCCCATATGTCAGCCATCAATGCACGCCCCCTGCGCTACCTCATCCCGTTGTGCGCAGTGCTCGCTCCCGCGGCGGCGCTCGCCCATCCTGGCCATGGCGCTGGCGCCGGCTTCGTGGCGGGCCTCATTCATCCGCTCACCGGTCTCGATCATGTGCTGATGATCGTGGCGGTCAGCGCCTGGGCGGCGCTGCTGGGGCCGCTGCATCGCGTACTGGTGGCAGCCTGCCTGGCCGCGTTCGTCGCTGCCGGTGCGCTGCTGCCTTACACCGCGGCTGCAGGTGCTGGCCTGGAAGCCGCCATCGCGCTCACGGTGGCGGGCTCGGGCATGCTGCTGGCCTTGGGCAGGCGCTGGCCGATGTGGGCGGCCGGCCTGCTGGCTGGCTCGTTCGCGCTGGTGCACGGCATCGCGCATGGCGCGGAGGGGCCCGCGAACAGCGCCCTGTATGTACCCGGGCTGGCCGCGGCGACCGGCACTCTGGCGCTGGCCGTGTCTTTCGCCGCGGCTCGCTGGCAGGCGGCGAGCGGCTGGTGGCGTGCTGGCGGTGCGCTGACTGCCGCGGCGGGAACTGCGGCGCTGTTCAGTTAGGCGCGCAGCTGGCGGATCAGCCGATCAGCCAGATCGTGGCGCCGCTCGCCGCGTCAAAGCGCTGGTAGCGCACACGGCGGCCCGACTCTGCCGCGAGTCCGCGCACCAGCAGGAACTGTGGCCATTGCGTGGCCCCGAGCAGCTGGGTGGCGCGGTCGTTCAGCAGTGCTGCGGATCCGCCGCGCCACATGCGCACCGGATCGGCATCGAGCTGCATGACGCGCGCGCCATTGGCCGCCAGCCGCACTTGCAGGTCGGCCGGCAGCGCCAGTCGCGCATCCTGCAGCACCACCATCGCGCGCTCAGGCGCCGCCCCCAGCGCCTGGGTGTCCGCAGGCACCAGCGTCACGGCACCGGCCATGAGCCCCGCGCCGGCGAGCACCTGGCGACGGCTGACACTGGACCGCGCCGCACCGTTCATGGCTTGCCGCGCGACAGATAGCTGGCGATTGCATTGAGCTCTGCCTCGCTGACTTCGCCACGGGCGATGCGCGGCATGTTGGCAATGCCGTTGCGCACGGCCGCTGTAACGAAAGCGGCAGAGAGATCAGTGCGATCTTCCAGCACGCCCTTGCTGGCATCGCCCGGCCGGCGCGACAGGATGGCCACGCCCATGCCGATGGTCTGGTGGCACATTGCGCAGCGTTCCTTGAACAAGGTCTTGCCGTCCGGCGCCGCCGCAGCGGCGGCCTGGCCGCCCGCGAGCCCCGCGCCAGCCAGCAGCGCCAACCCTGCAACCTTCACCAGCATGCTGATGGGCCTCATGTGCGCAGGTGCCGGTAACGGCGGGGCCAGATGCCGCTCTTGCCCGGCGCCAGGATGCCGTTGGGGTCCAGCGCATCCTTGATGGTCTCGTTGGCCTTGCGCAGCGCATTGCCATTGAAGTCGTAAGTGGAGGCGACCAGGTCCATGTAGTCGATGTGCGTGCGGTATTCCCCATAGCGCTTCTCGGTGGCATCGGCCACCAGTGCCCGGAAGAACCGCGCGACACGCGACATCATGTCGGCATCGTCCTTGTTGAACAGCACCTGGTTCACGTTGACGATGCTGCGCTCGCCCATCGCGAATGAGCCGTGGTAATCCATGCCGAATTCCCGGTAGCGATCGTAGGTACGGCGAAATTGCTCCAGCGCCGCGCGCCCGTTGGCCGGCAGCACCGGTGAATAGCCCAGGTGCCCGCCGCGTCCGCCGTGCCATGCCGCGTTGGCCAGCGGGAAGGTCACGGGAATGCCCAGGAACGGCGCCGCGGAAGGCGAAGGATCCATGGGCATGCCCTGCTTCCAGCGCGTGACTTTCATCGGCTGCGCGGAACGCTTGGCAAACTGCACCTGGATCACGCCGGCAGCCGCCTCGTTCACCGCCTCGTGGCCGTACAGCCGCAGGTTCACCGACCACCAGCCGATGCCGAAGCGCTTGCGGATTGCCGCGATGACATCGTCGGGCAAGGCCCCGGGCTTGTCGTACCACTCCCTGCGGGTGGTCAGCACGGCTGCACCACGCAGCCAGCTGCCCAGCGAGGGGGACTGCTGCAGCAGACCATCGCGGCGCATGCCGGCGATCAGGTCCACCGCCCAGCCCAGGTCATCGGCGTTGTCCAGTTCCAGGTCCAGGCCGATCAGCGACTCCGGCGCCGGCATCAGCCACACGCCCGCCTTCGTGACCACGCCCAGATTGGACTGCACGAACATCTGTTCCCACGAGGGGCCGAAGCCGTAACGGTAGAGGTTCCAGGTGGGCGAGCCGCTCATCGCACCCATGCCGGTGCGCACCAGTTCGCCCGTGGGCAGCACCACCTCCAGGCCACACAGCTTCTCGGTGTGCTGGCCGTAGGTGGTGTAGCCCACGCCCCGGTCCAGCGCATTGCCGATGACCGAGCCCCAGCTGTTGCCGGGCACTGACGTCCAGTACGGCAGCTTGTGTTGCTGGATGTAATCGTAGAGATCGTAGAAGCCGACGCCTGGCTCCACCAGCGCCGTTCCGTTCTCCGCATCGAACTCGATCTTCTTCATGCGCGAGAGGTCGAGCACCACGGAACCCTGCAGCAGTGGTGCGGCACCGCCGTAACCGAAGTTCTTGCCGCGGCTGATGGGCCACAGCGGCACATTGTGCTTGTTGGCGATGCGCAGCACCGCCTGCACCTGCTCGGCTGTCAGCGGCGCCACCGCCGCCGACGGGGCATGCGCCGCTTCATCGACGGCAAAATGGTCGAGGTAGGTATCGCGGTCGAGGTCGGTGGCGAATACCCATTCGGCACCGACTGCGCCGGCAAATTCCTTCAGCGCGCGATCAAGCTGGGCAGCGGAAACACCGGGTGGCAGCACCTTTTTCATGTTGATCAGGTGACTTTGTAATACCGGACCAGATTGCCATCCGGCTTGCGCTCGCCAATGCCGACGAACACATGCTTGGTGAGCCAGTCATGCTTGCCGACGCTGGTCTCAAAGGTTGGCTGGGCGCGCAGGTAATACTCGGCATGGGGCACCGGCGTCCCGCCCTCGAAGGCCCACTTGCGCAGGCGATCCATCACCCCGGGGGTGCGTCCCCACAGGAAACCCTTGTTGTGCAGCAGGATCAGCGTGCCGTCGTCTTCCTGCAGCATGTAACGCGCGTCGAAACTCGCGACGTCGTCCGGGCGGAACAGCGCGTAATCACCGCCGGAATTGGGCACTGCCTTGCCTTTGAGCTTCGGGCCGTGGAACTCGCCGGAATCCACATACACGGCGCTGCGGACGCCGCCGGTGGGAATCTGGTTGATCTGCTGGACACGGGTGAAACGCAGGCGGATTTCGAGCGCGAACTCGAACCGCGGCTGGTCCATGGTCGAAAGTTCTTCCGGACTCATCAAACCCCTCCCCCTGCTAGAATCGCGAGGATAACATTCCAATGAATTGAATCGGGGGCCCGTAGATGAACTTCACCCATCGCATATTGGCGGCCGTGGCAGCTCTCGTGTGCGCGATGCCACCGGCATTGGCTGACCAGGCCGCCGAATGGGCACCCAACGCCCGCCAGAACGCGGCGCTGCCTGCAACCTCCCGCGCGGAACTGTACCGTGTTCTCGACACCTACCTGGCGGCGCTGAAGGTGCGCGATCCGCAGCGCGTGAAGTGGTCGCCTGTGGTGCGCAATACCGAGAACAACGTGGCCATGATGGTGGGCGACGGGCTGTGGGGCACCATCACGGCGCTGGGCAGCTATGACCTGCGATTTGCTGATCCGCTCACCGGCCAGGTCGGGTTTTTCGGCACCGTGACCGAAACCACGGATACCTCGGCCGTCACACTGCGGCTGAAGGTGCACGAAGGGCTGGTCTCGGAAGTGGAGACACTGGTGGTGCGGCAGGCGGATTCGGGCATCAAGTTCGAAGACCAGAAGTTCGAGGTCAAACCGGTGCTGAACGAGACGCTGCCCGCGGCGCAGCGCGTGCCGCGCGCGCAGATGATTTCCTTGTCCGACGGCTACTTCGACACGCTGCAGCTGAACAATGGCACGCTGTTCACCAAGTTCCTGCCCAGCTGCGAACGGGTCGAGAATGGCGTGAAGACCACCCACAATCCCGGCTTCACCGTCACACCGGTGGCGAAGCTCGGCTGCGAGGAACAGTTCAAGCTCGGCTACTACCGCTACAACGATCGCCTGCGCGCGCGCCGGTTCCCGCTGGTGGACGAGGAACGCGGGCTGGTGTTGGCTGGCGGCTTCATCGACAAGACCGGACGCATGGGCGAATTCCGCCTCAGCGATGGCACCATGGCCAAACCACTGCTGCATCGGCCGCACAGCTTCTACCTGCTGGAATTGTTCAAGCTGAAGGACGGCGCGATCGAACAGATCGAATCCAACTTCATCACGGTGCCATACAACATGCCCTCGCCCTGGGACGACTGGCAAACCCGCTAGCCAGCGAGCGCAACGTTGCAGCAAGTCGCGGCGCAAGCCGCCCCGGGCCGGGCGGCGTTCGGCTTCGTGTTCATCACCGTCGCACTGGACATGATGGCGGTGGGCATTGTCGCGCCGGTGCTGCCGAAGCTCATCATCGATTTCCGTGGTGGCGATGTGGCTGCGGCGGCCTGGTATGTTGGCCTGTTCGCCACGCTGTGGTCGGCCATGCAGTTCATTTTTTCGCCCATCATCGGCGCGGCGTCGGACCGGTTTGGCCGCCGACCCGTGATCCTGCTGTCGAATTTCGGACTCGGGCTCGACTACCTGCTGATGGCGATGGCTCCGAACCTCGCGTGGCTGTTCATCGGGCGGCTGTTCTCCGGCATCACCTCGGCAAGCTACGCCACAGCCGGCGCTTACATTGCCGACGTCACGCCGCCAGCCGAACGCGCCGGCCGTTTCGGCATGCTGGGCGCCGCATTCGGACTGGGCTTCATTATCGGTCCCGCCGTGGGTGGCCTGCTCGGCAGCATTGATCTGCGCCTGCCCTTCTGGGTAGCGGCTGGATTGAGCCTCGCCAACGCCGCCTACGGACTGTTCATCCTGCCGGAATCATTGCCGCGCGCGCGCCGCCGGCCCTTTGGTCTGCGCAATGCCAACGTGCTGGGATCGCTGCGCCTGCTGCGCTCGCATCCGGAACTGCTGGGGATGGCCGCCGCGCTGATGCTGATGGCTCTGGCGCATGAGGCGTTGCCCAACATCTTTGTGCTGTATGCCGACCAGCGTTATGGCTGGGGCGAAACCGCGACAGGAATGTCGCTGGCACTGATCGGCGTGGCCTCCGTGGTGGTTTCCATGCTGGTGGTCAAGCCACTGGTCCATCGGCTGGGGGAGCGGCGCACAGCGCTGTTCGGACTGACCTGTGGCGTGCTGGGCTTCCTGTGGTTTGCGCTGGCGGCGCGTGGCGGCTGGTTCCTGCCGGGCATCGCATTGATGGCCCTGCTCGGCGTGGCCAATCCGGCGTTCCAGTCGCTGATGAGCCGGCGCATCGGGGCCGGCGAGCAAGGTCAGTTGCAGGGCGCGCTGGGCAGCATACGTGCGGTCACTGGCATGGCCGGGCCGTTGCTCTTCACGCAGGTGTTTGCCCTGGCGGTTACACGGGGATTACCGCAGGTGCTGGGTGCGCCCTTCCTGCTGTCCGCCGCATTGTTGACCGGAGCGGTGGTGCTGGGCCTGCGGGTATTGCCCAGGCGCGGAGAGGACTGAGCGCGCCTCAGGCGCGCATCAGCTGCTGCAGGTAATCGCGGAATGGCTCGCCGAGCTTGCCGTGGCGCAGACCGTATTCGACGGTGGCCTGCAGGTAGCCCAGCTTGCTGCCGCAGTCGTAGCGCTTGCCCTTGAAGCGATAGGCATACACGGCCTCATCCTGCATGAGCCGCGCGATGCCATCGGTGAGCTGTATCTCGCCACCGGCACCGGCGCCGATCTGCTCCAGATGGTCGAAGATGTGGGGGCTGAGCACATAGCGACCCACCACCGCCAGGTTGGAGGGTGCCTTGTCCGGCTTGGGCTTCTCGACGATGGCATTGATGCGTGCCACTGATTCCTTCGAGCCGCCGGTATCGACGATGCCGTAATTGTGGGTGTCGCTGGGGGGCACTTCTTCGACGCCCAGCACGCTGCCCTGCTTTTCCAGATAGACGTCGGCCATCTGCTTCAGGCAGGCAACCTCGCTGTAGATAAGGTCGTCGGCCAGATGCACGAAGAACGGCTCATGCCCCACCGCCGGGCGCGCGCACAGCACCGCATGACCAAGGCCCAGCGGCGCGGACTGGCGGATGTAGATGCAGGTTGCCGATGACGGCAGCACGCTGCGCAACTGTTCCGCGAGCTCGCTCTTGCCCTGGGAATCGAGCAGCTTCTCCAGCTCCGCGTCGGCGTCGAAGTGGTCTTCGATGGCGCGCTTGGACGCGCCGGTGACGAACACCAGGCGCGTCGCGCCGGCGGCGAGGGCCTCCTCGACCGCGTACTGGATGAGGGGCTTGTCGACGACCGGCAGCATTTCCTTTGGACTGGCCTTGGTGGCGGGCAGGAATCGCGTTCCGCGTCCGGCCACCGGAAATACCGCTGTCCTGATCACTTTGCCGTCACTTGCCCTTCTCACCGCGATTCAACCTCGGAATTGCCGTTCAGTTCGCGGATATTACATGACTAGTGCTTTCCGGAAAGTGACCTGTCCTTGTCAGACAATGGCTTGCTGGCTGGCTTTGCATCAGTGCGGATCAGTTCACGGTTCTTGGCCAGCGCCGCGGGGCCGATGCCCTTCACGAGCCGCAGTTCCTCGGCGGATTTGAATGGCCCGTGTTTCTGCCGGTAATCGACGATGGCCTGCGCCCGCTTGATGCCGATGCCGCTGAGTTCCCTCGCCAGGGTGGTCGCGTCGGCCGTATTGATGTTGACCGGGCCGGCGCCGGCAGCGCCGCTGCATAGCAGCACCACAAAGCCCAAAAGCAGGGCCGCCAATGAATGTCGCTGGGAAAGCATGAATGAGCTCCGCCTGTGATGCGGCCACATCGGCCGCAGCAGGAGACTAGAAGCTGCCGCACCTGCCGGGGCGGCGGATAACTGCAGGGTTCGCCGCGAATTGCGGTCAGTCGCGGATCGGCGAGCCGGTGCTTTCGTTGACCCGTTCGCGCAGGTCCTTGCCGGGCTTGAAGTGCGGCACATGCTTGCCGGAAAGCGCCACCGCCTCACCGGTCTTCGGATTGCGCCCCTGGCGCGGCGGACGGAAATGCAGCGAGAAGCTGCCGAAGCCACGGATCTCGATGCGCTCTCCCTGCGCCAGCGCGTCGCTCATGATCTCCAGGATCTGCTTGAGCGCGAGCTCCACATCACGTGCGGGCAGATGCTTCTGCTTCGCCGTGATGATCTCGATGAGTTCGGACTTCGTCATGATGAGGGAAGATCCAGCACCGGAGTCGTCCGTGCACGCCGTCGCCGGCGCGCACGGACATGCGGCATGGCTCGCTTAGTCGCGATCGCTGCCGATCTGCTCCTTGAGCAGGTCGCC
>JBEVNO010000061.1:0-11057 GCA_040508085.1 Steroidobacteraceae bacterium
GTCATCGAATCCTTCGGCCACTTCGTCGTCGGCGGCAACTACGCCGTGGGCGTGGTGGTGTTCGTCATCCTCACCGTCATCAACTTCGTGGTGGTGACCAAGGGCGCCGGCCGCATCTCGGAGGTCACGGCGCGTTTCACCCTCGATGCCATGCCAGGCAAGCAGATGGCCATCGACGCCGACCTCAATGCCGGCCTCATCACCCAGGATCAGGCGCGCGAGCGTCGCTATGAAGTGCGCGCCGAGGCCGACTTCTACGGCTCCATGGATGGCGCGAGCAAGTTCGCGCGCGGCGACGCCACTGCCGGCCTCATCATCCTGGTGCTGAACATGGTGGGCGGTCTGGCCATCGGCGTCGGCATGCACGACATGGCCTTCGGTGATGCGGCACGCACCTATACCTTGCTGACCATCGGCGACGGCCTGGTGGCGCAGATCCCGGCGCTGCTGCTTTCAACCGCGGTGGCCATCATCGTGACCCGCATGTCCAGGTCGCAGGACATGGGCGGGGAAATCGGCCGCCAGCTGCTGGGCCAGCCCAAGGCGCTGTTCGTGGCGGCCGCGGTGATCGGCGTCATGGGGCTGATTCCCGGCATGCCGAACCTGCCGTTCCTGGCCGTGGCCGCGCTGGCCGCCTTCATCGCCTGGAAGACACAGAAGAAGAACGATGCGGCAGCGGCCAGCGCGGCGGCACGCCAGGCCGCACTGCCGGTCGCACCGGTGGTGCAGCCGGAGTCGAAGGAACTCTCATGGGATGACGTGCGCCCGGTGGACCTGCTGGGCCTGGAAGTGGGCTACCGGCTGGTGCCGCTGGTGGATGTAAACCAGGGCGGCGATCTGCTGGCCCGCGTGCGCGGCGTGCGCCGCAAGCTCACCCAGGAGCTGGGTTTCCTGATCCCCGCGGTGCATATCCGCGACAACCTCGAATTCGCGCCCACCGCCTACCGCATCAACATCTCCGGCGTGCCGGTGGGCGAGGGCATGGTGCCTCCGGACAGGGAGCTCGCCATCAACCCGGGCAAGGTATTCGGCAAGGTCAGCGGCATCGAGACCACCGACCCGGCCTTCGGCATGGAAGCGGTGTGGATCGATCCGGCGGTGCGTGACCACGCCCAGACGCTGGGTTACACCGTGGTGGATCCGGGCACCGTCATCGCCACGCACCTGTCGCACCTGGTGCAGAGCCATGCGCATGAGCTGCTGGGCCACGAGGAAGTGCAGCAGCTGCTGAACAGCCTAGCCAAGGGCGCGCCCAAGCTGGTCGAGGACCTGAACCGGCTGCTGCCGATGAGCACCGTGGTCCGCGTGATCCAGGGGCTGCTCGCCGAACGCGTGCCGGTGCGCAATGTGCGCGCCATTGTCGAGACCCTGGCCGAGCAGGCGCCGCGCACCCAGGACCCGACACTGCTGCAGGCGCAGGTGCGCGTGGCGCTGGGCCGCCAGATCGTGCAGGACATCGCCGGCCTCAAGGACGAACTGCCGGTCATCACGCTGGAGAGCGACCTGGAGCAGCTGCTGCAGGGCTCACTGGCCGCCACCGGCGCCGCCTCGCCGGGCCTGGAACCCGGCCTTGCCGAACGCCTGCAGCAGAACCTGGCCGATGCCTCGCGCCGCCAGGAAATGCTCGGTGAACCCGCCGTGCTGCTGGTGCCGCCATCGCTGCGCCAGACGCTGGCCCGCTTCGTGCGTGCCGGCGTGCCTGGGCTGCAGGTGCTGGCCTGGAATGAGATCCCTGACAACCGCCGCGTGCGGTTGGTAACCGCCGTAGGAAAGTAGAGCAATGAAGATCAAGACCTACACCGCCCGTGACATGCGCAGCGCGCTGCGCATGGTGCGTGAAGAAATGGGCGACGACGCCGTCATCCTGTCCAGCAAGCGCCTGGCGCACAGCGTGGAAGTGACGGTGGCCATGGACCCGGATGCCGCACTGCTCGATGCGGCCGCCGCCCCCGCAAGGCCGGCCCGGCCCGCTGCTACGACAGATGCGGCGCCAGTGGCTGTGGTGGCGGCGCTCGCGCCGCCGGTGCTGGCACCGGCCGTGCCGGCCGCGCCAGCTGAATTCGCCGAACTGCTGGCACGTGCCGCTGCCGTCGTGGCTCCCCCCGCCGCCGCGGATTCACGCGTTGGCGACGAACTGCGCTCCATGCGCCATCTGCTGGAATCCCAGCTCGCGCAGCTGGCGTGGAACGACCTTACCCGCCGCGCCCCGGGCACGGCGGAGCTGCTGAAGGAACTCACCGCCATGGGCCTGTCGAGCCAGCTCGCCGCCGATCTGCTGGGTGAGCTGCCCGCAGGCATCGACTATGCGGACGGGCAGCGCCGCGCCCTCGCGCACCTGACCCGCCGCATCGCCGTCACCGGTGATGTGCTGCTCGACCAGGGTGGCCGCATCGCCTTCGTGGGTCCCACCGGCGTCGGCAAGACCACCGCCATCGCCAAGCTGGCCGCGCGCTGGGTGATGCGCCACGGTGCCCGCGACATCGCGCTGGTCTCGATGGACGACCAGCGCTTCGGCGCCCACGAGCAGCTGGGCGTGCTGGGCCGCCTGCTGGGCGTGGAGAGCTATACGCTCGATGATCCGCTGAAGCTGCCGCAGCTGCTGGAGCGCCTGGCAAGCCGGCGCTTCGTGCTGATCGACACCGGCGGCATCAGCCCGCGCGACCCTGAACTTGAGGAGCGCGCCGGTGTACTCACGCGCATTGCGCGCAGCACCGATACGCAGCTGTGGCTGACGCTCTCCGCCGGCGCGCAGGCTGCCGTGCTCGAGGAGGCCGTGCACAGATTCCGCGTGTTCGAACCGCGCGCTGTGATGCTCACCAAGCTGGATGAGGCGGCAAGCCTCGGCGGCACGGTCTCGGCACTGGCGCTGTCGGGCATGCCGGTGGGCTATGTGGCCAACGGGCCGCGCATTCCAGAGGATCTGGCGCCCGCCCGCGCCCACCAGCTGGTGGCGCGCGCGGTGGCGCTGGCCAAGACCAGCGATGCCTCCGCCAGCGACGAGCTGCTGGCGCGCAAGTTCGGCGGGATGGCCCATGCGATCCGGTAATTTCGACGCGCTGCAGACCGCCGGCCTGCGCGCGGCACTGCGGCCGCAGCCGGTACAGGTGATCGCCGTCACCGGCGGCAAGGGCGGCATCGGCAAGACCTGCGTGGCGGTAAACCTCGCGGCCGCACTGGCCGCGCAGCACCAGCGCGTGCTGCTGCTGGATGGCGACCTGGGTCTTGCCAACGCCGATGTGCAGTTGGGCATCGCGCCGCGCCACACGCTCGAGCATGTACTCGACGGTCGCTGCACGCTTGAAGAAGCGGTGGTGGAAACTCCGGCCGGCTTCCGCATGATTCCCGGAGCGTCCGGCGTATCGCGCCTGGCGCATCTGTCCACCGCCGAGCACCTGGGGCTGGTGCAGGCCTTCAGCCACCTGACCGAGGGGCTGGATGTGCTGGTCGTGGATACCGCCGCCGGCATCCATGACAGCGTGCGGCAGTTCTGCCAGGCCGCCCAGCATGTGCTGGTGGTGCTGCGTGATGAGCCTGCCTCCTTAACGGATGCCTACGCGCTGATCAAGGTATTGCATCGCGAACACGGTGTGCGCCACTTCCGCATTCTGGCCAACATGTCACCGGCCAGCGGGGCCGGCGAAACGCTGTTCCACAAGCTCGAACGCGTCACGGGCCGCTTCCTGGATGTCGTGCTGGAATATGCCGGTGAAATACCCGACGACAGCTTCGTCCGCAATGCCATCCGCGAGCAGCGCTGCGTCGTGGCAGCCTATCCGTCCTCGGCTGCCGCGCGTGCCTTCGGCCGGCTTGCCAGGCACACCCTGAGATGGCCCGCGGTGGACGGTCCGCGCGGCAACGTTGAATTCTTCATGGAGCGCCTGCTGCCCCAGGCCGCGCCGCGGATCGAGGTAGTAAGATGAGCCAGGTCGGCGCATACAGCGCGATCGCGGCACGGCGTTCGCCGGCGCATGCGCTGGTGGAGCGTCATGCGGACCTGGTGCGGCGCATCGCCTACCACCTGGCCGGGCGCCTGCCACCCAGCGTGGATGTGGAGGATCTGATCCAGGCCGGCATGATCGGTTTGCTGGAAGCCGCCACGAATTTCCACGATGGCCGCGGCGCCACCTTCGAGACCTACGCCGGCATCCGCATCCGCGGCGCCATGATCGATGCGCTGCGCAAGCTGGACTGGGCCCCGCGCTCGGTACACCGCCGCGCGCGCGAGGCGGCCACCGTGATCCGCCAGATCGAAGGGCGCGAGGGCCGCGAAGCGCGCGACAGCGAGATTGCCGCCGCCATGGGAATCTCCCTCGATGACTACGCCAGGATCGTGCAGGACAGCGCCGCCTGCCATGTCGCCAGCATGGATGACGATGCCGGCGGCGCTGCGGCCGAGATCGCCGCCCACGATGCCGACCCGCTGCTGGACACAGAGAACGGCGCACTGCGTGAAGCCGTGGCCGAGGCCATCGCCGGCCTGCCGGAGCGCGAGCGGCTGGTGATGTCCCTGTATTACGACGAAGAGCTGAACCTGAAGGAAATCGGCGCCGTGATCGGCGTGAGCGAATCGCGTGTCTGCCAGCTGCATGGCCAGGCGTTGATCCGCCTGCGTTCGCGCCTGCGTACCTGGAACGGCGGGAACTAGGGCAACGCATGGATCTGCTCAGCGTCATCGGCATCCTGCTCGCCTTCGTTGCGGTGCTCGCGGGTGCGGTATTGAAGGGCGCGGGGGTGGGTGCGTTGCTGTCCGGTGCCGCCTTCACCATCGTCATCGGCGGCACCTTCGCCGCCATCCTGGTGCAGACCCCGGGCAAAGTCATGAAGCGCGCCTTCGGCATCCTGCCGTGGGTATTCCGTTCACCGGTGCCGGATCGCAAGGCCATCATCCAGCGCATCGTCGAGTGGAGCCAGATCGCGCGCCGCCAGGGCCTGCTCGGCCTTGAGCCCGCGCTCGATGACGAGCCGGATGAATTCATCCGCAAAGGCCTGCAGCTGGTGATCGATGGTGGCGAGCCCGAATCCATCCGCGGCATCCTCGAAGTGGACCTGGACTCGCGCGAAACCGCGGACCTGCATGCCGCCAAGGTTTTCGAGGGCATGGGCATCTATGCGCCCACGCTCGGCATCATCGGTGCGGTGCTGGGCCTGATGGCCGTGATGCAGAACCTGAGTGATCCGGCGCGCCTGGGCGCCGGCATTGCCGCCGCATTCACCGCCACGGTATATGGCATCGGCCTTGCCAACCTGCTGTTGCTGCCCATGGCCAGCAAGCTGAAGAGCTCCGCGCAGGCGCTGACCAGCGTGCGCGAGATGATCGTCGAGGGGATGATCGGCATCGCGCAGGGCGACAACCCGCGCATCATCGAGGCACGCCTGCAGGGCTACCTGCACTAGACGCCATGGCACGCCGCAGGAAACGCCCCCAGGAACATGATGCCCATGAGCGCTGGGCGATCCCGTACGGCGATCTGGTCACGCTGCTGCTGGCGTTCTTCGTGGTGATGTATTCCATCTCCAGCGTGAACGAAGGCAAGTACCGCGTGGTGTCGGATTCATTGAACGCCGCGTTCCGCGGCGAGCCCACCACCTTCGAACCCATCCAGACGGGTACGCCGGCGGCCACCACCATCGCCGCGCCGCTGGTGCAGCTGCCGCAGGAAGCCAAGTCCATGGCGCTGCGCCAGCTGATGCAGGATGCCGAACAGGCGCTAAGCCCGCTGATCATGCAGGGCCTGGTCGACGCATCGGAGGAGGGCGGCATATTCCAGATCTCCATCCGCTCCGACATCCTGTTTTCCTCCGGCTCGGCGGCGCTGTCCGCGGCAGCCCAGCCCGTCATCCGTCAGCTCGGCGAGGTGTTGCGCAGCTTTCCCGTCAACATCAAGGTGGAAGGCCACACCGACAACGTGCCGATCACCGGTGGGCTGTATTTCTCCAACTGGGAGCTGTCCGCGGCCCGCGCCGCGAGCGTGGTGCGGCTGATGACCCAGAGCGGCGTGCCGCCTGAGCATCTGGCAGTAGTCGCGTACGGCGAATTCCACCCCGTGGTGCCGAACACCACACCCGATGGCCGCAACACCAACCGCCGCGTGGTGCTTGCCATCGAGAGCAGTGCACCGGCACAGGCCGCCGCCGCCTCTGCCGCCGCACCAGAAGGCAGGCCATGAGCGCTCAACCAGAAACCGAGAAGACGATAAACCGCAACACCTTCGGCTTCGTGCAGAAGCTGGCGGACGAGCTCTCCACTGGCAGGGTGAACCTGCCCGGCATCCCGGAAGTGGCGTTGCGCATCCAGCGCCTGCTGAACGACGACAACACCTCCATCGACCTCATCGTGCGCGCCGTGAATGCCGAGCCCACGCTGGCCCTGCAGATCATGCGCATGGCCAATTCGGCAGCGCTGTCTTCCGGCGCGGCGCAGGCCTATGACGTGCGCGCCGCGGTGATGCGCATCGGCTCGAAGATGATCCGCGCGGCCGCCCTGAGTTTCCTGGTGCAGCAGCTGAAGAACACCGAGGAGCTGCTGCCGCTGCGCGAGCGGCTGAACATCCTGTGGCAGCGCGCCATCGCCGTGGGCGTCACGGGGCGCGCGCTGGCGTCGCGGATGAATGCAGTGGTGCCCGACGCCGCGCTGCTGGCGGGGCTGCTGCATGTGGTCGGCCGCCTCTACATCATGACCCGGCTGCAACGGCTGCCCGTGCAGGAGCGCCAGGCGGCCGAAGAGGGCATCAAGGACTGGTCCGGCACCATCGGCAAGGCATTGCTCGAGAACTGGGAGATGCCGGAAGAATATGGCGAGGCCATCGGCAACTATGCCAACCCCGAGCGTGACAGCAAGGGCGCCACCAACCTCACGGATATTCTCGCCGCCGCCAACGCGCTGGCGGATCTGCTGCCCGGCGCGCTGGCGGGCGCGATGGATGAGGCGCTGTTCGAGCGCATCCAGCAGCGGCACGCGGACCTGTGGCGTCGCACCCGTCGCAGCGCCGCGGACTGTCGTGACGCAGTTCTCATTGCGGCGCGCGACGCGCAGGAGTTTCGCACGCTGTTCGGCGCCTGAGCCGCCGCTGGCACGAAACCTGCTCCTTCCCGTGAAGGCGCCGGTTTGCCGGCATGATTCCCGATGGAGTCCGACATGGACCTCAATGCATTGTTTTCCGACAACCAGTACGTTTTTTTTGCAGGCCGCGCGCTGCTGCTGACGGTGGCGCTGCTGCTGTTCTCGCTGGCCCTGTGGCGCTGGCGGGTCAGCGGCAGCCGCGACATGCAACGCGTGATCCATGAAACGCGTGAGCTCTCTGCCCACACGCAGCGCCTGACGCTGCAGCTGGCGCAGATGGAGGCGCGTTTCGAGGATCGAAGGCAGCTGGCCGCCGCCACCAACGATCCGGCGCAGCGCGGCTACGACCTGGCATTGCAGATGGCCCGCAATGGCGCCAATCCCGAAGAGCTGATCAACGCCAGTGGTGTGACGCGCCACGAGGCGCAGCTGCTGGCGCGACTCCATAATCCGTCACGCGTCTGACGCCCCAGCGAAGCACCAGCGAAGAAATCGAGGCAACTATGTCAGTGAAGCGGCAGGAAAACATCGCAGGCCCTACGAACAAGGCGGCATTCGCCTTCATCCAGGACCTGGCATTGGAAAGCTCGTCGGGGAAGATCGAGATTCCTTCCTTTCCGGACGTGGCGCTGCGCATCCGCAAGGTGCTGGCCGACGAGAGCTGTGACACCGCGCAGGTGGCCAAGGTGGTCAGCGCCGAGCCCGCCATGGCTGCCAAGCTGCTGCAGATGGCCAACTCAGCCGCCCTGAACCCCACCGGCAGCAAGATCTCCGAGCTGAAGAGCGCCATCGCGCGCATCGGCTTCGCCAACGTGCGCACCGCATCGCTCGCCTATGCCATGGCGCAGATCCGCAATGCCCCGGCACTGGCGCCGATCCGCAAGCCGCTGAATGAACTGTGGGAACACAGTGTGAAGGTGGCGGCCATGGCCTTCGTCGTGGCGCGCAGCTGGACCCGCGTCAACGCGGACCGCGCGTTGCTGGCTGGCCTGATGCACGGCATGGGCCGGGTGTACATCCTGACGCGCGCCGTGAAGCATCCGGACCTGTTCACCGATGCCGCGGCCTACCAGCAGATCGTGCAGGATTGGCACGCCTCCATCGCCAAGGCCGTGCTGGAGAGCTGGGACATCGCCCCCGATGTGGTTGAAGCGGTGGAACAATTCGAGCAGCTCGACCGCGAGGGTGGCGAGGAGGCTGATCTCACCGACGTGCTGGCCATCGCCAACCTGCTGGTGTCCTTCCACAAGGATGCCGAAGCCATGGAATTCCACCTGGCCCAGACCACGGCGAGCAAGCACATGGGCCTGTCGCGCGAAGCGTGCCAGAAGGTGCTCAGTGAAACGCAGAGCGAGTTGGTGAGCCTGCACCAGGCACTGGGCGGCTGAAGTCTCCCCTGCGGCGTGGCGCAGCGAATGCGCCACGCGCTGATATGCGTTGCATTATCGCTCGCATTGCAGCAAGTCCTATGACCCCGTGGAACAGCTGACGCACCAGTCTGCTGGGACTACAGTGCGCCCCGAGCCGCGTGAATTCGCGTGGCGTAAAAAGCACATCGGGGGGATTCATCATGCCTAGCGCAATGCCGGGGCCTTCAGCCGGTTCCAGTTCCGTCTCGCTCGCCGTCCGCGCCGTCCTCGGCGCCGCACTGCTGGTCGCCATGGCCGCACCGGTGCTCGCCGCCGCGCCAGGTGCCGTCGATGAGCTCGAGGAAATCACCGTCACGGCGCAGTTCCGCGAACAGAATGTGCAGGACACGCCGCTGGCCATCACCGCTGTGTCGGCCGAGCTGATGGAATCCCGCAGCCAGACCAACATCGCCGAGATCGCGATGCAGGCGCCCAATGTCACGCTGAAGCAGCAGAGCCAGCAGTTCGGGCCCTCGATGGCCGCGTATATCCGCGGCATCGGCGCGGGCGACTTCAATCCGGCGCTGGAGCCGGGCGTCGGTCTGTACGTGGATGACGTTTATTACGCCTCGCTGACGGGCTCGGTGCTCGACCTGCTTGATCTGGAGCGCGTGGAGATCCTGCGCGGCCCGCAGGGCACGCTCGCCGGGCGCAATTCCATCGGTGGTTCGGTGAAGCTGTATTCCCAGAAGCCACAGGCCGAGGACAGCGGTTCGTTCGCCGCCACCTATGGCTCGCGGGATCGCCTCGACCTGCGCGGCATGGCCAATTTCGCACTGTCCGATACGCTGTTCGTGCGCATCTCCGGCGTCGACCGGAGCCAGGATGGCTACATCGATCGCATCGACTACGGTTGCGCATTCCCCAACAACCCCTATGGCATCCGCTCGCTGCGCGCCACCAGTGCCGGCTGCGTGGTCGCCCATGACAGCGATGTGAATTTCAGTGCCGGCCGCGTGGCGCTGCGCTGGATCGCCAGCGACAAGGTCGAGGTCAACCTCGCGGCCGACTACACCAACGATGCCCGCAACCCCACCGGCGCGGTACTGGTGGATTACCGCGTAGCCGGGCAGTCACCGGCCGTGCTGGCACGCATACAGCCCATCTACGATGCCAATCCGGCGAACGATGTGAGCCCGGCTGCGTTCATCACGCCGCGCGGTTCCTATTACAGCTATGCCAGCTTCTACAACCCGGCCTATACGCCGCCCGCTACAGGCCCGGCGCCCGCCGGCACTGTCCCCATGGTGGAGTCACGTCCCGAGGTTGGCCAGTTCTTCGAAGGCTGGGGCACTGCTCTGGATATCGACGCCAAGCTGGCGGATTCCCTGGTGCTGAAGTCGATCACGGCCTATCGCTCGTACAACAGCGGCTTCGTCAACGACAACGATCTGTCGCCGCTCACCAGTTCGATCGGCGACGGTACGCTGCCGTTTCATTCTCTCTCCCAGGAACTGCGGCTCAATGGCGGCGTGGATCGCCTGGAGTGGACGCTGGGCGGGTACTACCTCGACCAGAAATCGACCTATCAGTCCTGGCAGGATCTGCGCTACACCGGGCCGCTGCAGTTCCAGCAGAACGATGTGGTGAATGTCGATACCAAGGCGGCGTTCGCGCATCTGGGCTTCAGCGCCACCGAACAACTCGAACTCACGGCTGGCATCCGTTACACCGATGAGCACAAGGACTACAACTACGTGCGTCTGAACCGCGAGGGGACAGCCCCTGCAGCCACGGTCGGTGCGCTCAACGGCCTGCGCAGTGACTACAACGGCGACAATGTGGATTACCGTGCCGCCGCCCAGTACCGCTGGAGCGATGACCTGATGACTTATCTGCAGTTCTCCACCGGCTTCAAGGGCGGCGGGGTGAGCCCCCGTCCGTTCTTCCCGAATCAGGCGCTGCCCTTCGGACCTGAGAAGCTGAAGACCTGGGAGATCGGCAGCAAGGCCGATTTCCTCGACCGACGGCTGCGCCTGAACACCGCCGTGTTCTACAGCGACTACACCGACATGCAGCTGAGTCTGCAGGTGTGCCCGACGCTGCCCGCCACGCCCTGCGGCGTGATCGCCAATGCCGGCGACGCCACGATGAAAGGTGTGGAGGTCGAGGCGCTGCTGCGGCCGGTCCGTGGCTGGACGCTGGATGCTTCCTACAGCTACACCGATTTCAAGTACGACCGCCTCAGCCCATCGATCACGGCCATCCTGAGAAGCTTCACCGCGCCATTCCTGCCCAAGACCAAGGCCAGCCTCGGCAGCCAGTACGACTTTCCGCTGGCAGGCGGCAGCTCACTCACATTGCGCGGTGACGCCAGCTTCCAGTCGCAGCTCTGGACCAATGGCAACAACAGCGTGAACAACCGTATCGGCGGCTACACCGTCTACAACGCGCGGCTCACCTGGAAGAACGCCGGCGGCGATCTGGAAGCCTCGCTGGAAGGCACCAACCTGGGCGACAAGTACTACTACATCTCCCGCGCCGACCAGTATGTGGGGGCCGGGCATACCGATGCCCAGCCGGGCCGCCCGCGGGAGTGGGCGGTAACGCTCAAGAAGCGCTTCTAGGCCGCGGGCCCGGCTCCGGAC
>JBEVNO010000093.1:0-3200 GCA_040508085.1 Steroidobacteraceae bacterium
CCAGCCCGGACAAGGCGATCAAGCTGAGCAGCGAGGAGATCAGATCCCACGGTTTGCTCGCATCGGGCGTGCCGTGCGGCGCGAACAGCACCGCGCCGACCATGGCCAGCAGCACGATCGGCACATTGATCAGAAACACCGCGCCCCACCAGAAGTGCGCCAGCAGCACGCCGCCGACGATCGGGCCGATGGCGCTGCCGATGATGGAGATACAGCCCCACACCGCGATCGCCAGATTGCGCTCGCGCTCGTCTTCGAAGGTCAGGCTGATCAGCGCCAGGGTGGCGGGCATCATCGCCGCCGCGCCCACGGCCAACAGCGCGCGGGCGGCGATCAGCAGATTGGCATCCGGCGCGAACGCGGCCAGCAGCGAGGCGATGCCGAAGATCGCCAGGCCGATCAGGAACATGCGGCGGTGCCCCAGCCGGTCGCCCAAGGTGCCCGCACCGAGCAGCAGGCCGGCCATCACCAGCGGGTAGGCGTTGATGATCCACAACCCATGCCGCGGCGAAGCGCCGAGTTCTGCGGTGAGGGTCGGCAGGGCCGTGTACAGCACGGAGTTGTCCAGCGTGATCAGCAGCAGGCCGGCGGCTACGGTCAACAGCAGGCTCCAGCGCTGGGCTTTGGTGGCGGTCATGAGATCGAGGACTCGGGACAGGAGCACGAAACTATACAGGATGACTTGTATAGTTACAGCCGTGGATCGAAACGGCGGGAGGGAGGGTTCAGGTGCTGGCCGGTTCCTGGCGCGGCCTGCGTTTACTCATGGGCAGGGGGCCGGAATCCAGCCAGGCGTCACCCGTCTGGCTGGCATGGACTGCATGGAGCACCGCATGGATGGGCAGAAGCACGCGCTCGAGTTGGCGTACACGGCGCTGGCGGCCGGATGGGCCGGTGGCCGCGGCACGGCGGAGCGCTGGGCGTTGTACGACCTGCTGCAGGACGGATTGATCGCGCGATGGCCCGCCGATGCAGCGCGCATCTCGGCCATGATGGTGCTGTGGGTCATGGAGATCCGCGGCAACTGTGCGGCACCTGCCGCGGCCGTGAACCACCCCGCCGCATTACCCCGGCATGCGCCCGCGGTGGAAACCCGGGCGGAGCACGAAGTCGCGCCCTGTTAACGCCGTGGATGCCCCGCTGCGTCCGGCCGATCCTGCCCGGCGATGGTCATGTTGACCTCGTTGATCAACACGTGGACCAGGGTCGCCAGCCGGCGGCTGTCGGCGATGGAGCCGAAGAACAGAATGCTGGCGCCGGCCAGCTCCACGCGTGCCAGCCCCAGCTCGCCCTTCAGGGCCATGACGCGTTCTTCAAACAGCGCAAGCCAAGGCGGCGACGGGATCACATCGAGCATGGCGATGATCGCCTCGTCGGTCCCCTGATCGACGGTCGCCCGCAGGGTGGGGACATCAAAACCCAGCAGACGTGGACCGCTGCTGACGGGAGGGGGAATGCTCATGCGGCATGGTAGCCGGTAATCCGTGGCGCATGCCGGGACCCGGCCGAATCGACCGGGCTCGGCATCTGCACGCAGGCACTCAGGGCTGGCGGTCCTGCGGTTCCTGATCCTCACGCGGCTCGCGCTGATCATCCTGCTGTTGTTGTTGCTGATCACGCTGGTCCTGCTGGTCCTGTTGATCTTGCTGGCCCTGCTGCGGGTCGGGCTGCTGCGGGTTCTGTCCCTGCTGCGGATTCTGGGTCGTGGTCATTGCAGTTTCTCCGGTATCCAGCATCAGGTGATGCCGGTGAATCCACTCTGGGCGCGCCGGCGTTACCCGCGCGTGCCAGGCAGCACCGTGCGCCTGCACACCGGCCGCATCTGCGTAAATGATTCAGACCATCGGCAGGCACGGGCAACCGCGACGGTGAACGCTTAGGATAAGCAGGCCCTCGCGGTGTGCCCTCGCCCATCGCCCGACCCCAAGGATGCCGGCATGGATTTCCTGAAGCTGCTGCGATCGCTCGAAGAATTCCTGTATGAGCTGTGCACGTGGTTCCTGTTCTTTCCGCGCACGCTGTACCGGGTGATCGTGCACCCGCAACGCATGGCGATGTACGTCGACACCGAACTGAAACAGAAGATCGACCATCAGTTCGACGATGCGATCAGCCCACCGATGTTCCTGATGCTGGCGGTGCTGGTGGCGCATGGCGTGGAGCTGATGATGCACCAGCAGGTCGTCGGCACCGGGGCGCTCTCGCGCTCGGTGTTCGGCAACGAAGAAAGCCTGTTGCTGTACCGCTCGATCACGTTCGCGATCTGGCCGCTGGTGACCACCACGCACCTGCTGCGGCGCAAGCACGTGCCGATGACCCGTGAATCGCTGCGACGTCCGTTCTTCATGCAGTGCTACCTGACCGCACCGTTCGCAGTGGCGCTGTCCACCAGCATGGTGTTCGTACGCTTGCCCGGCGAGATGTCGACCATGCTCGGCAATGCGGTGGGGGTGATCGCCGGGCTCTGGTACGCGGTGGTACAGGCCGGATGGCTGAAGGTCGCGCTTCAACGCTCCTGGTTGAACACGATCCTGTCCACGGTGTGGGTGCTCGCACTGGGGTCACTGATCAACATCACGATCGGGATGATCCTGCTGTCCAATTGAGTGCGCCGTTCGCTGCAGCGCAGCAGGTCACACCCGTTTGTGCACATTGATCGGGACACCATCCATGCCACAGTATCGCGGCCACACCACTCGACCCAGGAACCCTGCATGCGCCCACGTTTCCGCCGCCCCGCCCTGCTGCTGCTGATGGCACTGTCCGTTGCCGCCGGCAGCGCCCACGCTGCCGATGCGCTACGGGTCATGTCGTTCAACGTCCGCACGCCGGCCGATACCGACCCGGGCAAACGCTGGGAAGATCGCCGCGATGCGATGGTCACGCTGATCCGCGCGCAGCGCCCGGAAGTGATCGGCACCCAGGAACTGGTGCGCAAGCAGAGTGATTACCTGGCCGCCCACCTGCCGGACTACCGCGTGTTCGGCAAGGGCCGCAGCGGCAAGGACGGTACGCAGGGCGATGAGTACATGGGCGTGCTGTACGACAGCACGCGGCTGAAGGTGATCGAATCGGGGGATTTCTGGCTCTCCGATACCCCGGATGTCCCCGGCAGCATCACCTGGGGCAATCTGATGCCGCGCATGGTGACCTGGGCGCTGTTCCAGCGGCAGGCCGATGGCCAGCGCTTCTATCTGTAC
>JBEVNO010000108.1:0-16027 GCA_040508085.1 Steroidobacteraceae bacterium
GTCTTCCTGGTCTGCAAGGCCGCCCTGCTCTGCCGCAGCAGCCGGCAGCTCACCGCCACCCGTGCAGGCATAGGCAGAGTCGGCCGGCGTGAGTTGCAGCGACAGCTGGATCAGCGCGCCGGGATAACGCTGCATCAGCTCGGTGACATCGATCTCGTAGCGCTGCCAGCGCCCGGTGGTGGGCCCGGTCAGAGGCAGCGTGCGCCGCCACAGGTAGCGCCCGACGCGGCCGATGTCGTTATTGCCACCCAGCGCATTGACCTGCAGGAACTGCGGGATGTTGTCCGGGAAGACACGCGTTGCGATCACCTGCACTGAACGCGCGCTGACCGCTTCAAAGGGAATGGTGAGCTGCTTCGCCTCCGGCAGGATCACCCCGTTGCCGACGAAGCGCACCTGCGGCTTCTGGCTTTCCAGCGTCAGCGCCTGTGTGTAAGTCTGCGCCAGCCGCTCGCCCCGCCGGTTGCGCACCCCTGCTTCGATGGTGACAGTCACCTGGCCACTCGGGTCATCGGCCGGATAGATGGCGATGCGATTGCCTTCGATGCGCGTGGTGAAGGCGCCATCGGACAGCCGCACCAGGCCTTTCAGGTCCTGCCCGGCATCGAGACTGTCGGAGAAGCTCACCTGGATCTGCTTGCGGCCGTCATCCTCCTGCGCCAGCGCATTGACGACGGCGAACTCGCCGAGGGCCGGCACTACGACGCTGCGGGTTTCAGCATCCCCGGCCGCGATCGGCTGGCCATCGATGGCGATGCTCAGGGTCGCGGCGGCTGCCTGCCGCTCCAGCCCGGCGAGTGTGAAGCTGTGCTCGCGCCCATCGCCTGAATGCGTCCACGTTGCCGTCACGGCATTGTCGCGGTAGCTGGCGCGCAGCATCTTTTCGACGCTCGCTGCCTGTTCGGAATCGGCCGTGGCGACCACGCCGCGCTGGATCATGCGCTGGTCCGCCTGCGGATCCGATTCCAGATCGGACAGCGCGAGGTCGTACTGCGGCGTCTGCACGTGGAAGGTGAACTGATAGGCGCCGATGTCCTGCGGTACGCCGGCCAGCCCCCGCGGTGACAGGGTGACGTGGTATTCCTGCCCTGGCTTCAGCGGTGCCTTCGGCACCAGCACCAGTTCGCGGGCACCGCGCAGCGCGAGTTCGCCATCCACCGCAGGCTCGATCCGCAGCGTGGCTGCGTCCAGCCGCTTCGGCGCCGCCACATCGCTGGCGAACAGCACGCGGATCTCGCTGCGCCGTGGCACCACACCACTGCTGTGTGCCACCAGCAGCGTGGACCAGGCATCCGCCGAGGCTTCATCCAGCGCCTTGTGCCGCTGACAGCCGCCCAGTGCCATGACCAATGCCAGACTCATGATCCACGCAATACGCATCGACTCGTCCTTGAGGTCGCCCCACCGCAGGGCGGCGACCAATTGAGCAGGCAGCACATAGAGGCTCGTCGTATTATCGAAACTTGCCGACCCGAGCGCCACCATCCTTCCTGTGTTGACAATTCCAGCTGGCGCCGGCGCCCTGCCATGGTGAAGACATCCCCCGCGTGGCTGGCGGTGGCTTCGCTGTCGGTGAGCACCTTTGCCTCGGTCACCACCGAATTCCTGCCGGTGGGGCTGCTGACCAACATTGCTGCGGGCCTTTCCATCACTGCGGGACAGGCGGGCCTGATGGTGACTACGCCGGCGGTGGTCGGCGCCTTTGCCGGTCCGCTGCTGATCATCGCCGCCAGGCAGCTCGACCGCCGCATCGTGCTGCTCTCACTGTCCGCATTGCTGTTCGTCTCCAACCTGCTCGCCGCACTGGCGCCGAACCTGATGACCATCCTGGTGGCGCGGGCCATGCTGGGCCTGTGCGTGGGTGGTTTCTGGACCTTCGCGCCCAGCGCCACCGGCCACCTCGTGCCGGAGCACCTGCAGCCGCGCGCCATGTCGTACATCCTCGCCGGCATCTCCGTGGCGATGGTGGCCGGCGTGCCCGCGGGCGCGATGATCGGCAACGCTTTCGGCTGGCGCGCGGCGTTCGGCGCGAGCTCTGCGCTCGCCGCCGCGGTGCTGCTGCTGCAGCTGTTCGTGCTGCCGTCGTTGCCGCCCGCCCGCGCCATCCAGCCGCGCGAACTGCTGGTGCCCCTGACCAGCCCCGCCGCACGCGTCGGGCTGCTGGTGGCCTTGCTGCTGGTGGCCGGGCACTTCGCCGGCTACACCTACCTGCGCCCGATGCTGGACCAGATATTCCGGCTGTCCGCTGATTCGGCCGCCACGCTGCTGCTGGTGTACGGCGCGGCCGGCTTCCTGGGGACCTTCATCGGCGGCCGGTTGCTCGAGCGCAGCGTGCGCGGCACCTCCATGCTGGCGGCATTGATGATCGCCGCGGTGCTGCTGCTGTCGGGGCTCGCCGGCGGCGGCGTGATCGCGGCCTCGGTCGCCACGCTGGTGTGGGGTACGGCCTTTGGCCTGGTGCCGGTATCCATGACGACCTGGATGCTGCGGGCGCTGCCAGAGTCGCCGGAGTCCGGACAGGCACTGCTGGTAACGGCCTTCCAGGTGGCGATTGCGAGCGGTGCGCTGGTGGGCGGCATCGTGGTGGATGCTTCCAGTATCAGCGGGGCACTGCTGCTCGGCGGCGGGCTGGCATTGCTTTCTGCACTGCTGATGGGCATCGCCGGCGGCCCGCGTGCCGCACCGCCAACCAAATGACTGTTCCGGTGCTGCCTGCACCGGATAGAATTTGTCCGCCCCCAAGCCAGGGCGGGTGTAGTTCAATGGTAGAACTGTAGCTTCCCAAGCTACTAACGTGGGTTCGATTCCCATCACCCGCTCCACTCCCGCTGCGATGCGAGTTTCCGTGCAGGCAACAACATGAAGATCGCCGTGATGGGTGCCGGGGCCGTCGGCAGCTTCTTCGGTGCGCTGCTGCACAAGGCGGGCCACCAGGTCGTGCTCATCGGCCGGCCAGCCCTGGTGCAGGCGGTGCGCTTTCACGGCCTGCAACTCACGATGCAGGGCCACACCAGCTTCCTGCCGCTGCAGGCGGAGGAATCCGCCGCGGCCGTGCGCGACGCGGACGTGGTGTTGTTCTGCGTGAAGTCGGGCGACACCGAGAGCGCCGGCGCTGCCATCAAGCCTTTCCTTCCACACCTGTGCACGGTGCTGTGCCTGCAGAATGGCGTGGACAATGCGCAACGCCTGACGCGTGTGCTGGGACGCGAGGCCGTGCCGGTGGCCGTGTACGTTGCCGTCGAGATGGCGGGTCCGGCCCATGTGCTGCATCACGGCCGCTGCGAACTCATCCTGGGCCCCACGGCCGGCAGTGACGCGGCAGCCGCCATGTTGAACCAGGCCGCCATTCCCAGTGCTGTTACCGCACGCGTGCACGAGGTGCTGTGGGCGAAGCTGAGCATCAACTGCGCATACAATGCGCTGTCGGCACTGACGCAACTGCCTTATGGCGAGCTGCTGGAGCAGCACGGCATGGTGACGACGCTGCGCGCGATCCATGAGGAATGCCTGGCCGTTGCGGCGGCGGCCGGCATCGTGCTGCCGGCGACGCTGTGGGAAGACACCCTGGCCATCGCCCGCAGCATGCCGGGCCAGCGCTCTTCCACCGCGCAGGATGTGGCACGCGGCAAGCGCAGCGAGATCGACTTCATCAATGGCTATGTGGTGCGCGAGGGTGAGCGGCTCGGCATCGCCGCGCCCGTCAATCAGGTGCTGCACAGCCTGGTCAGGGTGAAGGACGACTCGGTGCCGCCATGAATCGTGGCGGGCTGACCCCCGCACAGCGCCTGGCCGAGCGGGCATGGTCCACGCTCGGCCGCTTCCTGCATGTGGAGGCGGCCAGTGGCGTAGTGCTGCTGGGCGTCGCCGCGCTGGCGCTGCTGTGGGCCAACTCGCCGCTTGCCGGCGGCTATCACGCCCTGTGGCATCTGCCGCTGTCCATCGGCGCCGGCACGGCGCTGTACACGCAGTCGCTGCATTTCTGGATCAACGATGGACTGATGACCTTCTTCTTCCTGGTGGTGGGCATGGAGATCCGCCGCGAGATGCACGAGGGTGCGCTGGCCGGGATCCGCCAGGCATTGCTGCCGCTGCTCGCTGCGGCGGGTGGCGTGCTGGTGCCAGCCTTGATCTATCTGGCCCTCAATGTGGATCCGGCGCGCCAGGCGGGTTGGGCGGTGCCCACTGCCACCGACATCGCCTTCGCGGTGGGCGCCCTGGCGCTGCTGGGCCGGAGCATCCCGCCCAATGTGCGCGTGTTCCTGCTCGCCCTGGCCATCATCGACGACATCGCCGCGGTGCTGATCATCGCCTTCGTGTATTCCGCGGGGCTCGATTACAGCGGCTTCCTGATTGTGGCAGCGGGGGTCGCGCTGGCGATCGGCATGCAGCGCATCGGCATCGGCTCCGCCTGGGCCTATGTGTTGCCCGGCCTTGTGGTGTGGATCGGCATGCTGACCACGGGCGCGCATCCCACGCTCGCCGGCGTGCTGCTGGGGTTGATGACGCCGGTGCGGCCGTTCCGTCCGCTCGGCGGGAAGGAAGCCGACGCAGAGCCGCCAGCGGTGCGCATTCCCGCGGCCTTGCATCCCTGGGTGGCATTCGGCGTGATGCCGCTGTTCGCACTGGCCAATGCCGGGGTGAGCTTTGGCGGCGTGGATTTTTCCGCGCACGGCAGCCTGTGGGTGATGGTGGGCGTGGTGGCGGCGCTGGTCATCGGCAAGCCGGTGGGCGTCATCGGCTGCAGCTGGCTGGCAGTGAAGCTCGGCTGGTGCCGGCTGCCAGCGGGTGTCACGTGGAGCAGCCTGGTACTGGTCGGGCTGCTGGCCGGAATCGGCTTCACCATGTCGATCTTCGTGGCGATGCTGGCCTTCACGGACGAGACGCTGCTCGGCGCGGCAAAACTTGGCGTGCTGCTGGGCTCGACAGTGGCCGGCGTGCTGGGGCTGGCCTGGGGCCGCAGCTACACGCGCAGGCTGCGGCTCACGTTGTAAGCGTCGCAAGGTAGGCGCGCCAGCCGCCCAGCGCGGTGATATCGCGCGCCTCGGCCAGTGCCTCACTCTCGCAGATGAAGCCTGTCTCCCAGCTGCCATCGGCCAGCTGTACCTTGCCCAGGCCGAGCGGCGCCGGGATGCCCTGCAGGAACGAACCCAGTTCGCTGCTGGGCAACTCCCACACCTCCACCGCGACGGCGGCGCCGCCCTCACGAACCCGCAACATGCCGGGCCGGAACGGTGGTCCGCCGGCCAGCGCAAACAGCCGGTAGTGTGGCGCGCTATGCGTGGCATGCACCAGGCGTCCGCCGCGCTGGCGCAGCTGCCAGTTCAGCGGCAGGCCATCCAGGTGTGCGCCACACACGACCACGCGGGCACGGTCATTGCGGGCCATGCCCGCGGGCGCCGCCCCCGAGACCTCATGACCTCCGACCAGCGGCAGCGCCTGCCGGCGTTGCCACGCGTCGGCCAGACTCAGCAGGTACTGGTCAGTGAAGGCACGACCGAACAGCGTCACGCCCCAGGGCAGGCCATTGGCCATCGTGCCCGCAGGCACCGCGACGGCAGCGTAATCCAGCAGGTTCATGAAATTCGTGTACCAGCCCAGGTCCGCGTTGCGGCGCACCGGTTCCGCATGCAGTTCAGCCAGCGTTACCGGCCGGGGTATCGTGGGGGTCAACACGCACTCGAGGTCCGCGAGCGTGGCGTCGCAGCGCGCCTTGAGCTCCTGCAGGCGGTACTGCGCGCGGAACGCTTCCACGGCGGTACGCGATGGCGCCTCGCGCAGCACTTCGCGGATCACCGGCAGCACTGCTGCGGGATCACGCTCCATCAATTCGCCCACCACGCTGTAGCGTTCCGCCACCCACGGCCCTTCGTACAGCAGCCGGGCAGCTTCCAGGAAGGGATCGAAGTCGATCGACACGGCAATGCCGCCGAGCGATTCCAGTTGCGCTGCCGCGGCGGCAAACAACGATGGGCCTTCCCTGCAGCCCATGAACTCCAGCCGCGCGGGGACGCCGAAGCGGAACCCGCGCCGCGGCGCTCCGAAGGCCGAGCCGTCGTTCCACAGCGGATTGGCGCGGCTGCAGGCATCGCGCGCGTCGTGTTGCGCGGTCAGCGCCAGCAGCCGGCTCGCCTCCGCCGCCGTGCTGGCAAAGAACGTAGTGCAATCCAGCGTGCGGCAGGCGGGCACGACGCCCGCCGTGGAAAGCAGGCCGCGCGTGGGCTTCAGCCCCACGAGATTGTTCAGCGCCGCCGGCACACGGCCGCTGCCGGCGGTGTCTGTTCCCAATGCAAAGCTGGCCAACCCCAGCGCCACGGCCAGTGCGGAACCCGCACTGGAACCGCCGGCTGGATAGTCCGGCAACACGGAATTGCGACAGGCGCCGTAGGGGGAGCGCGTGCCATTGAGCCCGGTGGCGAACTGGTCCAGGTTGGTCTTGCCCAGCGGCACGGCGCCCAGCGCGATCAACTGCGTCACGATGGTGGCGCTGCGCTCCGGCAGGTACGCGAAAGCCGGACAGCCAGCGGTGGTATGGACCCCCGCCAGATCGATGTTGTCCTTGATGGCAAAAGGTACGCCATACAGTGGCAGCTCAGCAGGCGTGCGCCGCTCCAGCGCGCCCAGGTAAGGCGCAAGCTCGGCTTCATCCAGCACATGGATGAACAGGTGGAACTGGGGATTCAAAGCCAGTGCCCGTGCGCGCAACTGGGCGATGAGCTGGCGCGGCGTGAACTGCGCACGCGCGTAGGCCAGTGCCAGATGCGCCAGCCGCAGATCCGGGTTGGGGGTCAATGCCATCGTCAGCGCGCCTCGATGACCACTACACATTGGCCGGCACGCACCGGCGAGCCGGGTTGCACCCGCACCTCGCGCACGATGCCGCTGCGCGGTGATTCCAGCGAGATCTCCATCTTCATCGATTCGAGTATCACCAGCACATCGCCGGCGGCCACCTGCTGCCCCACATCAACCCGGACCTGCCACAGGTTGCCCGCGATGGAACTCTCGACACCGTGATGCCCGGCCTGCAGCGGCGCCTCGTCAGCCAGGACCGGCGCTGCTGGCTCGCTGTCGAAATCCGCCTGGCCGCTTGCCATCCAGCGCTCACGCTCCGCATCGAAGGCCGCGCGCTGCCGGATGCGGAAGGCAGCGATGGAGGCCGACTCCTCCACCAGGAAAGCCTCATAGTCTTCCAGCGACAGTTCACCGTCTTCGATGCGCAGCGCATGCCGGCCCAGCGGAAAGTCGCGGCGTATGCGCAGCAGCTCTTCAGCGGATACCGGATGGAACTGTATGCGGTCGAAGAAACGCAGCAGCCACGGTTTGCCCCCGAAGGCGGCCACGGCGCGATAGCGGTTCCACATCTGCAGCGTGCGGCCGACGAACTGGTAGCCGCCCGGACCCTCCATGCCGTAGATGCACAGATAGGCGCCACCGATGCCCACCGAGTTCTCGGCTGTCCACGTGCGCGCCGGGTTGTACTTGGTGGTCACCAGCCGATGGCGCGGATCCAGCGGCGTCGCCACCGGCGCGCCGAGGTAGACATCGCCCAGGCCCATCACCAGATAGCTGGCTTCGAACACGATGCGACGTACCGACTCGATGTCGGGGACATCGTTGATGCGCCGGATGAACTCGAGGTTGCTCGGACACCAGGGAGCATCCTTGCGCACCGTGGTCATGTATTTGCGGATGGCGAGCTGGCAGGCCGGGTCATCCCACGACAGCGGCAGGTGCACGGTGCGCGACGGCACCGCCAGATTCTGCGTGGCGCAGACGCGCTCCCACTGCCGCGCCACGATGGCGAGCAGCTGCGGCAGCGCCATGCTGTCGGGGCGATAGTGGATCTGCAGCGAGCGTATGCCGGGCGTGAGATCCACCACGCCATCGGGTGCCTCGGCTTCCAGTGCCTGCATCAGTGCATGCGCGCGGAAGCGCAACACCAGATCCAGCTCCGCGGCGCCGATCTCCAGCAGCAGATGCGTGTCGCCGGACAGCCGCGCCACCAGGCGTCGGTCGCCGTAACCCATGTCCAGCACGATGGGCGAAACCAGGCGGGCGCGTTGCCAGGGTGCGGCAACGCTGGTGAGCGTCTGCACTTCCTGCTCGTGCGCGATGGCCAGCCGCCGCGCCGTTTCCAGATCAACCGGCGCGAAGCTCACCCGGTCGCCGGCCTTCAGCTGTCCGAGCTGCCACAGGTCCGCTTCGATGACAGTCACCGGGCACACGAAGCCGCCCAGGCTCGGGCCGTCGGGCCCCAGGATCACCGGCATGTCACCGGTGAAATCCACGGCGCCCACTGCATACGGGTTGTCATGAATGTTGGAGGGATGCAGGCCGGCCTCGCCGCCGCTGTCGCGCGCCCATTGCGGACGCGGACCCACCAGCCGCACGCCGGTGCGGCTCGAATTGAAGTGCACCTCCCACTCGGCCGCGAAGAAGGTGTCGATATAGGCCGGCGTGAAATACTCCGGCGCGCCGTGCGGCCCATAGATGACGCGCAGCTCGCGCAGGCGCCCCAGCTGCGTGCGCAATCCGGGCGGCAGTCTGGCACCGGCCGCGCTGTCGTGCAGCGGCTCGATATGCAGCACATCGCCCGCGCGCAGCGCGCGCCCGGCATGGCCACCGAACTGCCCCAGTGTGAAGGTGCTCTGGCTGCCCAGGTAATCGGGCACATGGATGCCACCGCGCAGGCATATGTAGCTGCGTGCGCCGAGTTCCCCCACCGCGCCAAGGCGCAGTGTCGCTCCCGCTGCCACCAGCAATGCCGTATCCATCGGCTGCGCAATGCCATCGAGCTCGATCGTCATCTGCGCACCGGTCACTGCCACCACTGCTGCCGTGTTGAAGCGCAGCGCAGGCCCCTGCATCGTCACCTCGAGCCCGGCCGCACCCTCCTCGTTGTCGAGCAGGCGATTGCCCAGTCGCAGGGCGCGCTCATCCATCGCACCTGAAGGCGGCACGCCCACCGCCCAGTACCCGAGACGCCCCGGGTAATCCTGCACCGTGGTCTGGGTGCCGGCGCTGAGCACCTCCAGGGTGTCGGCGCGATAGGCGAGCTGCTCCAGGCAGCGCGTCCACGCACGGCCGCGGGCGAAGGGCGCATCCGCCAGGATCTGCCGCAGGTAGCTGCGGTTGGTCTCGACGCCATACAGGCGGGTATTGGCCAGCGCGCGATCCAGCACCACGCCCGCCTGCTCGCGGCTGGAGGCCCAGGCGATGAGCTTGGCGATCATGGGGTCGAAGAAGGGCGGTACCTCGCAACCCGCTTCCACCCAGGTATCGATGCGCAACTGCCGGCCATCGGCCTCAGGAAAGTGCACCTCCGTGAGCAGGCCCGGCGAGGGCTGGAAATTGCGGCCGGGATCCTCGGCGTAAAGTCGCGCCTGGATCGCATGGCCACGGGGTTGCAGCGGCCGCGCGAGCTCCGCCAGCGGCGGCAGGTCCCCGGCCGCCAGCTCGATCATCCAGCGCACCAGATCCACGCCCCAGACCTGTTCAGTCACGCCGTGCTCGACCTGCAGGCGGGTGTTCACTTCCAGGAAATGGAACTGCCCGGCATCACTGTCGTAGACGAACTCGACCGTGCCGGCACTGCGGTAGTTGACGGCCTGGCACAGCCGGATGGCGGCGGCGCACAGTTCCTCGGTCATGCCCAGCGGCAGGTTGGGTGCAGGCGTCTCCTCGATCACCTTCTGGTTGCGCCGCTGCACCGAGCAATCCCGCACGCCCAGCGCGAGCACGGCGCCGGTACCATCACCGAATACCTGCACCTCCAGATGCCGGGCGCGCTCGATGTATTTTTCCAGGAACACACCGGCGTCGCCGAAGTTGCCCTGCCCCAGGCGCCGCACCGCTTCATAGCCTTCGCTGAGCTCGGCGGTGCTGCGGCACACGCGCATGCCGATGCCGCCACCACCGGCGGTGCTCTTCAGCATCACCGGATAGCCCACCCGCTGCGCTGCCGACAGCGCCGCCTCCAGATTCAGCAGCAAGTCAGTGCCTTCCAGCAACGGCAGGCCCTGCTGTTGTGCGAGTGCTCGCGCCGTGTGCTTGAGGCCGAACACCCGCAGCTGCGCCGGGGTCGGGCCGATGAAGGCCAGCCCGGCCGCCTCACAGGCTTCGGCGAACGCCGCGTTCTCCGACAGGAAACCGTACCCCGGATGCACCGCGCGGGCGCCACATGCCTGCGCGGCGTCCAGGATTTTCTGCACCATCAGATACGTCTGTGCAGCCGCGCCCTCTCCCAGGCTCACGGCATCGTCGGCCTCGCTGACATGCCGGCTGGCAACGTCGGCCTCCGCATACACCGCCACACCCGCCACGCCGAGTACGCGCAACGTGCGCAGGATGCGGCAGGCAATGGCGCCGCGATTGGCAATCAGCACTCGATCGAACATCAGTCCCAGACCAGTACTTCTGCGGGCGTGGGGTTCCAGCCATTGCAGGGGTTGTTCAGCTGCGGGCAGTTGGAGATCAGCACGATGACATCGCGCTCGGCGTGCAGCTCCACATATTTGCCCGGTGCCGAGATGCCGTCCTCGAAGGTCAGCCCGCCAGTGGTGGTCACCGGCACGTTCATGAAGAAATTGATGTTGGCGCCGATGTCGCGCTTGTCCAGCCGGCCATCGTGCAGGCAGGCGCACAGGAAATTGTCCCGGCAGCTGTGCATGTGGCGCTTGTCCAGCGCGTAGCGCACCACGTTGCTCTCCTGTGCGCAGGCGCCGCCCAGCGTGTCATGGCGCCCGCAGGTATCCGCGACGATGGTCAGCAGCGCATTGCCGAGGTTCGAATACAGCACCGTGCCCGTGGTCAGATAGGCATTGTTCTGGCGGCGCATCGTGCGCTGGGGGTCGTAGCGCTCCCGCGGGTTGCCCGCCGCGTAGAACAGCGTATCCACGGCCTGGTTGCCCTCGAGGTCGAGCAGGCGCAGCGTCTGTCCCGCCTTGATCTCGAACAGGAAGGGCTCGCCTGCCGGAATGACATGCCTGAATACGGCGGCTTCCGGCCGCCTGCTGCTGGTGGTCAATGCCATGGCGCCCTCACAGATACAGGCGTTCGGTGTTGTGGAACGCGCGGCCGTTTTCCGGGCGCAAGCTGCGGCAGGCCGTGGTCACGCCATCACCATGCGACTCGAACCACTCAAGCAGAACCGCGCGCGGCGCGTAATGTGGGTGCGGATCCAGCGGATGCTGCAGCGCTGTCAGCACCATCAGCGCCTCCATCGGCGCATGCAGCTCAACGTAGTGGCCGGCTTGGGAGTTGCCGCGCACGAACTCGAACTGACCGTCCTCACCGACGGTCACCTTGCTGAACAGGTTCACCACCATCAGCAGGTCCTGCAGGCCGAGGCTCCACTTGCCCAGCTCCACCAGCAGGTTGTCCACGCCATTGCGATGGAAGCCATTGCGCAGCTCCTGGTAGCGCCCGCCGCCATATTTGCTGCGCACCTCGTCGGCGTTCAGCACGCCGCCCAGGCTGTCGTGCCAGCCACAGGTATCAACGGTGATCGCGGCCAGCACCCGGCCCATGTCCGAGTACAGGCAGTGGCCGGCGGTGAGGCGTGCAGTGTGCTGACCCTTCAGCGTGTCGGGCAGGTTCAGCCGCTCGCTGGGTTGCTGCGCGCTCAGCAGCATCAGGCTGACATTGGCGCCGCCTTCGATGTCGGTGATGCGCAGCGACTGGCCGCGCCTGAGCACGAACGAGGCATGCCCGCCGCCGGGCAGCAGCTCCTGGTACAGCGCCGAACGCAGGGGAGGTGTATCAGTGGTGTTGGTCATGAAACCTCGCGCGCGCTGCGCCTGGCGTGATTGAGCTGGATGTCATAGGTGATCCTGGCGCCGTAGGCATGCGGTGCCTGTGGGTCGACACGGACCTTGTCGAACACCAGCAGCCGCGTGCCAAGGTGAAAGCCTTCCGGCAGGTCGTGCGTCACCATGAACACGGTGAGGCGTGTTTCCCGCCACAATTCCAGCAGCAGGGCATGCATGTCCTTGCGCACCCCCGGATCCAGTGCACCGAATGGTTCGTCCAGCAGCAGCATGCGCGGCCGCAGCACCAGTGCCTGGGCGATGGCCAGGCGTTGCTGCATGCCACCGGAGAGTTGCGCGGGGTAGCGCCGCGCGGCCGCAGCCAGCCCGACGCGGTCCAGCAGCTCCGCAGCCTGCAAGCGCGCGGCGCGCTTGCGCCGCCCGAACAGCCGGCCCAGCAGCGGTGACTGCGGCAGTTCGAGGCCGATGGTCACGTTGTCCAGCACGTTCAGATGCGGCAGCACCGAGTAGCGCTGGAACACCACGCCGCGGCTGGCATCCGGCTCGCCGCGCAGCGGTTCACCTTCCAGCAGCAGCTTCCCCTTGCAGGGTTGCTCCTGCCCGAGCAACAGGCGCAGGAAAGTGGATTTGCCGCAGCCCGACGCGCCCACCACCGTGCAGAACTCTCCCTCCTCCACCGACAGGTTCAAGCCTTCCAGCACCACATGATCGTCGTACTGCTGCCAGACGTTGCGCACTTCGAGGTAGCTCATGCGCGGGACTGCGCCCACGGAAACCACCAGCGGTGCAGCCGCCGCAGCCCGTAATCCATCACCCACGCCAGCAAGGTGATCCACGCCACGTAGGGCAGGATCACATCCATGGCGAGATAACGCCGTACGAGGAAGATGCGGTAACCCAGCCCGCCAGTAGCCGAGATGGCTTCCGCCGAGATCAGGAACAGCCAGGCCGAACCCAGCATCAGGCGCAGCGACACCAGCAGGCGTGACAGCAGTTGCGGCAGCATCACGCGCAGCAGCAGCGTCCAGCTGTTGGCGCCCAGTGTCTGCGCCTTCACCAGGATTTCTTCCGGCACCTCGCGGGCGCGTTGTTCCAGGTCCCGCGCCAGTATCGGCGCGACGCCGATGACGATGAGCATCACCTTCGACAATTCATCCAGGCCGAACACGATGAACAGGATGGGCAGTATGGCCAGCGGCGGCACCATCGATACCACCCCCAGCAATGGCGACAGCGGTGCGCGCAGCATGGGAAAGGTGCCCGCGGCCATACCCAGGCACAGCGCCACCAGCGCCGCCAGTCCCAGGCCGAGGCCCAACCGTTTCAGGCTCGCCGCCGTGTCGGACCACATCAGGTATTCGCCGCTGCGGCTGTCCTGCGTGAATGCCATGCGCTGCACGGCGTCGACCATCTGCGCCGCACTGGGCAGCAGGCGATCATCGGGATTCTCCGCCAGCCGCAGTGCGGATCCGGTGCCGTAGACCAGCAGCAACAGGATCAGGGGAAGCAGCGCCAGCAGCAGCCGCCCGCCCCGCCCCGGATGGCGGTTGATGAAACGCAAGCGGCGGGCCGCGACGCGCTACAGCTTGCCGTCCGCGGCCATGCGCAGGTAGGTGTCATCGAAGCGCAACCTGGTATTGGCTGCACTGCCGTTCACGACGCCCTTCGGGAAGGCGACGCCGATGGCGTCGCCACTCCGGGCGCCTTCACCCAGCAGCCCCTTGTCGAAGGAGAATTGCGACACGCGCTTCATGGTGGCGGGCAGCGCGGCGCCAGCCACGAACTGCACCGCATCGGCCGGTGTGAACATCAGCGCCGTGGTCTTCAGTTGCGCCCGGTAGCTGGCAAGGTCAGTGCCGGAGGCCTTGGCCATGTGCGTAAGCGCTGGCACATCGCCCGCCTTCACCAGCGCCATCACCTCGAACCAGGCGCCGGTCAGCGCCTTGCCCAGCGCCGGGTTGTCCTTCAGCGTCGCGGTGTTCACCACCATCAGGTCGATGATCTCGCCAGGCACCTTGCTGGAATCGAACACGCGGCTGGTGTTCGGGGTGGCGCCGATGGTTGCCAGCTGCGGGTTCCAGGCCACCGCCGCCGTCACCGAGGGCGTGGCGAAGGCTGCGACGATGTCGGCATCTGAGGTGTTGACGACCTTGATATCGCGCTCGCGCAGACCTACCGATTCCAGGCCACGAGCCAGCAGGTAGTGCGATACCGACAGCTCCACCAGGTTCACATTCTGGCCCTTGATGTCCTTCAGGGTCTTGCCGGCTCCCTTCAGCACGATGCCGTCATTGCCGTTGGAGTAGCTGCCGGGGATCAGCGCGGTGGTATCCACCCCGCCGGCGGCGGGCACGGTAAGCGCGTCCATGTTGGTCATGGTGCAGCCGTCGAACTTGCCAGCGGTGTACTGGTTGAGCGACTCCACGTAGTCGTTGATCTGCGTGACCTTGATCTGGATGCCGTATTTCTTCGCCCACTTGTCGACGATGCCCTGGGCGCCGGCGTATTCCCACGGCATCCAGCCGGCATAGATCGTCCAGCAGACATCGAACCTGGTCTTGGCGGCTGCGTGCGCCGGAACGGTAAGCAGGCTGGCTACGGCCAGTGCGAGGGCACCGAGGAAACGGCGGGAATTCATGTGTGGGTACTCCAGTTGCGGGGGAAACGCCAAGGGAGCGACCACACCACCAGCGGTGTAGATCTCTCCCGGGCTTTTATCCCGCCGTGTAACCCCTTGTGGAGGTCGCCAGCTCTCGGACCAGCACCCGCCATGGCGGATCGGAACCCTAGCCAGCCATTTTCTGGATCCGCAGCATTGAGGCTGCTCCCTGCATCACACGGAGCAAGAGCCATGCCAGAGGCGCAGCACGGCGCAGCGGGCGCGCAGGAGACAGAGTTTGGGGGATGCCGCCCCAGCCGGGCGCACTGGCGGGGGCACCCGCCCCACGCCAGTGCAGCAGGCTTCAGGCTGACTGGCGCTGCGCGGTGGGCGCGATCTGATCCAGCGCGGCAGCCAGGTGGCCCACGCTGCGGTCCACGTTGTGCCACTTGTCGAGGCCGAACAGCCCAATGCGGAAGGTGCGGAAATCCGCGCCCTCACCACACTGCAATGGCACGCCGGAAGCGGCCTGCACTCCGGCGGCCACGAATTTCCTGCCGCTCTGGATATCCGGATCCGTGGTGTAGCTCACCACCACGCCGGGCGCCTTCCAGCCATCGGCCGCGACACTGGCAAAGCCGCGCGACTCCAGCAGCGCACGCACCTTGGTGCCCAGTGCGATCTGTTCGGCGCGCACCTTGTCGAGACCGTAGGCGCGTGTCTCGAGCATGGCATCGCGCAGCTGCACCAGCGCGTCTGTGGGCAGGGTGGCGTGATAGGCGTGCTGGCCCTTCTCATAGCCTTCGGCGATCTGCATCCACTTCTTCAGGTCGCAGGCAAAGCTCGAGCTCTGCGTGGCATCGATGGCGGCCCGCGCGCGCTCACCCAGCATCACCATTGCGCAGCAGGGCGCACTGCTCCACCCCTTCTGCGGTGCGGAAATCAGGATGTCGATACCCAGCGCCTGCATGTCCACCCACATCGCACCGGAGGCAATGCAGTCGAGCACGAACAGCGCGCCCACCTCGCGCGCGGCGGCGGCAACGGTGCGCAGGTAGTCGTCCGGCAGCAGTATGCCGCTGGCGGTTTCCACATGCGGCGCGAACACTACCTTGGGCTTCTCGGAGCGGATGGTGGCGGCCACATCCTCGGCCGGGCAAGGCGCCCATGGTGCGGTGCTGCCGACGCCCTGCTGCCGGGCCTGGCATACCAGCACGCCCTCACCAAGGCCGCCCATGTCGAAGATCTGGCTCCAGCGATAGCTGAAAAAGCCGTTGCGGATGATCAGCACCTTCTCGCGGTTCGCGAACTGCCGCGCCACCGCCTCCATGCCGAAGGTGCCGCTGCCGGGCACGATCACAGCCGTCTGCGCGCCATAGACACTCTTCAAGGTGCTGAGGATGTCCTGCATGACGCCGACGAAGCGCCTGGACATGTGGTTCAGCGCGCGGTCGGTGTACACCACCGAGAATTCGAGCAGGCCGTCCGGATCGACGTCAGGCAGCAAACCGGGCATAACAATCTCCGAGTCTTCCGGTGCAGGGGCGTGCGAGCCTAGCACGCTTCCAGCCGCCTTAAGACCGGGCCGGCCGGCGCCGCAAAACCTTATGCTCCCCGCGCCAGCGCTGGCGCTGCAGCAGAGCGGCCGTTGAGCACCGAT
>JBEVNO010000131.1:0-11804 GCA_040508085.1 Steroidobacteraceae bacterium
GGGTCCCGCCAACCGGACATCGACGTCGGCGCAGCTTCCACACTGGTGGAGCGCTATCTGCCCGATGCGTTCATCACCAAGGACCGCTCTCTCGGCATGCCGATGTTGGTTCTATCGGCCGATGGCAAGGTGAGTGCCGCCGGCCGGTTGAAGACAGAAATCGGAACATCCGTCATCGATGCCATTCGCGAGCAGCTGCTGCCAACCTACGTGGGTGGAAGTTCAGCGACGGAGCGAATCACCAACTCTCATGGCGACACGGCGGTCGTCAACTTCTACTGGGATTCGGATGCGCCGAAAGCCGCGGATGGGCAGGCCGCGAAATAGCGCACGTGCGCCAATTTAACCGTCAACCGGATCCGCGCTCAGTCGCACAGCTCTAGCTTCTCTCCCGCAATTGCATAGGAGGTAGAGGCCAGACGGCTGTCCTTGTTTTCCACCGTCAGCAGACCAGTAATCCAGTAGGGATCGTCGATCGTCTCGATGCGCTGGGCCTTCTTCAGACTTACGTAGACAATCTGATTGGGCGGCGGCGGGGGCACATGGATGCAGGCACCCTGGTAAGGCACCAGCAGGAATTCCTCGACGATGCCCGGCTCGATGCGGCCCAGCGGGACCACGAACCCGGGCACCTTCACATAGATGCGGTTGACCTTGGGGTTGGTTCCAGCTGATCCCACCTGGCGTGCGGCGGGACCGTTCTCGTCGAGATAGTCGTGCTGGGGGGCGAGATCAATCTGGCTCGCTCCGCGCTCCTTCTCGGGCAGCAACTCGCGCCAGTCGAGCAGCCGCGGCTCGCGGGCCGCGTGAGCCGCCCGGCCCCCCAGAAGCAGGACCGAGCCCAACGCCAGCATGGCCTGGCGGCGCGAAACCGCCGGCTGCAGCAATGTGGTTTTGCGAGACATCACCACCTCACTTCAGGCCGGGTTGGGTGATGCCCTTGCCGGTCTTTGCCTTGTCCGCATCCACCATGGTCTTCACATCCGCCAGCAGCTTGCGCGCGTCATAGACCGTGCCTTCCTTGATCGTGTATTTCACGCCGCCGACGCGCTGCACGCTGTCGTCATCCATCAGCTTGATGGCACCGGTGCCGTAGAGCACCTTGAAGTTTTCCAGCGGATTCTGGTCGAGGATGATCAGATCCGCGAGCTTGCCGATCTCGACGCTGCCGGTGTCATTGTCGATGCCCAGTGCTTCGGCGCCGCTGAGTGTGGCCGAACGGACGACCTCCAGCGGCAGGAAGCCGACTTCCTGCAGCAGCTCGAGCTCGCGGATCAGCGAGAAGCCGAACAGCACCGCCTCATCGCTGCCGGTGGTCACGCGGCCGCCGCGGTTCTTGTACTCGTTGATGAAGGCTCCCCACAGCTGGAACTGCTCGCGCCAGTCGCTCTCGTTCTTCGTCGTCCAGTAATGCATGGCGGAGCCATGAGTGAGCTCATTGGGCGTGTAGCGGCGCGAGTGATCGCCGGGGAATGCGTAGTCCGCGTAGAACTCCTGGGTGCGGGCCCGCATGTAGTCGCGGTATTTCTCATAGACGACCATGGTCGGGTCGAGCGTGTAGCCCGTCGCGAGCATCTCGTTCAGCACCTGGTTCCACTTCTCGGAATAGGGCGCGGCGCCCTGCGAGTACAGCGTGCCGCCCTGGCCGAAGCGCATCTGCTCGTTCTGGTAGTTGAAGTCGGTGGAGTAATCCTGCACCGAACGATTGGTGAACATGGCCTCGGGCAACCCGTACCAGTGCTCCATCTGGGTGGCGCCGGCCTTGGCGCTGTCCAGCGCATTCCAGCGCGCGGACATGGTCTGGCGATGGTGGATCATGACCCGCAGCCCGACTTTCTTCGCCTCCTCCAGCGTCGCCTTGATCACCTTGGGAGAGAAGCCGGCGTCCTTGATGCCGTCCGCGCCGGCCTTCTGCGCCATGTGCACCCACTCGCGCGCGGCAGCGTCGGTGGTCGGCAGGTTGAAGCTGCCATCGGGGTAGAACCCGAAACGCAGGTATGCCTTGATCTTGGGCGCAGTGATCAGCCCCTGCTCACCCTTCTTCTTCAAGTTGAGGATGTTGGTCAGGCCCTGGCCTGACCCCGGGTCACGGATGGTGGTGATGCCGTGCGCGAGGTCGAGCTTGAATTCGTACTCCGGCCTGGTGCCGATGTGCTGGTGGTTGTCGATCAGCCCTGGCATCACGTACATGCCGCGACCGTCGATCTCGCGGCCGCCCGGCTTCAGCACCGGCTCATCCTTGGAATACGCCGACGACCCTACAGCACCGGGCAGGTGGATGGACTTGATGCGACCGCCCTCGATCTCGATGTCCACCGGGCTGATGGGTGGCGCCAGCGTGCCCTCGATGATGGTGATGTCACGCAGGATCAGCTGCGGGTACGACTCGCCCTCCTTCACCTCCGGTGGGGCAGCAATGCCACCCGCCGCCGCCGCCATGGAGTCCACGGCGATGACGGAAAGGGCCAGGCAAACCAACTGGTTGATCGGGTTCTTCATGCTGGGAGTTCCTGGCCTGTGCTCAGGGCTTGAAGCCGGGCTGCACGATCTTGGCGCCGGTCTTGGCCTTCTCGGCATCCACGATCGCCTTGACGTCGCTCAGCAGCTTCTTGGCGTCATACACCGTGCCTTCCTTGATCGTGTACTTCACGCCGCCTACGCGCTGCACGCTGTCGTCGTCCATCAGCTTGATGGCGCCGGTGCCGTAGAGCACCTTGAAGTTCTCCAGCGGGTTCTTGTCGACGATCACGAGGTCGGCCAGCTTGCCGATCTCGACGCTGCCGGTGTCTTCGTCGATGCCCAGCGCTTCGGCACCGCTGAGCGTGGCCGAACGCACCACTTCCAGGGGCAGGAAGCCGGCTTCCTGCAGCAGCTCGAGCTCGCGGATCAGCGAGAAGCCATACACCAGCGCCTCGTCGCTGCCCGTGGTGACGCGGCCGCCGCGGTTCTTGTACTCATTGATGAACGCCTGCCACAGCTGGAACTGCTCGCGCCAGTCGGCCTCGTTCTTGGTCGTCCAGTAGTGCTGCGACGCGCCGTGGTAGGCCTCGCTCGGCACCAGGCGCTTGGCGAAGTCATCCGGAAACGCGTAGTCCGCGAACCATTCCTGGGTGCGTGCCCGCATGTAGTCACGCAGCTTCTCGTAGACCACCATGGTCGGGTCGAGCGTGAAGCCGGTGGCCAGCATCTCGTTGAGCACCTGGTTCCACTTCTCGGAATAGGGCGCCGCACCCTGCGAGTACAGCGTGCCGCCCTGACCGAAGCGCATCTGCTCGTTCTGGTAATTGAAGTCGTCCGAATAGCCCTGCACGGTGCGATCGGTGAACATCGCCTCGGGCAGGCCATACCAGTGCTCCATCTGCGTGGCGCCGGCCTTGGCGCTGTCCAGCGCATTCCAGCGGGCCACCATGGTCTGGCGGTGGTGGATCATCACGCGCATGCCGAGCTTCTTCGCCTCGTCCAGCGTCGCCTTGATCACCTTGGGCGTGAAGCCTGCGTCCTTGATGCCGTCTGCGCCGGCCTTCTGTGCCATGCGCACCCATTCCCGCGCCGCCGCGTCGGTGGTGGGCAGGTTGAAGCTGCCGTCGGGGTAGAAGCCGAAGCGCAGATACGCCTTGATCTTCGGCGCCGTGATCAGCCCCTGCTCGGCCTTCTTCTTGAAGCCCAGGATATTGTTCAGACCCAGTCCCGATCCCGGATCACGGATGGTGGTGATGCCGTGGGCGAGGTTGAGCTTGAATTCGTATTCCGGCTGCGAGCCGATGTGCTGATGGTTGTCGATGAGGCCCGGCATCACGTACAGGCCCTTGCCATTGATCTCGCGTCCGCCCGGCTTCAGGACGGGCACGTCCTTGGAATACGCCGACGACCCCACAGCACCAGGCAGGTGGATCGACTTGATGCGACCGCCCTCGATCACGATGTCCACCGGGCTGATCGGCGGCGCCAGCGTGCCCTCGATGATGGTGATGTCACGCAGGATCAGCTGCGGGTAGGACTCGCCCTCCTTCACCTCAGGCGGTGGCGTGAAGCGTTCCGCCGCGGCGGCGCTGGCTTCCAGGGCAACGACAGACAGGGCCAGGCCAACAAAGTGCTTGATTGTGCTTTTCATGGGTTTTAGTGAATTCCTTGAATGGATCATCAGCGGCGTCAGCGCCTGTCTCAGAATCGCTTGGAGAGTTCGAATGCCCAGGTGCGCCCGGCGACCAGCGCGCCGTGCACACCGACGTTGTAGCCGAAGCCGAAATTGCCCGGCGCCAGCGGCGGCTGCTTGTTGGCGAGGTTGTTGACACCCAGCCGCACAGTGACGTCCGACAGCCACGACGATTCATCGTCATTGAAGTCGTAGGCACTGAAGGCGTTGAAGTACAGAACGTCCTTCACCTTGTAGTAGTAGGCCGTGGAGCCCGCGGTGAAGACCGGCGCGATGTAGCCCGGCTCGCCGAGCGAGGCATATACGGCTGCAGTGGTGGTGGCACCGGTATCGGCGAAGGAGCCGATGTAGTAACCACTCACGCCGGCGGTCCAGCTGTCGTTGCGCCACACCAGCGTGGTCGTGCCGCGCCACTTGGTCACGCCGCCGATACCCAGCCGCTCGTTGTAGATCGGCGCGCCGCCCGGAACGTCCTGGGTGAAGTTCGACTTGTCGGTGTAGCTCCACTCACTGTTGAGGGAGATGCGGCCGATCGGCAGGGAAGTGGTGTAGTTGAGGACGAAGTCCCAGCCGGCGACCACGCCCTTCGCCAGGTTCAGCGTGGGCGAGTTGAGCTGGGCAACCTGCCCCGCCACAGCCAGGGGAGCGGCAGGATTGGCGGCGTTGTAGGCGGCGAACAGCGCGCGGTCCGCGTCGGTGGGTGCGTAGCGCACCACCGCCGGGTCGCCCTGGTAGCCGGCCACCGGCAGCGCGCCGTCGAGGCCATTGGCGAAAGCGTCGGACGGTATGCCGGTGACCTCGATCTGGTTGATCGGCACGCCAGCGGCAAGCCGGGCACGCGTGTAGGCCTGCAGCAGCAGCAGATCGTTGTTGCGGATCGAGGCCGCGCTCGGCGCGCCGATCATGTTGGTCTGCTTGATGTTCCAGTAGTCCGCCGAAAGGCTCAGGCCCGACACGAACGGCACTTCGAAGACGACGCCGATGCTCTTGCCCTTGGAATCCACCGGCTGCAGATCCGGATTGCCTGCGCTGCCGGAGCGATGGGTATACGGCCCCTCGTGCGTGGCCGGATCGCGGTACGGGTCAACGTTGCCGGCGCCTGCATAGGCCCACTGCGAGGCGTTGTAGAGCAGCGGCAGGCTCGGTGCCGTGAAGCCCTCGTTGTACGAGGCGCGCAGCATCACGGCGCGCACCGGCCGGTAATTCAGGCCGAATTTCGGCTTGATGGTGGTGCCAAAATCGCTGTAATCCTCGCGCCGCACCGAGCCACTGACCTCCAGCGTGTCGACCAGGAACAGGTCATTGGCACGGGAGACCAGGGGCACGATGGCCTCGGCGAAGACACTGGTGACGTCGCGATCGCCCTTGGCATCGGGCTTGGGCGAGGCCGGAATGAAGTCGTTGTTGTTCGTGTCCAGGCCGGAGCCGGGCGGGTTCATGCCCGCGAAGGGCGGACGGTAATCCTCGTACTTCTCCTTGCGGTGCTCGGCGCCCACGCCGGCGAGGATGTCGCCACCCCAGATCGAGATCACCTTGCCGGAGAGCTTGGCATCGATGCTGCTGAGCGTGCTGTTGCCATAGCGGATCCACTCCTGCGTGAAGGAGTCGATCACAGAATCCGGATTCGTGTACGGCTGGTCGGCCACTACTGCCCCGCCCTGCACCTTGAAGGTGTAGCCGAAGGGGTTGTAGGCGGTGGTCGGGGTGGTCTGCTGCAGCGCCGTGGTCAGCAGGCTGTCACGCACTGAATAAGGGTTGCTGTCAGAGACCTTGCCGTAGCTGTGCAGCAGGCCGACTTCCCAGTTCCAGTCATCGAACAGCTTGCCGCGCGCGCCGCCGACGACGCGGTAGGTGTCCGACTCGACGACGGTGTATTCCAGCTGGTTCGGGTTGAGGGTCAGCGAGCGGAAGGTGACGGCGCGCGGGGTACCGGTGAGGCGCGGCGAGCCATCGGCATTGGCCGCGCCGGTGGTGCTGTAGAAGCGCGAGCCATAGGGGTTGTAGGGGTTGTTGACCGACATCGTCTGCAGCGCGTCCGCGGAGGGCGCATTCAGGCTGATCGGCGTACGGATGATGGTGGAATCCGCGTTGTAGTAGGAGAAGTCCGCGAACAGCGTCACCGAGTCGGTGACATCGAACTCCGCCGCAGTGAACAGGTTGTAGCGGGTGCTGTCACCCAGCAGCATGTTGTCCGCGGCCGCGTCGCCAAAGAACTCTGGATTGGCAGTCCTGGTGGGCGCAACGGTAGTCAGCGCCATGGTGCTGCCCACCGGCCGGAAGAAGTTGATCGCCGTGCCGGTGCCCACCGTGAAGCGGGGATAGATGCCGTTGGCGGGCCGGAAATCGAAGCCAGTGCCGGATGTGGCCCAGGGCTCCGGTGCGCGGGGCGCCTGGTTGGTGCTGCGCGCGAAGTCCCTGTCGCGGGAATAGATGCCTTCGCGGTTGAAATAGTCGACCGTCCCCATGATGCGGCCACGTCCGGCCGCAAAATCGGTGCCTGCGGTGATGGTGGCCTGCTGGTTGTCGCCACCGCCCTCCTCCGGCATCGCCGCGCGGAGCGAGACTTCCACGCCGCGGAATTCCCGGTCCGAGATGTAGTTGACGACGCCGGCCACGGCGTCCGAACCATAGATCGAGGAGGCACCATCACGCAGGATCTCGATGCGCGCCAGGCCATGTGTGGGCAGCTGGTTCACATTGGGGGCGAACTGCGCGCCTTCGGAGGTGGGATGCGCAACCAGCCGGCGGCCGTTGAGCAGCACGAGGGTGTCGGAAGCCGACAGGCCACGCATCGCGATGGTGGAGATGTCGCCGCGCGCACCCGCGCCGCCACGCGGCTGCTCGTTGGCGGGGACATTCGTGACCTGCGGCAGGGCCGTCAGCATTTCCGCCGGCGTCGTCGCGTCACGCAGATTCATGGCATCTTCGCCGAGCACGGTCACCGGGAGAACATCCTCTGCGTCCAGGCGCCGCAGGCTGGAGCCGGTGACTACCGCTTCCTCGAGCTCGATTTCTGCTTCGCTCTCGGCTGCCCGCGACGCCTCGGCCTCGGAGGCTCCCGCATAGGGGGCCACACAGCCCGCAAGAATGGCCGCGACGGCAAGGCGCACATGATTACTGATGGTCATCCGGATCTCCAAAATAAGAACGCTCAACGGGCGGCATCCTTGCGCGGCAATGCACTTCATGGGTCGAAGGCACGGGTACGTGGGCGACGCTATGTGCGCAGCGCGCTGCGAGCCATATGCACGCCTGCGTAGGAACGATGGCGGCGCCAACAGCGGACCCCGGCACCCCAACTGTGAGGGCATGCAACCAGTAAGTTTCTGGCAGGGATTGCTCAGTGTTCTTCGCGCCGGAGCGTCCGTTACTCTCCGCGGAGAGTTCTTTTTCAGAGGAGCACTCTGCTTGCCTGAGGAAGATCCGGCTGGAAGCGAATTCGGCGTGATGCAGCGCCTGCGTCAGGTTTCGGCCGTGCTTTACGCGCTGATGCTGGTGACCGGCGGCTGGACGTACGTGGCGTGGCTGGTGGAGAAGGATTTCAGCGCGGCGCTGGAAACCTCGCACCGCCGGGGATTGCAATTTGCGAAGGGGCTGGCGCTGCAGGTCGAGGCCATGGCGTCGGATGGGCTGGGCGCTGCTACCGTCGGGGCAGCGCTGATGGGCAGCGAGCTGACGGAAGCGGAGGCGGTTGCTGTGCTGGGGGGCGGCCTGACCGGTGGCGAATACGTCCGCTCCCTGTTCGTCATCGACGAATCAGGAATGCGTCTCGCGCAGCGTCCCGGGGAGGATTTCGGCGCAGGCACCCGCACCTTGCAGAGTGCGCTGGGCGGCACCTCCGCGACGGACTGGGCGGGCCCCATGGTGGATGGCCCTTCTGGCAGGGCCTTTCCCGTGGCGCGGCGCGCGCTGATACGCGGGCGCGACGTCTGGGTTGGCGCGTGGCTCGGCAGCCGTGACCTCGAGGAGATCTACGCCGACTTCGAGCAGCCGCACTCCTACATGGCCCTCACGACGCTCGATGGAGTGATCCTCGGCCTGTTCCCGCCGCAGGGGCCCGAGCGCATCAACTCCGCCATCGGCAACTCGACCATGCGGGCGCAGCTGCGCAACCTGCCGGTGCACGGCACGACCTTCATGGAGGGCACGAAAGGGGATTCCGACCGGGTGTTTCTGTATGGCGCCTACCGGGTGGCGGGCCTGCCGCTGCTGGCCGTCACCAGCAGGACGCGCGACGACGCGCTGGGCGCATGGCGCGCGCGCAGGGGCAAGACCGTGCTGTTCGCTGCGCTGACAACCGTCGTGGTCTTCGGCTTCGCCGTCATGCTGCAGCTCGCATTCAACCGCTCCCTGCGCAATGCGCAGGCGCTGGCGCAGGCGCGCCGTTCCGAGCTGGACGCGAAGGAATCCCTCGCCAACGGGCTGATGCTCACCCAGGATGCCGAACGGCGCCGTCTGGCGGGCGAACTGCACGACGGCATCGGGCAGACACTGTCGCTGCTGCGCAACCAGGTGCTGCTGCTGCAGCGAACGGCGCTGCCCGAGCAGGCCAGGGAGAAGGCGCATACGCTGCTGGAGCTTTCCAGCGAGGCCATCGAGGATCTGCGCGACGTCGCGCGTGCGCTGCGCCCCATGCACCTGAAGGAACAAGGCGTTACCGGCGCATTGCAGGCGATGCTGAAGCGGCTGCGCACCTCCAGCGAGCTGGAGCTGCGCTCCAAGGTGGAGGTGGTCGATGACGTCATCACTGGCGACGATGCCACCCACCTCTACCGCATCGCCCAGGAGGCGGTCAGCAATGTCATCAAGCACGCGGAAGCCGTGCATCTGTCGATCGAGATGATCCGTGATATTTCCTTCGTCGAGCTGCGGATACGCGACGACGGCAAAGGCATGCCGCCCGCCGGCAGTGAAGCCGCGGGAATCGGCCTGCTCAGCATCCGCGAGCGTTGCCGCATGCTGGGGGCAACCCTGGCAATCGAACCCAACCAGCCATCAGGAACCAGCGTGACAGTGAGAATTCCGATCCGGCCCACAGAGGCGGCAACAGCGTGAGCGAACCCCGGCTGCGTGTGATGCTGGTCGATGACCACCCCATGTTCCGCAAGGGCCTGTGCCTGGAGATCACCTCCGATCCCGGCATGGAGGTGGTGGCCGAGGCCGCTGATGGCGCCAGCGCCATCGCGCTCTTCGCCACCAAGTGCCCGGATCTGGTGGTGCTGGATATCGACCTGCCGGACCTCACGGGCCTCGACGTTGCGCGCAGGATGCTCAACATCCGCCCGGACGCGCGGCTGGCCATGGTCACCATGCTGCGCGACGAGGACGCCTTCCAGCTGGCAATGGGGAGTGGCGTGCTGGGCTATGTGCTGAAGGAATGCGCCGTGGATGAGCTCATGGACTGCATCCGCGCCGTGGCCAACGGCGAGCGGTATGTGAGCTCATCGCTGCAGCACCTGATCGAGCGCAATCGCGCCGAGCAGGATGCCGCGCTCTCGACCATGGCGCAGCTTGACCTGCTCACCACTGCCGAGCGGCGCGTGCTGCGTCTGCTTGCCGAGGCGCGCACCAGCAAGCAGATCGCGCAGATTCTCGGGGTGAGCCCGAGGACCATCGATGCCCATCGCGCCAACATCGGCAACAAGCTGAAGCTCACCGGTGCCCACAGCCTGATGCACTTCGCGATAGCGCATCGTGAGCAGCTGGACTACACGATCTGAGCGACCGGCTGCTTGTCAGCGGGCCGCGGCTGCCAGTGCCACCGCATCCGCGCCGGCCGGGTAGCGCAGCTGGCCGGTAGTGTCGTTCGCTGCACGCCAGATTGCCTCGGCGACATCCGCCTCGCGCGTGGTCAGCGCAGGGTGTGCGAACGCTGCGAAGATGGGGCGTGCGAAATCCGCATAGGCCGGGGGGATCAGATCCTCCACGCGCACTTCGGTGTTGTAGGCGAAGCGCGTGGTGGGCGCATAACCAGGCTCCACCAGCTTCACGCGCACGCCGAAGGCCGCCAGTTCATGCGCCAGCGAGCCGGTGAAGCCTTCGATGGCGGTCTTGCTGGCTGTATATGCCGCGGCCAGCGGCATCGCCGCGAGCGTGACGCTGGAGGTGACGTTCACCACCACGCCCGCGCGCGCGGCGCGGAACTGCGGGATGACTGCCTGCGTCATTGCCATCACACCGAAGGTGTTGGTCTCGAACACCTTGCGCACATGCGCCATGGGGGTGGCCTCGAAGGCACCCACCACGCCGATGCCGGCGTTGTTCACCAGCACGTCGAGCGGGCCGCTGGCCGCGAGCGCCGCGGCGATGCTCTCGGGGCGCGTGACATCCAGCGGCAGCACGCGCAGGCGGCTGGACAGCGGCAGCCCGCTCGGGCGGGGCGTGCGCATGGTGGCGATGACGTTCCAGCCCTGCTCATGGAAATAACGGGCGGTTTCGAGGCCGTAGCCTGAGGAGCAGCCGGTAATGAGGACGGTTTTCATGGTGATCTCCTGTTGTGGGATGGCGCCAAGATAGCCGCCGTCATCAGGACGATCGATAATTGCAAGTCGTCATTTCATTTGCGATAGTCCTGTAATGAGCGACCCCCTCTCAGAGATCATCACCCTGCTCCGGCCCCGCGCCGTGTTCACCAAGGGCATCAGTGGCGCCGGCAGGTGGGGCGTGCGCTACACCGAGTTCGGGCACCCCGGCTTCTGCGCCGTGATCGAAGGCAGCTGCCGGCTGGCCGTGGACGGACAGCAGCCACTGGTGCTGGAGCAGGGTGACTTCGTGCTGCTGCCGCGCACGCCAGGCTTCACCATGTGCGGGTTCGAAGAGGTGGTGCCGCAGATCATTGATCCCCATCAGGCCGCCAACGCCCAAGGCGAGGTGCGGCATGGCACGCGCACCGGCCCGCCCAGCGTGCGGCTGCTGGGCGGCTATTTCCTGTTCGACCAGGACAACGCCGGGCTATTGACCTCATTGCTGCCGGCGCAGATCCACGTGCGCGGAGTCGCGCGCCTGGCGGGCCTGGTGCAGATGCTCACCGACGAAGCAGCGCGGCAACAGCCGGGGCGCGAGCTGGTGCTGGTGCGGCTGGTGGAGATCCTGCTGGTCGAGGCGCTGCGCCTCGGCCAGACGCGGGATGCCGCTCCGGGACTGCTGCGTGGATTGTCGGATCCCCGGCTGTCCGAGGCGCTGCGGCAGATGCACGATCATCCGGCGCAGGGCTGGACTCTGGAAAAGCTCGCCCGGAAGGTCGCGCTGTCACGATCCGCGTTCTTCGAGCGCTTCACGCGGCATGTGGGCGTGGCGCCCATGGAGTATCTGCTCGGCTGGCGCATGGCGATGGCGAAGAACCTGCTGCGCGGCGGCGGCATCACCACGGCTGAAGTCGCCGGGCGCGTGGGCTATGGGTCGGCAAGTGCGTTCAACACGGCCTTCAGCCGCCATGTTGGGCAGCCGCCGGGGCGCTTTGCCCGCTCGGCCCTGGCGGCGGCACGGGAATCTGTCTTTACAAGTGAAGAAATTGCCAGCCCGGGGGTAATAGCAATCAAGGCACCGGAATCGTCGAGCTCGAAACAGGGAATGCAGGCATGAACATCGCGCGATTGGCCAAGGCGGGGTTATGGATCGTGGTCGCAGTGCTGGCGATAACCGCCGGGCTCTT
>JBEVNO010000144.1:0-41889 GCA_040508085.1 Steroidobacteraceae bacterium
ATCGGTGCCGGCGAGCTGCACTGTAGCGTCCGCGATGCCCGGCTCGCCCGGATCGACGACGCCATTGTTGTTGGTGTCGTTGAAGACCCGGCCGGCGAGGCTGCCGACGGTGTCGCCGAAGTCGATGGTCGGCGTCACGGCGCCCGCGAGCAGGTCGACGATCACGCTGTCGGGCGTGGAGCTGCCGTGGCCGAGGGGCTGCGTCTCGTCTACGGAGTACTGGCCCGCCGGAATATTGCTGAAGGAATAAGCGCCGGTGGCATCGCTGGTGGTGGTCGCAATGATTGTCCCGGCGCTGCGCAGCGTGATGACGACGCCAGCGATGCCCGACTCAGCCGCATCGAGGCTCGCGTCGCGGTCGCTGTCACGCCAGACCCGTCCCCTGATCGACTGGCCGAGCTCGGCGAAATCGTAGCCGGTGGCGGCGGTGCCGACCGGCAGCGTGATCGCCGAGATGACATCGTTGCCCACCGTGCCGCCAGCGGTGCCTGCACGCTCGGTGCCATCCGCGTAGGCGCCGGGCTGCGTTTCCGTCAGTGTGTAAGTACCGCCCAGCACGTCGCCGAAGCTGTACGCGCCAGCGGCGTCGGTCACGGTCGCGCGGCTGACAGCCGCGCCCGCGGCATCCGTGCCAGTCAGCGCCAGCGCAACGCCCGCGATCGGGGGTTCACCGGCGTCGCGGGTGCCGTTGGCGTTGGTGTCGGCCCAGACCTGGCCCGCGATGCTTGCGGTCGTCTCGCCGAAGTCCGCACCCGACGAACTGCCGATGGCGACGGTCACCGCCACGCTGTTCGGCGTGCTGCTGCCGTAGCCCGCCGGCTGCGTCTCCTCGATGGTGTAGCTGCCCGCGGGCAAGCCCACGAAGCGATAGCTGCCGTCGGCCGCCGTGGTGGTCGTCGCGACGACCACGCTGGTCGCGTCCCGCGCAACGATCACGACGCCCGCGATCGGCGTATCCGCACCTTCGCGGGTGCCGTTGGCGTTGATGTCCCTGAAGACGGCGCCGGTGATGGTCGAGCCGCCCTCGCCGAACAGGTAGCCCGTGGCGTCCGTGTTGACCGGCAGGTGGATCGCGCCGATCACATCGTTGCCGGCGCTCCCGCCCGCCGTGCCCGCCGCGTCCAGTCCATCGGCAAAGGTCGGCGGCTGGGCCTGTGCCAGTGTGTAGCCGGCGCCGTTTGGCGTCGGCAGGTCGATGAACGAGAACGCACCGGTGGCATCCGTGCCGGCGCTGCGGTTGACCGCAGCACCGGCGGCATCGGTGCCGGTCAGCGTCACCGTGACGGCCGCGATGCCACTCTCGCCGGCATCACGCGCGCCATTGCCGTTCAAGTCGACGTACACCGCGCCAGCCAGCGTCGACAGCGTGTCGGCGAAGTCCGCAGTGGCTGCCCCGTTCAGCGGGACGATGACAGCCACGGTGTCAGGGGACGTGGGCGACGAGCCGTATCCGGCAGGCTGGCTCTCGACGACTGTGTAACTGCCGGTGGCGACGCCTGCAAACAGATAGCTACCGTCGGCGGCGGTCGTCGTCGTGCCAATCACGACGTTGCCGGCGTCGCGCAGCGTGAGGGTGACGCCTGCAATCGGCGTGTCACCCGCCTGGCGCGCGCCATCGCGCGTGAAGTCGCGGTATACGACGCCGGTGACGGCCGATCCGGTCTCCGCGAAGTTGTAACCCGTGGCCTGCACGCCGATGCCCAGGGCGATGGCGCCATAGACGTCGTTGCCGACCGTGCCGCCGGCGTTGCCGGCGCCCAGCACTTCGGCGCCGTCACCGAACAGTGAGGGCTGCGTCTCGGTCACCGTGTAGGTGCCCGACAGCAGATCCGCAAACAGGTACTGGCCCGCCGAGTTGGTTGTCGTGCTGCGGCTGACCGCGGCGCCGAGCGCATCGGTGCCGGACAGCGTCACAGTCGTGCCCGGCAGGCCGACGTCGCCGGCGTCCTGCACGCCGTCATTGTCGACGTCGAGGAACACAGTGCCCGCGAGCGACCCCGTGCTCTCGCCGAAGTCGATGACGGCAGGTGTTCCGGCGACCAGTGCAATGGCGACGCTGTTGCCCGCGTTCTGCGGTCCGCTGGAATAGCCGGCCGGCTGGGTCTCCAACACGGTGTAGCTGCCGCCCGCCTGGGGCGGGAAGCCGTAGCTGCCATCGGCAGCCGTGGTGGTGGTCGCGACCAGCGCATTGCCGCTGTCGCGCAGCTCGACAGTCACCCCGGTGATGCCGGGCTCCCCGGGCTGCTTCACGCTGTCCCGGTTCGCGTCCCGGTAGACCGTGCCGGAGATCGGCGTGCCGAGTTCGGCGAACAGGTAACCCGTGGCCGCCACGCCGACTGGCAGTGCGATCGCGCTGACACGGTTCAAACCCTGGTTCACCGTACCCGCGGCGCTTCCAGCCGTGACCTGGCCGTTGGCGTAAGCGGTCGGCTGCGTCTGCGTCAGTGTGTAGCCCGAAGCATCCGGGGCCAGCAGGTCGTTGAAGGCAAACGCACCGGTGGCATCGGTGGTGGTCGTCAGGATCACCGCGCCGCCGGCCGCGTTGGTACCGGCCAGGGTCAACGTGACGCCCGCAATGCCGTCGTCGGAACCGTTGCTGGCCCCGTTTGCGTCGCGGTCGAAGAACACCGTGCCCGCAAGCGCCCCGGTGGAGTCACCGAAGTTGTGGCCGGCACTGGTGCCGGCGGCGCCGATGACAATGCCCGTCAGTGTGTTCGACGTGGTGCTGGCGAAACCAGCCGGCTGCGTCTCCGTCACGGTGTAGGTGCCCGCGGGCAGATCGCCGAACGAGTAGTCGCCCGACCCGTCCGTCGTCGTGGTCCGTGTAACGGCATTGCCGAGCGTATCGGTGCCGCTGAGGCTTACGGTCACACCGGTGATACCCGCCTCGCCCCCATCGAGCGTGCCGTTGCGGTCGGCGTCACGCCACACACGGCCGCTGATGCTGCCGGGACGTTCTGCGAAGTTGTAGCCGGTGCCGTCCTGATCCGTCAGCACGATGGCGCTGAACTCATCGTTGACCGCGCCGCTGCCGCCCCGGTTGCCGACGGTATCGATGCCGTCAAGGAAGCTGGCCGGCTGGGTCTGCGTGAGTGTGTACGTGCCGGGCAGCACGTTCGCGAAGCTGTACACGCCGCTGGCATTCGTGGTGGTCGAGCGTGTGACCACGACGCCACGGGCGTCAGTGCCAGTCAGCGTGACGGTGACGTTGGCGATGCCTGTGTCGCCGGCCTGCGCCGTGCCATTGTTGTTGCGATCGGCGAACACGTTGCCGCCGAGGCTGTTCTGCCGCAGCTCGCCAAAATTGTAGCCGGTCGCCGCCTGGTCCTTGTCCAGCACTATTCCGGTGATCGTGTTCGAGCCAATGGTGGCCGATGCCAGGCCGCCAGGCGCAGCACCGGTCGCCGCGCTGCCCACGGCCTCGAGACCGTCCGCGAAGCCCGCGGGCTGCGTTTCGGTGATGGTGTAGCCACTGCCATTCGACTGCTCGAGGTTGTCGAACAGGTAGTTGCCGGTGCCATCGGTGGTGGTCGTGCGGCTGACGGCATTGCCGAACACGTCAGTGCCCGCAAGCGTCAGCGTAACGCTTGCGACACCGTTCTCGCCGCCGTCAATCACGCCGTCATTGTCGTGGTCACGGTAGACGCGTCCGGCCACAGTCGACTTCACCAGCGTGACGGAACCGGTGTTCGAGTCGTTGGCCGGCACGAGGTCGACGCTGAAGGTACTGACCGAGGCGGTATTGGTGTAGTTGGTCGGGAATGGCGCGACCGCGGGGCGCACGATGCGCACATCGACGGTGATCGTCCGCTCGTCGCCCGCACCCACGGACACATCGCCGAGGTTGCACGAGAACTGCGCGGCACCGGTGTTGGAGCACGAACCGGTGGGGCTGACGCTGGCCGCCAATGGCAGCACGAGCTCCATGTTCGCCGGCAGCGTGTCCGTCAACACGGATTGGAAGGCGATACCCGGGCCGTTGTTGCGGACCTTGATCTGCCACTGGAAGGTCTGGCCGTATTGCAGCGGCGGTGAGGCGACGACCGCGGTCTTGCTGGTGACCTGCAGGTCCGCCTTGGCGCGCACGGCGGTGGGTTCAGAAGCGTTGTTGTTGCCCGGGTTGGTGTCGACTTCGTTGGCGCTGACGGTGACCGCGTTCGAGTAGGTGTCGCCGGAGGCCGCGGGCGCGGTATCGACGCGGTACCGCAGGAAGCGGTGCACGTTCGAGCCCGCTTCCATGTCGCCGACGGCGCAGGACACGACCTGCGGTGTCGGGCCAGTCTCGGAGGCGCCGCTGACGTTGGAGCAGAACGGCACCCCGGTACACGCGTACTGGTCCGTGGAGTCGCACAGGAAAGTGACCGTCCGGCCGGCCGGGGGCGTGTAGGTGTTGACGAAATCCACCGAGGTCGCCTCGGAAGGTCCGAGATTGCTGACCTGCGCGCGGTAGGTGATGAGATTCGACGCCGGAGCCGTTGCATCGAAGCCGAGGGGATCCGCGGGCACGCCGACCACGCTGGGCACGTCGGAAATGTTGGCCAGCAGGTCGATTGCCGCACCAGTGATCGCGAGCACGGCATTCTTCGAATCGTTGGTCGCATCCGAATCCGCGGTGGTCGTTCCGACCGTGGCGGTGTTGGGCAGGTTGCGCCCGCCTGGCGGAGCCGCCATCCAGATCGGCCGCACCACCACCTGCAGCGTCTGCACCTCGGTTGCGGCGAGGGTGCCGACGCTGCAGACGATGCTGTGCGTGCCGGCATCATGCGGTGCGCAGTTGCCCTTGGACGCCGTCACCGAGCGGATTTCGTAGCCGGCATCGCCGCCGGCCGGATTGAACTGGTCGGTCAGCGTTACGTTCTGCGCCGTGGACGGCCCGCGGTTGCGGAAGGTGATCACGTAGGTGGCATCGACGCCCGCCTCGAGACTGTTGGGCGTTACGGACTTGGACTGCACTTCCACATCCGCGATGGGATCAACGGTCGTGTTCACCGAGGACGTGTTGTCCGAGTGGTCCGGGTCGCCGACGCTGGTCGAGGCAATCGTCGCGGTGTTGGTGAAGCTGCCATCGGCCATCGGCCGCGTCACGGTCACCGTGATGATCGCGGTCTCGGCCGTGTTCGGCGTGCCGGTGCCGGCGCTCTCGTAGAGCAGCGTGGCGTAGTTGCAGGTGACTGTGGCATCGACGACGCCGCAGCTGCCGGCCGAGCCCTTGCTGCCGGCGCCGGCGACGGCGTTGATGACCGTACCGCCGGTCAGGGTCGTGCGCATCGGAATGACGTCGCGGATCACGACATTGCTCGAGTCCTGCGGGCCGTCGTTGCCGATGGTCAGCGTGTACGTCAGGACGTTGCTCGCGCTCGGGACGGTCGTCATGTCCTGCGACTTGAGGATGCGCAGGTCCGCGTGTGCCGCGGTCGAGCCGGAGCTGGCGGTCGTGCAGTTGTTCGCGCCGTTCGGGTCGGTCTGCGCGCCCGTGATGCCGATACAGGCCTGGTTCGTCAGCGCGGCGGCCGAGGTCGCCGTCGTGACCAGTGTCAGGGTCGGCGTGGTCGCGCCGACGGCGAGCGGCCCCGCTCTCGCGCACGTGAAGGTCGGAGCGGCGAATGTGCAGTTCCAGCCGTTGTCCGTGAATGCCGCGGAACCTGAGTAGTCCTCGCCGACCTGCAGCGTGTCCGTGATCGTGAGCGTGTCCGTGCCGGTGAGCGCGCGCGGGCCGCCGTTGGTGGCGCGCATGGTCGAGGTCAATGGCGATCCGGCGGCCACCGGGTTCGGGGACTTTGCCTTGAAGATCGACATGTCGGCGCCATCGCGCTGCACCGTGAAATTCACGGTGCTGGCGTTGTTGGCGCCCTCCGGATCCGCAGTCGTGGCCGCGACATTGGCCGTGTTCGCCGCGACCAGCCCGGCAGGCGGCACGACCGTGTTGTCGGGAGCCGTCGCATTGATCGTGATGTCGTTGCTCGCGCCAACCGGCATTGCGGCGCGCGTGCAGGAGATGCTGCGCGACGGCTGCGAGACCGAACAGGACCAGTTGGTGCCCGAGGCACTGATGGCCGTGAAGCCCACGGGCAGTGTGTCCGTGACGGTGACCGCGCTCGCCGCGTCCGGTCCTGCGTTGCGCGGCTGCAGCGTGAACGTGGCGGGTGCAGACGCGATCATCGGATTCGGCGACGCGAGCTTCGTGATGCTCAAGTCGGCGCCGGCCAGTACGTTCACCTGCGCGGTGGTGGTGTTGTTGTTGGGCAGGCCGTCGCCGGTCGTAGCCGTCAGCGTGGCCGAGTTCGTCAGCGTGCCGCTGATGGAGCTCTGCACGCGGGCCTGGATCGTCAGCGCCGAGCTCGCACCGTTGGCCAGCGAGCCCGCACGATTGCACGTCACCGTGCTGCCAGCGGCTGAGCACGACCAGCCTGCCCCGGAGAACGCTTCAAAGGCGACGTTGGGCGGCAGCGTGTCGACGATCCTCAGCCCGCTGGCCACATCCGGGCCGAGGTTCTGTGTGTCCAGCGTGTAAGTGACGACGGCCCCGGCCGGGACCGGATCAGGCGACGCAGCCATCGACAGCGCAAGATCCGCGCCCGAGATCACGGTGGTGGTCTGCTGGATCACGCTCGGCGTTTCGCCCGGGGTGCTCGAAGTCGCCGTGGCCTGCGCCGTGAGCACGCTGCCCCCGGCGGCGGTCACGCGCACGTCGATCGTGATGCCCACGTCCTGCTCCGGGAGCAGCGTTCCCAGGGCGCAACTGACATTGGGCGCGCTGAATGAACAGGCGCCGTTCGAAGCGGACAAGAATGTGACACCTGCCGGCAACGCCAGGGCGAAGTTGACGCCGTTGGCTGAAAGGCTGCTGTGCACGTTGCTGACCTGTACCGAGTACGTCAGCGTCGAGGTGGCAGGAATCGGGTCTACCGAGTCCTGCAAGGTGAGCACTTCAACCAACGGCACCGCATGCACGGGACCGCTCGCCAGTGCGGCCAGCAGTGCGATCCAGCGGATGGGCGACATCCGCGGCAGAATTCTGGGCATGCGCATCCCTACCCCAGGCAACAGCAACCCCGGGCATCGTGAGTTCGTCAATGAAGGAAGTCCCGCCGCCGACGCTGGCGGTGCGGGCGACGCAATGCATCGCCGACGACGTACAGACTAGGAAATTAAGTTACGCGTGTCCCGCTCGAAATGCGGAACTGTGAGCTCAGTCGGATTCAACTCGCGCGCTGGCGGACATGCGGCAGCCCGAAGCTCGGCATGTATCGCCGCACGGATGCCGCGCGAGATGCCGTTCGCGTGCGGCGCTTGGGAAAGACGGGGCGATCGCAAGGCAGCGTTCTGAAGCTCTGTGTTGAAGGCCCGCCTCGCGCCAGGTTCTACCGGCGGACCTGTGCACGGTTTGCGAGGTCGTCGAGGTGGCCGCTCACTGCACCAGGCCAACATCGCCGGCGCGGACCTGCGCGAGATCATCGCGGTCGACCGCAAATCAAGGTGCCTCTGCGCGGGAGCACAATATTGAGCTTGCGCGCATTATCGATAATCGATACTGTCCTTTTCCGGCCTCCTGCTGAGCTTCCCGCACATGTGGATCGTCCAACTCGCGCTTCGCCGCCCGTACACCTTCATTGTCCTGGCGCTGCTGCTGCCGTTGATGGGCGCCATCGTGCTGATGGGCACGCCGCTGAAGTCAGGCATGCCCACCGACATCTTCCCCGACATCCGCATTCCGGTGATCGCGGTCACCTACCAGTACTCGGGCCTGGCGCCGGACGAGATGGTCGGCCGCATCACCAGCAACCTCGAACGTTATGTCACCACGATCGTCAACGACGTGGAGCATGTGGAATCCCAGACCTATGCCGGCGTCACGGTCATCAAGATCTTTTTCCAGCCAGGCGTCGACATCAATCTGGCCATGGCCCAGGTCACCGCCTATGCGCAGACCAACCTGCGGCAGATGCCCACCGGCACCACTCCGCCGGTGATCCTGAAGTATTCAGCATCCACCGTGCCCATCATGCAGCTGGCACTGTCGAGCCAGAAGCAGACCGAATCGCAGCTGTTCGACTTCGGCAACCAGACAGTGCGCTCGCAGGTGGCGACCATCGCCGGCATTTCGACGCCCTATCCTTTCGGCGGCGCCTCGCGCCAGGTGCAGGTCGACCTGCAGCCGGATGCAATGCGGGCACTGGGCGTCACGTCCGTGGACATCGGCGCAACGCTTGCCAACCAGAGCCTGGCGCTGCCCGCGGGCACGCAGAAGATCGGCGATATCGAGTACGCGGTGAAGCTCAATGGCAGCCCGCGCCTGATCGACGACCTGAACAACCTGCCCATCCGCAACGATGACGGCGCCATCACGCTGCTGCGCGATGTGGCCTACGTACATGACGGCCACCCGCCGCAGACCAATGTGGTGCGCGTGGATGGCCGGCGCGCGGTGCTGATGTCGGTGCAGAAGACCGGCTCGGCCTCGACGCTGTCCATCATCGAACAGGTCAAGGAACGACTTCCCTTCGTGCGCGAGCTGTTGCCCGAAGGCGCCTCGCTCGGCGTGACCGGCGACCAGTCGGTGTTCGTGAAAGCGGCCATCCATGGAGTGGCCACGGAGGCGCTGATTGCCGCCGGGCTGACGGCGCTGATGATCCTGCTGTTCCTGGGCAGCTGGCGCAGCACGCTGATCATCACTGTGTCGATCCCCCTGTCGATCATCGCCTCCATCATCCTGCTCAATGCGCTGGGCGAGACCATCAACCTGATGACGCTGGGCGGGCTCGCGCTGGCGGTGGGCATCCTGGTCGACGACGCGACGGTGACCATCGAGAACATCAACCGGCACCTGGAGGAAGGCCACAGCGTGGAGTCCGCCATCCTGGAGGGCTCGCGGCAGATCCTGGTGCCGGCGCTGGTCTCCACGCTCGCCATCTGCATCGTGTTCGTGCCCATGTTCCTGCTCAGCGGCGTGGCGCGTTACCTGTTCGTGCCGATGGCCGAGGCCGTGGTGTTCGCGATGCTCACTTCCTACGTGCTGTCGCGTACGCTGGTGCCCACGCTCGCCAAGTACTGGCTGCGCACCCATGCGGAAGAGCTGGCGGCGCGCGCGCGGCCCAATGCCTGGCAGCGATTCCAGGGCGGCTTCGAGGCGCGCTTCACGCGGCTGCGTGAGGGCTACCGCCGCTACCTGTACGCCGCCGTGCACCACCAGAAGAGCTTCATCCCGCTGTTCCTCGGAGCGGTACTGCTGTCGGTGCTGCTGGTACCGATGCTGGGCCAGAACTTCTTCCCGGAGGTCGATTCCGGACAGATCAAGCTGCATGTGCGCGTCCCGCCCGGCGTGCGCATCGAGGAGACAGCGGCGATGGTCGATCACATCGAGGCAGCCGTGCGCGAGGTGATCCCCGCGGATGAGCTCGCCAGCATGGTCGACAATATCGGCCTGCCGGTGTCCGGCATCAACCTCACCTATGGCAACTCCGGTACCGTCGGCAGCAGCGACGCGGACATCTTCATCACGCTGGCGGATGAGCATGGCCCGACTGCGGATTACGTGGCACAGCTGCGCGACAGTCTGCCGCAGCGCTTCCCTGGCACCAGCTTCTCGTTCCTGCCGGCGGACATCGTCAGCCAGATCCTGAATTTCGGACTGCCCTCGCCCATCGATGTGCAGATCAGCGGCACCAGCCCGCAAAACCGCGAGATCGCGCGGCAGCTGATGGAAAAGCTGCGTGCCATCCCGGGCCTGGTGGACCTGCGCATGCAGCAGGCCGTCAACCGGCCCGAGCTGCGGGTGACCACCGACCGCAGTCATGCGCAGCAGCTGGGCTTCACGCAGCGCGACATCGCCAACAACCTGCTGCTGCTGCTGGCTGGCAGCGGCCAGGTGTCGCCCACCTTCTGGCTCAACACCGACAGCGGCGTGCAGTATCCGATCGTGGCGCAGGCGCCGCAGTACCGCATGAGCACGCTGGCCGACCTGCAAAACGTGCCAGTGGGCAATGGCAAGGATGTGCAGCTGCTGGGCGGCCTCGCCACCGTCACGCGCGGCTTCGGCCCCGATGTGATCTCGCATTACGATTCGCAGCCGGTGGTCGACCTGTTTGGCGCCGTGCAGGGCCGCGACCTGGGCTCCGTGGCACGTGACATCCGTGCCGCCATCGCCTCGTTCGATGGCAAGCTGCCCAAGGGCACGCGCATCTTCGCGCGAGGCCAGATACAGACCATGGCCTCTTCCTACACCGGCCTTGCCATCGGCCTCGCCGGGGCCATCCTGCTGGTGTACCTGCTGATCGTCGTCAACTTCCAGTCGTGGCTCGATCCTTTCATCATCATCAGCTCGCTGCCCGCGGCCATCGCCGGCATCGTGTGGATGCTGCTGATCACCGGCACCACCCTCAGTGTGCCGGCGCTGACCGGCGCCATCATGTGCATGGGCGTGGCCACCGCCAACAGCGTGCTGATGGTGAGCTTCGCGCGCGAACGCCTGGCCGATGGGCTCACGGCGCTCGATGCCGCCATGGAAGCCGGCGTGGCGCGCTTCAGGCCTGTGTTGATGACGGCGCTGGCGATGGTCATCGGCATGCTGCCCATGGCGCTGGGCCTGGGTGAAGGCGGCGAACAGAATGCGCCGCTGGGCCGCGCCGTGATCGGCGGCCTGGTGTTCGCCACCATCGCGACGCTGCTGTTCGTGCCCACCGTGTTTGCGCGCCTGCACCGCAACGACCGACCTGCCTCCGCCTCTACACCCTCTGAACCCGCGATGGCCCACTGATGGAACACCACAACCCCTCTCCCGAGATCGACACCACGGCCGCCACCCGCAGCCTGCGTCGCGCCGGCATCGGCTTCGCCGTGATGGCGGTCGTCATCGTCGTCTGGACGCTGTTCTCCTCGCGACTGGCTGCGCAGAAGCTGGCCGACGACACCGATGCGCGCGCCGTGGTCACGGTGGCGACCACCCAGCCGCAGGCCGTGGCGGGCGATGCGGTGCTGACGCTGCCGGGCAATGTGCAGGCCCACATCGATGCACCGATCTACGCGCGCACGGGTGGCTACCTGAAGCGCTGGCTGGTGGACATCGGCGCACCAGTGAAGGCCGGTCAGCTGCTGGCCGAGGTGGACGCCCCGGAACTGGACCAGCAACTGCGCGGCGCCGAGGCCGATGTGGCCACCGCCGCGGCTGGCGCGAAGATTGCGGGCACCACGGCCGAGCGCTGGCGCGGGCTGCGCGACAGTGATTCCGTGTCGCGGCAGCAGGCCGACGAGAAGATCAGCGAGGCGGACAGTGCCGGTGCCCGGCTGCGCGCCGCCGAAGCGGCCCTGCAACGGCTGCGCGAACTGTCGGCATTCAAGCGCATCGTGGCGCCCTTCGATGGCACCGTGACCGCGCGCAATACCGATGTGGGCGATCTCATCACCGCAGGCGGCTCCGGCGAAGCGCTGTTCCGGGTGGCCGACACACGCCAGTTGCGCCTGTATGTGCGCGTGCCGCAGGTCTACGCCGCGCAGCTGCGCGCCGGCACCACCGCCGAAGTGCGCTTCCCTGACCGGCCCGGCAAGAGTTATACGGCCCGGCTCGAGCGCACTTCCAATGCACTGGATGCCACCTCCCGCACGCTGCTCGCGCAGCTGCAGGTGGACAACGCCGCCGGCGAGCTGCTGCCAGGAGGCTATGCCGAGGTGGACTTCAAACTGGCGCCGGGGACGGCCACGGCGCTGCGCGTACCGGCCAACGTGCTGCTCGCCAACGGCGATGGCCTGCAGGTGGCGACAGTGGATGCGCAGGGAAAGGTGGCAATGAAGCCAGTGTCACTGGGGCGCGACTTTGGCGCCGACATCGAGATCATTGGCGGGCTCACCGCACAGGACAATGTCATCCTGAGCCCGCCAGATTCCCTCACCGCGGACACCCGCATCCGCGTCGCGCAGCCCGCTGCGGCCGCGCCGCGGCCATGAGGCGCGCGCTGGCCGCACGCGCGGCGATGGTGCTGGTCGCCACCCTGCCGGCTGCCTGCTCGCTGGCGCCGGAATACGAGGTGCCCGCCACCACGCAGGTGGAGACCTGGAAGGAGGCCGGCGAGTGGCTGCCCGCAGCGCCCGCCGATACGGTAGCGCGCGGCGCATGGTGGGAACGCTTTGACGACGCCACGCTCAACGAGCTGCAGCAGCGCCTGTCGCTGGGCAGCCAGGACCTGCGTGCAGCAGCCGCGCGCTACGACGCCGCGCGCGCTGTAGCGCGGGTCACCCGCTCGGACTTGCTGCCTTCGATCCGTACCGACGCCTCGGTCACGCGGGCGCACTCCTCCGCCAATGTGGCGCGCAGCGGCGGCGTCAGCAGCACGGGCGAGGATTATTCAGCGACGCTGGGATTCGCCTGGGAGATCGACCTGTTCGGCCGCCTGCGCAACCAGCACGCGGCCGCCCGTGATCGTGCCGTGGCCGCGGGCGCCGACCTTGCTGCAGTGGAACTGGCGCTGCGCGCGGAACTGGCCACCGACTATTTCGCGCTGCGCGGCCTCGATGCCACCATCGAGCTGCTGCAGAACGCGGCCGGGTTCTATGAGGGCTCGCTGAGCCGCATCCGCAATCGGTACCAGAGCGGCATTGCCGCTGCCACGGATGTGGATCAGGCGCAGGCGCTGCAGTCCACGACCCAGGCGCAGCTGGCATCCGCGCGCCTGCAGCGCGCGCGGCTGGAGCACGCCATTGCCGTGCTGCTGGGTGAGCCTGCCGCAGGGTTCAGCCTTGCGGTGGCCACTACGCTCGGCAACCCGCCGGCCATCGACCTGGTATTGCCTGCTGCGCTGCTGCAGCGGCGCCCGGACATCGCCAGTGCCGAGCGCGCAGTGGCCGCCGCCAATGCCGAAATCGGTGTCGCCCGCGCCGCCTGGTTCCCGGTGTTCTCATTCGGTGCCAGCGGTGGCTACGAAGCGGCGACGGCGCATGACTGGTTCAGTGCCCCGAGCCGCATCTGGGGGCTCGGCCCCGCGCTGGGCATGACACTGCTGGATGCGGGACGGCGCGCAGGCATCAGCGATGAGGCCCGGGCCCGCTTCGACGAGGCCGCCGCCCAGTATCGCCAGGTGACACTTGTGGCCTATGGCGAAGTCGAGGATGCACTGGCCGCGCTGCGGCACCTGGCCGACGCGCAGTTGGCCCAGGAAACCGCGGCCACGGCGGCTACTTCCTCGGCGCGGCATGCCGACCAGCGCTACGCTGCCGGCATCGCCGACTATCTGGAAGTCAGCACCACGCAGACGACGGCGCTGCAGGCGCGTCGGGCAGCACTGGACGCGCGCGTCGACCGGCTCAATGCTGCGGTAGCGCTGGTGCGCGCATTCGGCGGTGACTGGGATGGCAGCCCGCCGGTGGTGGAAACCGCGCAGCGATGAGTGCCATCGAGTCGGAAGACCCGGCGCCGGGGATCAGGCGCACCTGCATGCGGGATCGCATCCGCGACACGCTGGTGGCGCGCATCCTCGATGGGCAGTACGCGCCTGGCACCCAGCTGAAAGAGCTCGCGCTGGCGCGCGAATTCAACGTAAGCCAGGCACCCATCCGCGAAGCGCTGCGTGAGCTGGAAGGCTCCGGGCTCGTGACCTCCGAACGCTATCGGGGTACGAGAGTGCGCGGCGCAGACGCGGAGGAGCTGCGCCAGTCGTACGAAGCGCGGCAGACCATCGAGATCCGCTCGCTGGAGCTGGCCATTCCCTTGGACCCTGCCGCGCTGGTGCGCATGCGGGCGCAGCTGGCCGGCATGTACAGCGGCATCGCACAGCAGGATGTGGAACGTTACGTCGACGGCGCGCTGGCGCTGCACCGAGGCCTGATAGAGGCCAGTGGCAATCGCGTCTTCCTGACCATGTGGGATTCACTTCACTTCGACATCCGCGGCCGCATCGTGCTGCGGCAGATGGCGGGGCTGGGGCGCGGTTTCGATGCGCTGCTGCATCTGCATGCGGAGCTGGTTGCAGCCATCAGCGCCGCAGACACCGCCGGCGCTACGGCGGCACTGCGCAGCATCTTTGCACGCATCGCTGAAGTGGTTGGCGGCAACAAGCTGTAGCCCCGAACTGGCGTGGCGCCGCTAGAATGCAAGGCTCTCCCGCTTGCAGTGGTCCAACGCATGCTCAAACCAGCCGCCGTGTTCCTGTTCCAGCGCCTGCCCCAGCGGGGGATGCGCCAGAGTTTCACGGGGGCCTTGTGCCTGCTGGCAGCGCTGGTGCTGGCCACGGCACCGGCGCTGGCGCAGCGTGCACCGCTGGAAGCCGAGCACGGCATCGTCGCCTCGGCCAGCCGTCTGGCCTCCGAGATCGGAGTGGACGTGATGCGCCGCGGCGGCAACGCCGCCGATGCCATGGTGGCCACGGGTGTTGCACTGGCTGTCACCTATCCGCGTGCGGGCAACCTGGGCGGCGGCGGCTTCGCCCTGATCCCCCAGGCCGATGGCCGCACCACCAGCATCGATTTCCGCGAGATGGCGCCGGCCGGCGCCTCGCGCGACATGTATCTGGATGCGCAGGGCAAGATCGTGCCGAACCGCTCCACCGTCGGTCACCTGGCTTCGGGCGTGCCGGGCACGGTGGCGGGTCTTGCGATGCTGCACGCCAGGTATGGCTCCGGGAAACTCAGCTGGTCGCAGTTGCTTGAGCCTGCGCGGCAGCTGGCGGCCAAGGGCTTTCCGGTGACGGCAGCGCTGGCGCGTGACCTGCGCGCCAGCGATGACCTCATGGGCCAGTTCGCGGATTCACGCCGCGTGTTCCTGCGTGATGGGAGGTTCTATGCGGCAGGAGAGACGTTCCGTCAGCCGGATCTGGCCCAGACCCTGCAGCGCCTGCAGAAGCATGGGCCCACAGAGTTCTACACTGGCAGGACAGCACAGCTCATTGCCGCCGAGATGGCCGCGCATGGCGGCCTGATGACCCAGGCGGACCTCGCCAGCTACCACGCCATCGAGCGCGTGCCGCTGCGCGGCAGCTACCGTGGGCACGAGATCATCACCATGGGCCCGCCCAGTTCCGGTGGCATCGCCCTGCTGCAGATGCTGGGCATGCTGGAGACCCGCGATGTAGCGGCACTGGGCTACCACTCGGCCGCGCAGGTGCACCTGTTCACCGAAGTGATGCGCCGTGCCTTCCGCGATCGTGCCGCCTTCCTGGGCGATGCGGATTTCCATCCCGTGCCCGTGGCGCAGCTGCTCGACAAGCGTTACGTCACCAGCCTGCTGGATGATTTCAATCCGCAGCGCGCCACCTCCAACGACGCACTGCGCCCGAGCAGCGTGCCGCAGCCGGAGTCCACGCAGACCACGCACTTCTCGGCCGTGGATGCGGCCGGCAACATGATCGGCATCACGTATACGCTCAACGGCCTGTTTGGCAGCGGCGTCACCGCCACCGGCACCGGCGTGCTGCTCAACAACGAGATGGACGATTTCACATCCAAGGTGGGCGAGGCCAACATGTTCGGCCTGCTGCAGGCCGCGGCCAATTCCATCGCCCCGGGCAAGCGCCCGCTGTCGGCGATGACACCCACGCTGGTGCTCAAGGATGGCAAGCCCTTCCTGGTCACCGGCAGCCCGGGCGGCCCGACCATCATCAACACGGTGTTGCAGGTCATCACGAATGTGGTCGATTTCAGCTTCAGCGTGACGCGGGCCGTGGATGCGCCGCGCTTCCATCACCAGTGGCAACCGGATTCGATCCGCTACGAACCCTTCTTCACCTCACCCGACAGTGTCGCGCTGCTGCAGGCGATGGGGCATCGGCTGGCCTCCTCGAAGCTGTACGCCAACGCACCGGAGGCTGATGGGCGCAGCATGGGGGATGCGGAATCCATCATGATCGACCCGCAGACGGGCAGGCGCCTTGGCGCCAGCGATCCGCGCAGCCCGGATTCGGCGGCTGTCGGATACTGAAAGCCGGGGACCCGTTCAGCGGCCCTTGCCGAGCACCTTGCGCAACACCACGGCATCCTCGCGGCCGCCTTCGGCCTGGTAGTAACCGCGGCGCATGCCGATCTGCGAGAAGCCGCGCGACTGGTACAGCCGCACGGCAACGGTATTGGAGGGACGCACCTCCAGGAACACATCCACCACGCGCAGCGACTTGGCGAATTCCAGCAGATGCTCCAGCAGCTGGCTGCCAACGCTGCGGCACCGGTACAGCTCGGCCACGCAGAGATTCAGCACATGCGCCTCGCCGGCGCCCGTGCTCATGATGGCGTAACCGACCACGATGTCATCAAGCTCCGCCACGCAGCAGTAATAGCCCGCGCGCAGGCAGTCGCGGAAGATGCCTTCGGTCCACGGGAACGCGTACGAACGCAGCTCCAGCGCAGCCACCGCCGCGACATCGTCGAAGCCCATGTCGCGGATCAGCAGCTCCGGCGCGGCGTTGACGGCGTTCACGCGCTGCCACCCGCCGCCACACGGCGCGCGAATTTCAGATCCTCCCAGGCCTTGCGTTTCTCGGTGGGCGAGCGCAGCAGGTAGGCGGGATGGTAGGTAACCACCAGTGGCAGGCGCGCTGCACCAAAGGCATGGACCTGGCCGCGCATCTTGCCGATGGGCGTGTCCGTGGCCAGCAGGTTCTGCGCCGCGATGCGCCCCACGGCCAGCAGGATGCGCGGCTTCAGCAAGGCAATCTGGCGCTCCAGGTAAGGCAGGCACTGCGCAACTTCCGCAGGCAGCGGATCGCGGTTGTTGGGCGGCCGGCACTTGAGCACATTGGCGATGAACACCTGCTCGCGCCTGAGCCCGATGCCCAGCAGCATGTTGTTCAGCAGCTGGCCCGCGCGGCCAACGAAGGGTTCGCCCTGTCGGTCCTCTTCGGCGCCGGGCGCCTCGCCTACGACCAGCCAGCTGGCGTTGCGATCGCCGACCCCGAACACCGTCTTGTCGCGGCACAGGTGCAGGTCGCAGCGCGTGCAGCCATGCACCTCGCCGGCAACCGCATCCCAGCTGTCGGGTGCGCCGGGCACCGCGGGCGATGCGGCAGCGGGGAACGCGGCGGCAACCAGCGTGGCGCCAGCACCCGCGCCCTGCGTCCGCAGCGGCCGGCGCTGACGCCAGTCCGTCAGGCCCAGCGCCGCGAGATAACCCGGGCGCTGCTGCATCAGGGGCCCGACTCCGGCCCGCCCCCGGTTCCACCCCCGGAGCCGATGCGTCGCTGCTGGTTGCGCCGCGCACGCCGCACCAGCCACAGCAACGGCCCGGACAGTGCATAGGTGCCGAAGATGGCCAGCAGCGAGGTGGGGGGATCGAGCGCGATGAGCAGGAACCCCAGCGGCACCAGCAGGAAGGTGGCGAAGCGCACCGGACCTTCCGCGTTGAGCTTCTTGAAGCTGTTGTAGCCGAAGTCGCTGACCATCAGCGCGCCTGCGCCGGTGGTGACCAGCACCGCGAGGATCAGGCCCGGCAACCCTGGCTCCCGCCACTCCGAGGCCGACCAGATGAATGCGGACACGATGGCCGCAGCAGATGGACTCGGCAACCCCTCGAAGAACTGCTTGTCCTGCGTGGCCGAACGCATGTTGAAGCGTGCCAGGCGCAGCGCGGCGCACACGCAGTACAGGAACGCAGCGAGCCAGCCCACCCGTCCCCAGATGGCACCGTGCTCGTACAGGCGCGCCACGCCCCATTGATACGCGACGATGGCAGGCGCCACGCCGAAGGACACCATGTCAGCCAGACTGTCGTATTCCTTGCCGAAGGCGCTTTCGGTGCGCGTCATGCGCGCCACGCGGCCATCCAGCGTATCGAACAGCATGGCGGCGAAGACTGCGAAGCCGGCGCGCTCATAATTTCCATCGATGGCCGCGACGATGGCGTAGAACCCGGAGAACAGGCACCCCGTCGTGAAGAAATTCGGCAGCAGGTAGATGGCACGGCTGCGCGGGCGCTCGACGGGTTCTGGTGCTTGCATGCGGCAAGATGATAGGGCCGGCGCGCCCCCTCCACAACGCCCAAGCTGCTAGACTCGCGCGTCCCCACCGGGCCGTTTTTCAAGGGTTTCATGCGCCTTTCCCGCTACCCCATCAACCTCGCCAAGGAAACCCCCTCCGAGGCCGAAGTCATCAGCCACCAGCTCATGCTGCGCGCCGGGCTCATCCGCCGCCATGCCGCCGGCGTCTACAGCTTCCTGCCGATGGGCCTGCGCGCGGTGCGCAAGGTCGAGCAGATCGTGCGCGAGGAAATGAACCGCGCTGGCGCGCTGGAGCTGCTGATGCCCGCAGTGCAGCCGGCCGAGCTCTGGCAGGAATCCGGGCGCTGGGAGCAATACGGCCCGGAACTGCTGCGCTTCAAGGATCGCCACGACCGCGAGTTCGTCATCGCGCCCACTGCCGAGGAAGTCATCACCGACATCGCGCGGCATGAATTGAAGAGCTACCGGCAGCTGCCGGTGAACTTCTACCAGATCCAGATCAAGTTCCGGGACGAGATCCGGCCGCGCTTCGGCGTGATGCGGGGACGCGAGTTCCTGATGAAGGATGCCTACTCCTTCCACGCCGATGAGGCATCGCTGGCTGAGGGCTATGCGGCGATGAAGACGGCCTACACACGCATCTTCGAGCGCCTTGGGCTGGAGTTCCGTTCGGTGCGTGCCGACACCGGCTCCATCGGCGGCAGCGCCTCGGAGGAATTCCAGGTGCTGGCGGAATCCGGTGAAGATGCCATCGCGGTATCCGATGGCGACGACTATGCCGCCAATCTGGAACTGGCACCCACGCCTGCATTCAGCGGCAATCGCCCTGCCGCTGCCGCGACGCTTGCGCGAGTTGCCACGCCCAATGCGAAGAGCATGGAGCAGATCACCCAGCTGCTGGGTGTGCCGGCCGCCAGCTGCGCCAAGACCCTGATCGTCGACGGCGCCGATGGCGGCGTGGTGGCGCTGGTGCTGCGTGGCGACCATGAACTCAATGCGGTCAAGGCGCAGAAGATTGCGGGCGTCGCCGTCCCGCTGCGCATGTCCTCGGCCAAGCGCCTGCTCGATGCCACTGGCACCGAGCCCGGCTTCATCGGCCCGGTCAACCTCAAGGTGCGCGTGGTGGCCGATCATGCGGCTGCGGCGCTGGCCGACTTCGTCTGCGGCGCCAACGAGAAGGACGCGCACCTGACTGGCGTGAACTGGGGCCGCGACCTGCCGGAGCCGGAAACCGCCGACCTGCGCAATGTCGTGGCTGGCGACCCGAGCCCCTCGGGTCAGGGCCGGCTCACCATCCGGCGTGGCATCGAGGTGGGGCACATTTTCCAGCTGGGGCGCAAATACAGCGAGGCCATGCAGGCCTCGGTGCTGGATGCCGGCGGCAAGCCCCTGACGCTGCTGATGGGCTGCTATGGCATCGGTGTGACGCGCGTCGTGGCGGCCGCGATCGAACAGAATCACGATGCCAGGGGCATTATCTGGCCCGAACCCATCGCGCCCTACACCGTGCTCATCGTGACAGTGAACCATGACCGCTCCGAAGCCGTCCGGCAGTGCGCCGACCAGCTTTACACCGATCTCAACGCCGCCGGCGTCGACGTGCTGTACGACGACCGCGAGGCGCGGCCGGGTTCCAAATTCGCCGATGCCGAACTGCTGGGCATTCCGCATTGCATCGTGGTCGGCGACCGCGGTCTGGCTGCCGGGCGCCTGGAATACCGTCATCGGCGCAGCGGCGAAACCGGGGAGATTGCGGCCGATGCCGTGGTCACTGAAATCCTGGCGCGCCTCGGTCGCTAGCGCCTGCGCGGTGGTGCTGCTGCTGGCGCCGCCGCTGGCCGCCGCCGCCCCGCCGCCGCCGGCAGCACTTGCGCAGCATGAGCCGGAGCTGCGCGGCATCGTCGCCAAAGCCATCTCCACCGCCGCCTGCTTCCCCGACAAATTCGATTCGGCCGTGTGGTTCACGCTGATGGAGCCGAAGCTGCGGCGCATCGTCAGCGAACCGGCCGAGCGCATGAAGATCATCGCCACCGCGTTCTGCGAGGCGCACCGCCCAGGCGAGCAGCGCCTGCCACCGGGCCTGGTGATGGCCGTGATGGATGTGGAAAGCCGCTTCAACCGCTGGGCCGTGTCGTCGGCCGGCGCCGTCGGCCTGATGCAGGTGATGCCCTTCTGGCCTGCCGAGCTCGGCATGAAGCAGCACCAGCTCACGCAGATCGAGTCGAACACGCGCATGGGCTGCGCCATCCTGCGCTACTACCTGAAGCGCGAGAAGAACGACGTGCGCAAGGCACTGGCCCGTTACAACGGCAGCGTCGGCAGCCGCAAATACCCCGACCTGGTGGTGACGCGCTGGACCACTCGCTGGAACGGCGCGGATGATCTGGGCACTACCGCCACAGTGCGACGCTGAACGGGACAAGCATGACCAACACGGCCGAGATCCTGGTGCTCTATTACTCCCGCGGCGGCAGCACCGCGCAGCTGGCGCGCCAGGTATGCCGCGGCATCGAATCCGTCGGTGGCGCACAGGCGCGCCTGCGCAGCGTGCCGCCGGTGTCAGCGGAGAGTGAGCGCCCGGTGCGGGCGGTGCCCGAGCAAGGCGCGCCCTGGGCGACGCTTGCGGACCTGCGCGAATGTGCCGGCATCGCCATTGGCAGCCCGACCCGCTTCGGCAACATGGCCGCGCCGCTGAAGCACTTCCTCGACCAGACCGGGAGCCTGTGGGCCGAGGGCGCACTGGTGGACAAGCCCGCGGCGGCATTCACCTCGACGCAATCCATGCACGGCGGCCAGGAAGTCACGCTGCTGACGATGCTGGTGCCGCTGCTGCACCATGGCATGGTGTTCGTCGGCCTGCCCTATACCGAAGGCGAGTTGAACACCACGCGCACCGGTGGCACACCGTATGGCGCATCGCATGTGGTGTCGGCGCAGCCGGAGGGTGAGATCTCCGGCGACGAAGCCACCCTGGCGCGGGCACTGGGCCGGCGCCTGGCCACCATCGCGCTGAAACTCAAGGCCTGACGGCGCCCGGCTGCGCGGCGCCCGCCTGGCGGTCACGGCCCATCCAGCACGCGCCGGATGAAAGGCAAGGTGACGCGGCGTTGTTCCTGCAGTGATGCCAGGTCCAGCCGGTCCAGCAGCGCGGTGAGACCCATCATGTCGCGCGTGAAGCGGTTCTGCAGGTATTGCAGGGTTTCATCGTTGAGTTCAATGCCGCGCTGCGCGGCCCGCACTGCAATGGCGGCACGCTGCTGCTGGTCATCCAGCGGTCGCAGCGCATAGTGCGGCATTGCCGCCAGCCGCGAGCGCAGGTCCGGCAGTGCCAGCGGCAGCTCCGCCGCAGGGCGGGAGGCGGCCACCAGCAACCGGCATCCCGACGCCTGGCAATCGTTGTAAAGCCCGAACAGCTGCCGCTCCCAGCTGCCCTCACCGGCCACGGCGTCCACGTCGTCCAGCGCCGCCAGCGGCAGGTTCGCTACTCCTTCCAGCACCGCCGGCCCCAGCGCGCGCATGTCTCCCAGCGGAAAGTAGCCGGCGCCCGCGGCGGCGGCGCAGGCAGCCTGCAGCAGGTGGCTGCGGCCGGTGCCCAGCGCCCCGTGCAGATACAGCAGCGCCGGCTCCGGGCTGCCGGCAAATTGCCGCACCGCTGCGAAGGCCTCCGCATTCGGCCCGGGCAGGAAGCTTGCGAACACCGCGCGGTCGTGCGGGCGCACGCCCAGCGGCAGCTGCTTCATGCCGCGGCCACGCGCCCGAATGCGCGCTCCATGAAGCGCGCCACGTAGTCGGTGCCGCTGGCGAATGTGGTGAGCACCATCAGCGCGGCCAGTGCTTCCAGCACTTCACGCGGCGGGAAGTTCACCGCACTGGCCAGGATCACGGCCAGCAGGTACAGCATCTGCATGCCGGTGTTGATCTTGCTGATCACGGTGGGCCGGCCGCGCAGCGGCCCGAACCACAGGCGGTAGATCAGCGCGCCGACGCCGATGACGATGTCACGCGCCACGGCCACCGCCGCCACCCACCAGGGCGCGATGTCGAGCCAGGCAGCGGTGATGAACACCGACATCAGCAGCAGCTTGTCGGCCATCGGGTCTAGGAAACGCCCGAGGTCGGAGGTCCAGTTGAACCGCTTGGCAAGGTACCCATCCAGCGCGTCCGATACCGCCGCAATGCAGAACAGCACCAGGATGCGCGCCTGGTCGCCCGCCAGCATGGCGGCTATCAGGGGCACGATCAGCGCGATGCGCAGCAGGCAGATGAGGTTGGGCAGGTGGCGCATGGGTCAGGAACCGGCGAAAGTCCGATACAATATCGCAAGCGGCCCACGAGCCGAGCACCGCCACTCCAGACCCCCTCCAGCATGCACAAACCCACCGGCCTTACCTATCGCGACGCGGGCGTCGACATCGACGCGGGCGACGCGCTGGTCGACCACATCAAACCCATCGTCAAGCGCACCATGCGCCCGGAGGTGCTGGCTGGAGTCGGCGGCTTCGGCGCGCTGGTGGGCCTGCCGCAGCGCTATCGCGAGCCGGTGCTGGTCGCCGGCACGGATGGCGTCGGGACGAAGCTGCGCCTGGCCATCGACACCAACCGCCACGAGCGCATCGGCATCGACCTGGTCGCGATGTGCGCCAACGACGTGGCCGTGCAGGGTGCCGAGCCGCTGTTCTTCCTCGATTATTACGCCACCGGCAAGCTGTCGGTGGAGGTCGCGGCCAAGGTGATCAGTGGCATCGCCGAGGGCTGCCTGCAGGCCGGCTGTGCGCTGGTGGGCGGCGAGACCGCCGAGATGCCGGGCATGTATGCCGGCGATGATTATGACCTGGCGGGCTTCTGCGTCGGCGTGGTCGAGCGCAGCGAGGTGCTCGACGGCACCCGCGTGCAGGCGGGCGATGCCATCATCGGTCTCGCCTCCTCCGGCGTGCACTCCAACGGCTACTCGCTGGTGCGCAAGCTGCTCGCCGTGAGCGGCGCCGACGCCACCACTGAGTTGGCCGGCCGCCTGCTGTACGACCGCCTGCTCGAGCCCACACGCATCTACGTGAAAAGCATGCTGGCGCTGGCGCGCGCGCTGCCGGTTTCCGCCTTCGCGCATATCACCGGCGGCGGCCTCACCGACAACATCCCGCGCGTGCTCCCCGACGGGCTCGAGGCGCATCTGGTGCGCGCCCGCTGGCACACCGACCCACTGTTCCAGTGGCTGGCGGATACCGGCGGCATCGCGCCCGCCGAGATGTATCGCACCTTCAACTGCGGCATTGGCATGATCGCAGTGGTGCCTGCGGCACACGCAGCGGCAGCACTCGCGCTGCTGCAGGACCAGGGCGAACAGGCCACGCTGATCGGCGCAATCCGCCCTGGAAACGCCGGTGTCGTCATCGACGACTGAGCACCGCGCACGGCTGGCGGTGCTGATCTCCGGCGCCGGCAGCAACATGCTGGCCATCGCCCAGGCCTGCGCCACCGGCCAGGTGCCGGCCGACATCGCGCTGGTGCTGGCCGATGTGCCGGAGGCGGCCGGCGTGCAGCGCGCCCGCTCGCTGGGCCTGACGGCGCGCGTCCTCGACCGCCGCGGTTTCATGCGCGATGGCGTCGCCGACAGGCAGGCCTTCGAGGCCGCACTGGCCAGCGCGATCGACGCCAGCGGCGCCGATTACATCGTGCTCGCCGGGTTCATGCGCGTGCTGTCGGCGGCCTTCGTCAGGCGCTACACCGGTCGCATGCTCAATATCCACCCGTCGCTGCTGCCGCGTCACAAGGGGCTCGACACCCACGCGCGTGCGCTGGCCGCAGGCGACGCCGAGCATGGCGCCAGCGTGCACTTCGTCACGGCGGAGCTGGACGGCGGGCCGCTGGTCGCGCAAGCCGTCGTACCGGTGCTCGCCGGGGATGAGGTTGCGGGGCTTTCAGGGCGCGTTCATGCTCGGGAGCACATGCTGTATCCCATGGTGATCGAATGGCTGGTCCGTGGCCGCCTCCTCTGGAATGGCGGCAATCCCACCCTCGATGGCGTGCCACTGGCGGCGCCCGTGCGGATCTCCTGAGCAGGACACCAGCCGTGCGTGCGCTCGCAGCCTGCCTCCTGCTCGTGGCTGCAGGCTACGCCCAGGTTGCCACTGCCCAGGAGCCACTGCGCCCGTTCACCGCCCGCTATTCCATCACCTGGAGTGGCATGTCGGCCGGCAGCACCCGCCTCTCGTTGCAGCGCCTCCCCGATGGCCGCTGGGCCTATGAATCCCGCAGCGAGGCGAAAGGCCTGTTCCGTCTGGCCATGCCGGCGGACCTGGCCTCGCGCAGCGTATTCCGTGTCACCGATGGGCATATCGTCCCGGAGACCTTCACGGCTGACGATGGCGCCAGCAGCAGCGAGAAGGATCAGCAGCTCACCTTCGACTGGACCAGTGGACGCGTGAGCGGCATTGCCGAGCGCAAGAAGGTCGACCTGCCGGCGCAGCCCGGCCTGCTCGATACCATGTCGGTGCAGGTGGCGCTGATGAACGACCTGTTGTCCGGCCGCACGCCGGAGCGCTTCGTGCTGGTCGACACCGACAAGATCAAGGATTACCTCTACACCCGCGAGGGCACCGAGACGATCAAGACCAGCGTGGGCGAATACCACACAGTCGTGTTCCGCAGCAGCCGCCCCGGTTCGAAGAAGGGCACGGTGTTCTGGTGCTCGCCGGAACTGGGTTATGTGCCGGTGCGGGTGGAGCGCCGCGACGGCGACGAAGTCGAGTGGTTCATGACGCTGAAGGAAGTGGAGATCCAGGCGCGCTGAGGCGCAGGCCTCACGCCTTGGGCAGCGTCACGCCCTTCTGGCCCTGGTATTTGCCGCCTCGGTCCTTGTACGAAGTGCCGCATACCTCATCCGACTCGAAGAACAGCATCTGCGCCACACCTTCGTTGGCATAGATCTTCGCAGGCAGCGGCGTGGTGTTGGAAAACTCCAGCGTCACATGCCCTTCCCACTCCGGTTCCAGCGGCGTGACATTGACGATGATGCCGCAGCGCGCATAGGTGCTCTTGCCCAGGCACACCACCAGCACATTGCGCGGGATGCGGAAATATTCGACCGTGCGCGCCAGCGCGAACGAATTCGGCGGAATGATGCACACGTCGGATTCGATGTCGACAAAGCTCTGCGGATCGAACTTCTTCGGATCGACGATCGTGCTGTTGATGTTGGTGAAGATCTTGAATTCGCGCGCGCAGCGCACGTCATAGCCATAGCTCGAGGTGCCGTAGGAGACGATGCGCCCGGCGCCGGTGTCGCGCACCTGGCCCGGCTCGAAGGGTTCGATCATGCCGTGGCTGTCGGCCATGCGGCGGATCCAGTGGTCAGCTTTGATGCTCATGAGGCTCTCTCGACAACGACTCCGGGAAAGGCACCGCCGCGGTCACGCGGACGGCGCGCCAGCTGCCCGGCCGTGTGGCGGGCCAGCTCGACATAGGCGCGCGCGCGGGCAGTGTCCGGCGCGGCCAGCACCGTAGGAGTGCCGGCGTCAGATTCCGCACCGATGCGGGTATCCAGCGGCAGCTTCGCCAGCAACGGCACGCCGGCGTCCGCGGCCAGCCGCTCGCCACCGGCACTGCCGAAGATGGCGTCCTCATGGCCGCAGTGGCTGCACAGGTGTGTGCTCATGTTCTCCACCACGCCGAGGATGCCGATCGACATCTTCTCGAACATGGCCAGACCCTTGCGGGCATCGGCGACCGCGATCTGCTGCGGGGTGGTGACCACCACGCTGCCGGCCACCGGCACGCGCTGCGCCAGCGTCAGCTGCAGGTCGCCGGTACCGGGCGGCAGGTCGAGGACGAGGTAGTCCAGCTCCCCCCAGTCGGTGCCCGTCAGCAGCTGCATCAACGCCTGGGTAACCATCGGGCCGCGCCAGATGGCGGCCTGGCCTGCATCGATCAGCAGGCCGATGGACATGAGCTTCAGCCCCCCCGCCACGGTCAGCGGGATGATCTGCTTGTTGTCGCGGGTCTCGGGTTTCTCCCGCACGCCGAACAGCATGGGCTGGCTGGGCCCGTAGACATCGGCATCCAGCAGGCCGACCCGTGCCCCGGCAGCTACCCAGGCCGCCGCCAGATTGGCCGCCACGGTGGACTTCCCCACTCCGCCCTTGGCCGACCCCACGGCGACGATATTGCGGATGCCCGGCAGCGGCTTGAGGGGTCGCTGCACGGCATGGGTGGGGATCTCATGGCTCAGGTCGAGCACCAGGGCCTGCGTCATGCCGGCGCCCCGCAGGACCGCCTCCAGGCTGGTGCGCAGCTCCGCGGCATAGCCGCCTGACGGAACCGGCAGGCGCAGCCCGAGGTGCACCTCGGTGCTCGTAACTGCCAGCGCGCGCAGCGCGCGCATTTCCGCCAGTGACTGTCCGATGTAGGGATCCCGCCAGGCCGACAGGGCGGCGCGGGCGGCCGCTTCGGCCTCGCTCATGCGGTGATTTCCCGGACTTTGTTGATTCTGTTCAAGGGGCGGGGATTCTAGCAGTGCGGGCCGCGTCGCAATCGGCTGGCAGCGTGCATGTGGCATAATTCGGCTGTTGCCCAAAGGGATTGCCGGCGCCAGATGCAGTAATGGCTTTTTTCACGAACCTGCGTTCAGACCGGCTGATCACGCAGATCAAGTCAACCGACAAGCCGCTGGGCGAGGAAACCCTCAGATCGGTGGCCAAGCTCAAGGCGCTGGGCCCGGGCGTCATTGAGCCCACGATCCAGGCGCTGGCCGATGCCGACAAGAACGCCACCGTGGCGCTGGTCGATGTCCTGTCCACGCTGGTCAGCAACAAGACCTTCCCGCAGTTCCTGCAGGGCCTGTGCGACGGCAACACCCGCATCGCCGCCGGCATCTCGTGGGCGCTGACCAGCAGCCGCAGCTACACCCCGGGCCTGCTGCTCGAGGCGCTGCAGGCCAAGGGCGTGTCCAAATCCGCCCTGCTCGACGTCATCCACGGGCACCGCGACCGTTTCAACCTGCGCGAACTGCTGACCGCCGCCTATGCGCAGGAACCGCAGGAGAAAGCCGCGCTGTTCCGCATCGTGGCCGAGATCGCCGACGAGAGCGCGGTGGGCGAACTGGTGAGCCGCATCGAAGGCAAGGATCCGATCGCGCGCATGCACATCATCAACATCCTCGCGCGTTTCAACAAACCCGATGTGATGCGCGCGCTGCAGTCGCAGCTGCGTGATCCGAACAAGATGATCCGCTCGGCGGCGCTGGGCGCGCTGGCGCGCATGGACGGCCCGGTGGACACCGAGGCCGTGTGCCACCTGCTGCGCGACGGCGAGATCGACGTGCAGAACCGCGCCATCGACCTGCTGATCAAGGCCAACGACCCGCTGACGGTCAAATACCTGATCCCGGTGCTGAAGGACGAGAACGAATATTCGCGCCGCGCGGCGGTCGAGGTGCTCAACGAGATCGGCGACGCCCGCTCGGTGAAATACCTGCTCGCCGCCATCAAGGACGATGACTGGTGGGTGCGCAGCCGCGCCGGCGATGCCCTGGGCAAGATCGGCGGTCCGCGGGTCATCGATGCCGTGCTCACGCTGGCGCGCGACAAGGACGATGACATCCGGCGTTCAGCCATCGAGATCCTGAACCAGACCAAGGACGAGCGCGCCATCAACCACCTGATCGAGGCCACGCGCGATCCGGACTGGTGGGTCAGCGAGCGCTCCATCGATGCGCTGGCCGAGATCGGCAACAAGCGCGCGCTGCCACGGCTGCTCGAGATGCTGCCTACCGCGCCGACCCGTTCGCTGCCGGTGGTCATCCGGGCCATCGGCAAGCTGGGCGAGCCCAGGAATGTGGACACGCTGCTGCCCTATCTCGGCCGCCCCGAGAAGGAGCTGCGCATCGAGGCCATCCATGCGCTGGGCCATATCAGCGACGAGCAGCGCGCACAGCAGGTGCGCCAGCAGCTGCAGGCGCAGGCGCAGAATGCCGATCCTTCCATCGCCGCAGCCGCCAGCGCCGCGCTGAAAGACCTGGCAACGCGCCTGGCCGAAGCCACCGGCACCCATGGCAGCGCCAGCCGCTCGCTGACCGGCACCCATGAAATGGCCCGCGCCGTGCCGGCGGACGAGAACGAAGCCAAGGCCATGCTGCACCAGGTCGACACGCCAGTGGCGGCACTGAAGCTCGACATCTCCACGCTGCGCGGCGGCGACATGCTCGAGGGCCGCTACAAATACATCGAGCGCATCGGCAAGGGCGCCTTCGGCACGGTGCTGCTGATGGAAGACACAGTGGTGGACGACCGGCTGATTCTCAAGTTCCTCAATCCGAACGTGTCGGAAGACGAGGAAATGATGAAGCGCTTCGTGCACGAGCTGCGCTACTCGCGCAAGATCACGCACCAGAACGTCATCCGCATCTACGATTTCCTGCAGGTGCAGGGCATCTACGCCATCTCGATGGAATATTTCCCCTCGCACACGCTGGGGCAGGAGATCGTCAACGAGAAGCCGGTCGATACCAGGAAGGGCATCGGCTGGGGCATCGACATGTGCACCGGCATGGCCGTGGCGCACAAGGTCGGCATCGTGCACCGCGACCTGAAGCCTGCCAACGTGCTGATCAACAACGAAGGCCTGCTGAAGATCGTGGACTTCGGCGTGGCTGCGGCGCACCGCGAGGGGGACACGCAGCTCACCAAGACCGGCTACGTGATCGGGTCGCCCAAGTACATGGCGCCGGAGCAGATCCTGGGCCGCAAGGTGGACGAGCGGGCCGACATCTATGCCATCGGCGTGATCATGTATGAACTCTTCACCGGCGTGCCGCCCTATGCGCGCGGCGACCACATGGCGGTGATGTACCAGCATGTGCAGGGCAAGGCGCGGCCGCCGCAGGAACTGAACCCCAAACTGCCACCCGGCCTGGCCGAACTGATAATGAAGGCCATGGCGGTGGACAAGACCAAGCGCTTCCAGAGCATGGACGAGATGCGGATCGCACTCGAACGCTTTGCATAAAGTAAGATCGGGCGCATGGCCCGCATAGACGCGTTCCTGAAGCTCGGCACCCAGCAGGGTTGCTCGGACATCCACCTGGCGGTGGGCGTGCCCCCCATGCTGCGTGTTTTCGGCGACCTGCTGCCCATCAAGTTCCGCGACCTGCGCGACACCGAACTGGAGGGCTATCTCACGGAGATCATGACCCCCTCGCAGCAGGATCATTTCGCTGCCGGCAGCGACGTGGACTTCTCCTATGTCTCCACCGAAGGGGGGCGCTTCCGCGTCAATGTGTTCCGCAAGGAGAGCGGCATAGGGGCAGTGTTCCGCACCATTCCCACCGCCATCCCCACCCTCGAGAAGCTCGGCCTGCCATCCATCGTCAAGAAGCTGTGCGATTACCACCAGGGCATGATCCTGGTCACGGGCTCCACCGGCTCCGGCAAGTCCACCACGCTGGCCGCGATGATCGACCTGCTCAATTCCACGCGCCGGCTGAACATCATCAGCCTCGAGGATCCGATCGAATTCGTGCACCGGAGCAAGTCGAGCCAGGTGATCCAGCGGGAGCTGGGCACGCACCTGCCCTCCTTCGCCGAGGGCGTGCGCGCCGCCATGCGCGAGGATCCGGATGTGATCCTGGTGGGCGAGATGCGCGATGCCGAGACCATCTCGATGGCCATGACGGCGGCGGAGACCGGCCACCTGGTGCTGGGCACGCTGCACACCACCGGCGCGGTGAAGACCATCGACCGCATCATCGATGCGCTGCCCGTGGATGAGCGGGAGCAGACCAAGAGCTTCCTGTCGCAGAGCCTGCTGGCGGTGGTCACGCAGGTGCTGTGCAAGACCGCCGACGGCCAGGGCCGCAAGGCCATCTGCGAGACCATGGTGATGACCAAGGCCATCGCCAAGCTCATCCAGACGGACCAGACCCACCAGATTCCCAGCCAGGTGCAGATGGGGCGCGAGTTCGGCATGCAGATGCTGGACCAGGCGCTGCTGGCGGCCGTGACGGCCAAGGAAGTGGATCCCGACCACGCCTATTCCTTCGCCAACGACAAACGCCTGCTGCAGAAGTTCGTGACCGATACCAGCATCCTGCCCAAGCTGGATGCCACGGCCATCTCCGGCTCCTCAAGCGCACTGCGCCCGGGCGACTGATGGCGAAGATCGACGCCTTCCTGGTGGAAGTCCTGCAGCGCAAGGGCTCGGACCTGCACTTCATCGCCGGCGACCCGCCGCGCATCCGCCAGTTCGGTGATCTCACGCCGCTGCGGCAGGAGACGTTGACCGCCGAATTCACGCGCGAAGCTCTGTACGAGATCATGCCGGCCAAGGCGCAGGCCCGCTTCGAAAAGCAGGACGGCGCGGACTTCGCCTATACGCTCGAAGGCCACGGGCGCTTCCGCGTCAATGTGATGCGGCAGCTGAACGGCATGGGCGCGGTGCTGCGCTCCATCCCGACGCAGGCGCTGACGATGGATCAGCTGAAGCTGCCGGAGGCGATCCGCACTCTGGCGCGCGCACCCAATGGGCTGATCCTGGTCACCGGCAAGACGGGCTCGGGCAAATCGACCACGCTGGCCGCCATAGTCGATGACATCAACCGGCGCGAGAAGGGGCACATCCTCACCATCGAGGATCCGATCGAGTTCGTGCATCAGCGCCGCAACTGCCTGATCAGCCAGCGCGAGATCGGGCAGCATGCACAGAGCTTCGCACAGGCGCTGCATTCGGGGCTGCGTGAGGATCCGGATGTGATCCTGGTGGGCGAAATGCGCGATCTGGAAACCATCGGCATTGCCGTGACGGCCGCCGAGATGGGCATCCTCGTCATGGGCACGCTGCATACCAACGGCGCGGCGCAGACGGTGGATCGCATCATCAACGTGTTCCCCTCCGACAAGCAGTCGCATGTGCGCACCATGCTGTCCACCTCGCTGCGCGGCGTGGTGTCACAGCAGCTGCTGCAGCGCTCCGACAAACAGGGTCGCGTCGCAGCGCTGGAAATCATGGTCAACAACTCCGCCGTGTCGAACCTGATCCGCCAGGGCAAGCTCGACCAGCTGGAGAACAGCATGCAATCGGGCGCCGCCTCTGGCATGCGCACCATGGACGGATCGATCCAGGCGCTGCTGGACCAGCGCCAGATCACGGGCAAGGAAGCCTACAAGAAGGCCATCAACAAGGGCCGCTTCGAGGCCGTCAAAGACCAAGGTTGAGTTCCATGTCGCGGCGGATCCTAGTCACCAGCGCACTGCCCTATGCCAATGGGGCGCTGCATCTCGGCCATATCATCGAGGCCGTGCAGACGGACATCTGGTGCCGCTTCCAGCGGCTCAATGGCAACGACTGCATCTATGTGGGCGCCGAGGACTGCCACGGCACGCCGATCATGATCCGGGCGCGGCAGGAAGGCATCACGCCGGAGCAGCTCATCACTGCCTCCGCCGCCGAACACCAGCGCGATTTCTCAGGCTTCAGCATCGCCTTCGACCACTACCATTCGACGCATTCGGAGGAGAACCGCCGGCTGTCGTACCAGATGTACGCGGCGCTGGTGAAGCGCGGCGTCATCACCCGGCGCAGCGTGCGCCAGTCGTATGACGAGCAGGCGGGCATGTTCCTGCCGGACCGCTTCGTGCGCGGCACCTGCCCGCGCTGCGGCACGCCCGACCAGTACGGGGATTCCTGCGAGAACTGCGGAGCGACCTATTCCCCGGCCGACTTGATCGACGCGGTCTCCACCATCTCGGGCACGAAGCCCGTACTGCGGGATTCCGACCACCTGTTCTTCAAGCTGGGCGACTTCGAAACGGATCTGCGCGAGTGGCTGGCCGGCCACGGCCTGCAGCCGGCGGTGCGCGCCAAGCTCGATGAATGGTTCGAGGCAGGTTTGAAGGATTGGGACATCTCCCGCGATGCGCCCTACTTCGGCTTCGAGATTCCCGACGCGCCGGGCAAGTACTTCTACGTGTGGTTCGATGCCCCCATCGGCTACATGGGCAGCTTCGCGGCACTGGCCGCGAAGCGCGGGCTGTCGTTCGACGATTACTGGAAGGCCGGCGCCACCACCGAGCTGCATCATTTCATCGGCAAGGACATCAGCTATTTCCACACGCTGTTCTGGCCAGCCGTGCTGCAGGGCGCCGGCTGCCGCCGGCCCACCGGCGTGCATGTACATGGCTTCCTGACCGTCGACGGCCAGAAGATGTCGAAGTCGCGCGGCACGTTCATCACCGCGCAGCGCTATCTGGAGCTGCTGCCAGCGGACCACCTGCGCTACTACTTCGCCGCCAAGCTCGGCAACGGCCTCGACGACATCGATTTCAGCCTGGAGGATTTCACCGCCCGGGTGAATTCCGACGTGGTGGGCAAGCTCGTCAATATCGCCAGCCGCTGCGCGCCATTCATCGAGCGCGCCGGTGGCGCGCTGGCGGACCGCCTGCCGGATCCTGAGCTGTACGCCGCGTTCGTCGCCGCCGGCGAGCGCATCGCGCCGCTGTTCGAGGACCGCGACTATGCCGGTGCGGTACGCGAGATCATGCTGCTGGCCGACCGTGCCAACCAGTACGTGGACCAGCAGAAACCCTGGGTGCTGGCCAAGGATCCGGCACGCACCGAAGATGCGCGCCTGGTGGCCACGCAGGCCATCAACCTGTTCCGTGTACTGATTACCTACCTGGCGCCGGTGGTGCCCGGCATCGCGGCCCGGGCTGCCGCCTGGCTGGGTGGGAGCTTGCCGAGCTGGCAAGGCGTGCAGCAGCCGCTGCTCGCCGTCGCCATGGGCAAGTATCCGCAGCTGGCCGCCCGCCTGGACCCGGCCATCGTCAGGCAGCTCATCGCTTCCGCGCCGGTGCCCGCGCCGGCGGCCACCCCTGCAGCCGCGCCGGCCAAGGCAATCCAGCCCGCGCCTCCCAAGGAAAAACCAGTGATCAGCATCGATGATTTCGCCAAGCTCGACCTGCGCGCCGCCAAGGTGCTCGAAGCCTCCCGCGTGGAAGGCTCGGACAAGCTGCTGCAGCTGAAGCTCGACCTGGGCACCGAGCAGCGCAATGTGTTCTCGGGCATTGCCGCGCACTACCAGCCGCAGGACCTGGTCGGCCGCTATGTAGTGATGATCGCCAACCTCGCGCCGCGCAAGATGCGTTTCGGCGTCTCCGAGGGCATGGTGCTGTGCGCCAGCGACAAGTCTGGCGACGGCCACGGCGTGTTCGTGATCTCGGCGGATGCCGGTGTGCTGCCGGGCATGCAGGTCACTTGAAACCCGCAAGGGTACAAGCACTTTATACAGCGCTGCGCAGCGCCAACCCGGAGCCCCGCAGCGAGCTGGAATTCGGCACGCCCTTCGAGCTGTTGATCGCCGTGATGCTGTCGGCGCAGGCCACGGACAAGAGCGTGAATGTCGCCACGCGCCAGCTGTATCCGCTGGCGAACACGCCCGCGGCCATCCTGGCATTGGGCGTTGCCGGCCTGACGCCCTACATCCGCAACATCGGGCTCTACAACGCCAAGGCGAAGAACGTAATCGAGACCTGCCGGCTGCTGCTGGAGAGGCACGGCGGCGAAGTACCGCACGATCGCGACTCGCTGGAGACACTGCCCGGCGTGGGGCGCAAGACCGCCAATGTGGTGCTCAACGTCGCCTTCGGCGAACACACGCTGGCGGTGGACACGCATGTCTTCCGCGTGGCCAACCGCACGGGACTGGCACGGGGCCCGACGCCGCTGGCCGTCGAGCACAAGCTGCTGAAGGTCACGCCGCCGGAATTCCTCGCCAATGCCCATCACTGGCTGATCCTGCACGGCCGGCACGTGTGCCTGGCGCGCAAGCCGCGCTGCTATGCCTGCGCGATCGCGGGCGTCTGCGAGTTCCGCGACAAGACCCCGCCGCCCTGACGGGGCTGGCCGGTTTACACTGGCCGGCATGATGTTCGCCAATGCCAGCCGCGAGGAACTGCGCCGCCGCTACCTGAACGCCTGGCAGCGTCGCCGCGATGGCCTGCCGCTGGAGCCGCTGGATGCCCAGATCGCCGATGTTATCGAGCTGCATCCGGAATACCAGGCGCTGCTCGAAGATGCCCAGGCGCTGGAGCAGGCATTCACGGTTGAACAGGGCCGTATCAATCCCTTCCTGCACATGGGCCTGCACCTGGCTGTGCGCGAACAGGTGGGCACGCGCCGGCCTGCCGGCATCGAGGGCATACACCAGCGCCTGGCACGGCGCCTGGGCGATGTGCACGCGGCCGAGCACCGCATGGTGGAGGTGCTGGCCGAAACGTTGTGGGAAGCCCAGCGTGCCGGCAGCGCACCAGATGAAGCGGCGTACCTGGACAAGCTGCGCCGGCTCTGACGCAGGCGTCCGCGCCGCAGGCTCATCCCATCCTCGCCCACTTGACCAGCGTGGCGAAGCTGGGCGGCTTGCCATGCATCAGCAGGCCCACGCGGAACACCTTCGACGCAAACCATACCGCCAGCGCCGCGCCCACCAGGCCCGACAGCAGCGACAGCAGGACCTGCCAGAACGGCGGCGGCGAGGCAGAGGCCAGCCGCGCCAGCATGGCGAACCCGTTGATCGGTGGCACGAAGCTCGTGATCACCGCCAGCGCCGAATCCGGCTCGCGGCCGATCACCGGCGTGAGGATGTAGGGCACTACCATCAGCACCATGATCGGGCCCATCAGCGACTGGGCATCGGCCATCTGGTTGACCGCCGCGCCAATGGCCAGCATCAGCGCACCGAACACCAGATAGGCGGTCAGGAAGAACAGGAACAGGTAGAGGATCAGCAGCGGGTCGAACAACCCCAGCATGGCGAACTGCAGCAGCGCCAGCAGGCCGAGCGCCACATACACGGCCATCGTGACCAGGCCTACTCCCAGCTGGCCCAGCAACTTGCCCCACATGAGTTCCAGCGGCGATACCGCGGCCAGCAGTACCTCGACCACCCGGCTGCTCTTCTCCTCCACCGTCGAAGTCATCAACGCCTGGCCACTCATCATCACGAACATGAACATCAGGATGCCCATGATGAAGGGCAGCAGGCGGTTGAGCCCCGTGCTGCCCTCCTGCTTGCCGTCGCCAGCCACCACGACCGTGCGGGGCCTGGCCACCTGGGTGGCCGCGCGCACCAGTGCCGCATCGAACCCTGATTCGCGCAGCCGCTCGGCGATCAGCGCCTGCCGGATGGCGGCATGCAGGATGTTCTCGGCTTCCTCGGGAAGGTTGCGCGGGGTATAGAGCTCGTAGCTGCCGTACGGACCATCTGCAGTGCGCGTCACGGCATCTGCCGGCACCACCACCAGCGCGCGCCGGTCCCGGTCACCGGCCGCCTTCTCGGCCAGCCAGGCCTTCTGCTCCTCGATGGCTGCATCGCGGGGCAGTTCGCGCACCGCAAAACCCGGGATGGCGAGATCCGGCACGGCATTGACCGCGCGTTCTCCGGCAGGGCCAAGCTCTTCGGCTGCGCGCCTGCGTCCGGCGTCGCGGCGCTCGGTAATAGCGCCGGGAGTAAGCTCCTCGCCCAGTGAACCAGCCAGCGAGGCGGAGGTATCGAGCAGCGCCACTTCAACGTTCACGGGGGCGCCGCGCTGGCCGATCATCCTGGGGAGCACTGCGATCAGCGCCACCATGATGGCCGGCATCACCAGCACGCCGATCAGGAAACCCTTGCTGGATACCGTTACCAGGAAATCACGGGCGGCCACCAGCCGGATGCGTCGCAACGAAATCATGCCGCACCTCCGGTCAGGCCCTGCAGGTGCTGGCGCAGCGCCTGCTCCGATTCGCCCGCATCGCCTTTGACGATGTTGACGAAGGTGTCTTCCAGCCGGATGCGCGCAATTTCCACGCGCGCCGGCAGCACACGCACGGTGGCTTCGCGGATCACTGCGGCCGGATCCTGTCCCTGCGCCAGCCGCAGCTGGTACTCACCGCCGAGCGCAGTCACCACGTCCACGCCAGCCACCTCACGCAGCGCCGCCGCATCGGAAGGCTTCGGGTCCAGCGGCTCGAACAGCACGCGCGAGACATCGTAACGGCGCCGCAGGTTCGACATCGGCTCGTCCAGCACCTTGCGCCCCTTGTGGATCATCACCACGCGGTCGCACAGCTCCTCGGCCTGGGCCATCACATGCGTGGAGAACAGGATGGTGGTGCCCCGCTGCCGCTCCGCGGCGATTACCTGCTTCAGCAGGCGTACGCTGACCGGGTCGAGCCCGCTGAAGGGTTCATCGAGGATCAGCAACTCGGGGCGGTGGACTATGCAGCCCACGAACTGCACCCGCTGCAGCATGCCCTTGGAAAGATCCTCGCATCGCTTCTTCTCGACATCGTCCAGACCCAGCTTGCCGAGCAGATCGCGGGACCGGTTCAGCGCCTCGCTGGCGGCCACGCCCTTGAGGCCGGCCAGATACTGCAGAAAGGCGCCGACGCGCATCTTGCGATACACGCCGCGCTCCTCGGGCAGATAACCGATGCGGTCCTTGGCATCGAGCGCAGACGGGCGGCCCAGCACTTCCACCTTGCCTGCGTCCGGGAACAGGATGGACATCAGGATGCGGATGGTGGTGCTCTTGCCGGCGCCACTGGGGCCGATCAACCCGCAGGTTTCGCCGGTGGGCACCAGCAGATCGAGCGCCGCGACTGCGCGCTGGGTGCCGAACGACTTGTCGACCCCTTGCAACTTCAATGCTGCACTCACGCCGTTCCCTCTGGTGACCCCCGCCAGGGGCTGATGTAACCACAAACCCGTACAGGCCGGACACCATTGGATGGAAAACCGGGCAGCGACCAAGTGATAGCTCCACCGACCGCAGGTGGGTCCACAGTCCGTGGTCCGCGGTGCTAGCCCTTCTTCGGCATGTACAGGTCGGTCAGCGTGCCCTCGAGCGCTTCGGCGGCCAGGCCCACAGTTTCCGACAGGGTCGGATGCGGATGGATGGTCATGCCCACATCGGCCGCATCGGCGCCGAGTTCGATGGCCAGCGCCACCTCGGCAATCAGCTCGCCGGCGTTGGGCCCCACGATGCCGCCGCCGATCACGCGGTTGGTCGCTGCGTCGAGGATCAGCTTGGTGAAGCCCTCATCACGCCCAACCGACAGCGAACGCGCGCTGGCCGCCCACGGGAATGCTGCCTTGCGGATGTTGAGGCCATCGCGCTTGGCCTGGCCTTCGGTGACGCCGGCCCAGGCGACCTCCGGATCCGTATAGGCCACGGAGGGAATCACGCGCGCGTCGAAATATGCCTTGTGGCCTGCGGCGACCTCGGCAGCCACCTTGGCCTCGTGCATGGCCTTGTGCGCCAGCATGGGCTGACCGACGATGTCGCCGATGGCGAAGATGCCGGGCACGTTGGTGCGCAGCTGCTTGTCTACCGGGATGAAGCCGCGCTCGTTCACCGTGACGCCGGCGGCTTCAGCATTGATGGCACGGCCGTTCGGCACGCGGCCCACCGCCACCAGCACGCGGTCGTAGATATCGGTGCTCACCTGCTCGCCGGTCTCGAAGGTCACACGGATGCCCTCGGGCAATGCTTCCACCTTGGTGGACTTGGTGCCCAGCATGATCTTCTCGTAGCGCGCCTTCAGGCGCTTCTCCAGCGGCTTGACCAGGTCGATGTCCGCACCCGGCATCAGCTGCGCGCCAAGCTCCACCACGGAAACCTTGGTGCCCAGCGCGTCGTATACGCAGGCCATCTCCAGGCCAATGATGCCGCCGCCGATCACCAGCAGGCGCTTCGGAATGCCGCGGATCTCCAGCGCACCGGTGGAATCGATGATGCGCGGATCCTCCGGAATGAACGGCAGCTTCACCACCTCGGAACCAGCCGCGATGATGCACTGCTCGAAGCCCAGCAACTGCCTGCTGCCATCCGGCGCGGTGACTTCAACCACGCGGCTGCCGGCGAATTTGCCGGTGCCGCGCACCACATCGACCTTGCGGACCTTGGCCAGGGTATTGAGGCCACCGGTGAGCCGGCCGACCACACCCTCTTTCCAGGTGCGCAGCTTGTCCACATCGATGGCAGGCGCGCCGAATGCCACGCCATGCGCCGACATGTCGTGTGCTTCCTCGATCACCTTGGCAGCATGCAGCAGCGCCTTGGAGGGAATGCAGCCGACGTTCAGGCACACGCCGCCGAGCTTCTCCCAGCGCTCGATCAGCGTCACCTTCATGCCGAGGTCGGCAGCGCGGAACGCGGCGGTGTAGCCGCCAGGGCCTGCGCCGAGCACCAGCAGCTGCACGGTGCGATCGGGCTTCGGGCCAGGTGGCAGCAGCGGCTGCTCCTGCGGCGCAGGTGCAGCGGGAGGGGGCTGGGAAGCGGCGGGCGCAGGCGTGGCAACGGGAGCCGCTGCAGCCGGAGCAGCTACGGCTGCGGCTGCGGGCTTCGATGCGGCCGGTGCCGTAGCGGCAGCCGGCGCCGCGCCGTCGACGCGCACGATCACCGTGCCCTTGCGCACCTTGTCGCCCGCCTTCACCAGCACTGCGCTCACCTTGCCGGCGGCGCTGGAAGGCACGTCCATCGTGGCCTTGTCGGTTTCCAGCGTGATCAGCGAGGTATCGATCTCGACCGCATCGCCGGCTTTCACCAGCACCTCGACCACCGCGACCTCGTCGAAGTTGCCCAGATCCGGTACTGCTACATCGATGTCGCTCACAGTACACCCGCCAGCAGCGCGACCGGATCAGCCAGCACCTTGGCGAAGTACACGGCGAAGCGCGCACCCATCGCGCCATCGATGATGCGGTGGTCATACGACAGCGACAGCGGCAGGATCTGCCGCGGCTGGAAGGCCTTGCCATCCCACACCGGTTTCATGTGCGCACGCGACACACCGAGGATGGCCACCTCCGGCGCGTTGATGATGGGCGTGAACGCCGTGCCGCCGATGCCGCCGAGACTCGAAACCGTGAAGCAGCCGCCCTGCATCTCGGTGCCTTTCAGCGTGCCCTTGCGGGCGCGATCCGACAGATCGGACAACGCGCGCGCGATGCCGAGCAGGTCGAGCTGATCGGCGTTCTGGATCACCGGGACCATCAGGCCGTTGGGCGTGTCCGCCGCGAAGCCGATGTGGAAATACTTCTTCAGCACCACGTTCTCGCCATCCAGCGAGGCGTTGAAAGTGGGGAACTCGCGCAATGCCAGCACCGCCGCGCGGATGATGAAGGCCAGCGGCGTGACCTTCACGCCAGCCGCGGCGGCCTTGTCCTTGAGCTTGGCGCGTTCGGCTTCCATCTCGGTGATGTCCGCATCCTCGTACTGCGTGACATGCGGGATGTTGACCCAGGAGGCATGCAGGCGCGGCCCGGAGATCTTCTGGATGCGGGTCAGCGGCTTCAGTTCGATGGCGCCGAACTTGGCGAAATCGACCTTCGGAATCTGCGGCAGTCCTGAGCCCGCCGGAGCCGGGCCCCCGCCAGCCAGCGCGGCCTTGACCCAGGCCTTCACGTCCTCGTGGGTGATGCGGGCGCGCTGCCCGCTGCCCTTCACGCGGCCCAGGTCGACGCCAAGTTCACGCGCCAGCTTGCGCACCGAGGGGCCCGCATGCGCCGTGCTGAAGCCTGCCTCGCTGACCGGCGGCAGGCCGGCCGCGGGCCGTGCTGCCGGAGCCGCCACGGGCGGCGCGCTGCTGGCGGCCGGCGCAGGCGCAGGTGCTGCGCTCGCGGGTGCCGGCGCGGTGGCGGGGGGAGCAGCAGCGGCGGCGGCGGCCGGCGCCGCAGCAGAACCACGCACCGTAACCACCAGCGAGCCTTCCGAAACCTTGCCACCCTTGGTCACGTGCACTTTCTCGACCACGCCGGCGGCGCTGGAGGGCACATCCATCGTGGCCTTCTCGGTCTCGAGCGTGATCAGCGGCGTCTCGAGCGCGACGGTGTCGCCCTCCTTGACCAGGATGTCGATGATGGACACTTCACCGAACCCGCCGAGGTCCGGCACCTTCACTTCGACACTGGTGGGCGCGGCAGCCGCTGCCGCAGGAGCTGCAGCAGCAGGGGCTGCAGCAGCAGGCGCACTGGCCGGCGGTGCTGCGGTTGCAGGAGCCGCTGCGGGCGCTGCTGTGGTGCCTTCGGCACGCAGCGTCACCACCAGAGTGCCTTGCGATACCTTGCCGCCGGCCTGCACATGCACCGCCTCGACCACACCCGCAGCACTCGAGGGCACGTCCATCGTGGCCTTCTCGGTCTCCAGAGTGAGCAACGGGGTGTCGACGGCGACGGTGTCGCCCGCCTTCACCAGGACTTCAATGATCGAAACTTCGGCGAAGTTGCCCAGATCGGGCACACGCACTTCAATGGACTGGGACATGTGCGCGCCTTAACTGTTGAGCGGGTTGGCCTTGTCCGGATCGACGCCGAGTTTCTTTATGGCGTCCACCAGGATCTTGCGGTCGATGGTGCCCTCGTCGGCCAGCGCCTTCAGCGCCGCCAGCACGATGTAGCGACGATCCACCTCGAAGTGGCTGCGCAGCGCGGCGCGGCCATCACTGCGGCCGAAACCATCGGTGCCCAGCGTCACGTAACGGCCGCCCACCCACTGGCGGATCTGGTCCGAGACGATGCGCATGTTGTCAGTGGCCGAGATAACCGGCGACTTGCCGGCGCCGAACAGCCCGGCCACATACGGCACGCCCGGCTTGGCTTCCGGATGCAGCAGGTTGGCGCGCTCCACATGCAGTGCCTCGCGCCGCAGCTCGCTGAAGCTGGTCACCGAGTACACGTCCGCGGCGACGTTGAAATCCTTCTCGAGGATTTCAGCGGCGCCGATCACTTCGCGCAGGATGGTGCCCGAGCCCAGCAGCGTGGCCCGCGCCTTGCCCTTGCCACCTTCCTTCAGCAGGTAGGCGCCCTTCAGGATGCCTTCCTCAGCGCCCGCCGGCAGGGCCGGTTGCGCGTAGTTCTCGTTCATCACCGACAGGTAGTAGAAGATGTTCTCGCCATCGACGTACATGCGCTTCATGCCGTCATGGATGATCACGGCCAGCTCGTAGGCATAGGCCGGGTCGTAGGCGCGGCAGTTCGGTACCGTGGTCGCGACCAGCTGGCTGTGGCCATCCTGATGCTGCAGGCCCTCACCGGCGAGCGTCGTCCGCCCAGCGGTCGCGCCCAGCAGGAAGCCGCGTGCCTGGATGTCACCGGCTGCCCAGATGAAATCACCCACGCGCTGGAAGCCGAACATCGAGTAGTAGATGTAGAACGGCACCATGTGCTGGCCGTAGTTCGCATAGGCCGTGCCGGCCGCGATCCATGAACAGGTGGCGCCCGCCTCGTTGATGCCCTCTTCGAGCATCTGGCCCTTCCTGTCCTCCTTGTAGGACATCAGCTGGTCCGAATCCTGCGGCGTGTAGAGCTGGCCCACTGCCGAGTAGATGCCGATCTGGCGGAACAGCCCTTCCATGCCGAAGGTGCGCGCTTCGTCGGGAACGATCGGCACGATGTTCTTGCCGATGTTCTTGTCCTTCAGCAGCGCCGTCAGGATGCGCACGAAGGCCATGGTGGTGGAGATCTCGCGATCACCGGAACCATCCAGCAGCGCCTTGAAGGTTTCCAGTGGCGGCAGCTGCAGCGGCGGCACCTTGGTGTCACGCTTGGGCAGATAACCACCCAGCTTTTCACGACGCGACTTGAGGTAGCGGATCTCGTCGCTGTCATCGGCCGGCTTGAAGAATTTGAAGCCCGCGATGTGCTCGTCCAGCAGCTGGGGCAGATCGAGGTTCACACGGAAGCTGGCCAGCGACTCGACGTCCATCTTCTTCTGCTGGTGCGCCACCATCTGGCCCTCGGCCGCCTTGCCGAGGCCGTAGCCCTTGACGGTGTGCGCGAGGATGACGGTGGGCTGGCCCTTGTGCGCGATGGCCGCGGCATAGGCTGCATACACCTTCTGCGCATCGTGGCCGCCACGCTTCAGGCGCCAGATGTCCTCGTCGGACATGCCGGCCACCAGTGCCGCAGTCTCCGGGTGCTTGCCGAAGAAATGCTCGCGCGTGTACGCGCCGCCCTTGG
>JBEVNO010000160.1:0-9151 GCA_040508085.1 Steroidobacteraceae bacterium
GAGACCTCGCACAAGGCCTTCGAGAAGGCGCTGCAGTCCAATGCCAAGATCTCGGCCGACAACCAGAAGCTGATCGAGGAGCATGGCCTGCCCTTCCCGCTGCTGGCCGATTCCACCACGGCCACCGCCAAGAGCTATGGCGTGCTGGTGCAGCGTGGCACCGCGACAATGGCGAGCCGCGACACCTTCCTGATCGATCCGAGCGGCAAGGTCGCCAAGCACTACAGCGTCACGCCGGACAAGCTGGAAGGCCATACGGCCGAGCTGCTGGCAGACATCGAAGCGCTCAAGGCCAAGAAGAGCTGAAGTCCCCTGGCCGGCGCAGCCGCGGCCGCGGCTGCGTCAGTCGCCGGTCACCAGCCGGTAGCCCACGCCCACTTCGGTGAGCAGGAACCGCGGCCGCGACGGCTCCGGTTCGATCTTCTGGCGCAGCATCTTGATATAGGACCGCAGCCGGCGCGTATCGTCGAGCCGGTCCGGCCCCCATACCTCGCGAATGACCTGCTCCTGCGTCACCACTGCACCCAGATTGCGTACCAGGCACTCCAGCAGACGGAATTCCAATGGCGTGAGATGCAGGGGTTCGGTGCCTTGCCGCGCCTCCCGCTGCGCCAGATCCACCACGATCCTGCCGACCGTGACGGTTTCCGGATGCGCGGCATTGCGCACACTGCGCCGTAGCGCGGCGCGCAGCCGCGCCAGCAGTTCACCGGCGTTGAAGGGCTTGGTGACGTAGTCGTCGGCGCCGTTATCCAGTGCAGCGATCTTTTCCTGCTCCGCGCTGCGCGCCGACAGCACCAGGATGGGCACGGGCGCGAAGGCACGGATGTCGCGGATCAGCTGCTGGCCGTCGCGGTCGGGCAAGCCCAGGTCGACCAGCACGGCGTCGGGCCGGTTGGCGCGCGCTTCGAGCATGGCGCGCGCGGCAGTGGCCGCGAGCTCGACGCGGAAACCCGCCGACTCGAGCAGGGTGCGCAACACCGCGCGGATGTCGGCATCGTCCTCCACCACCAGCACGCGGAACATGGCGTCGGTCATGCCGGCGGTTGCAGCGGCAGCGTGAACTCGAAGCGCGCGCCGCCACCGGGGCGCGTGGCGGCATGGATGGTGCCGCCATGCGCCTCGACAATGGCGCGGCAGATCGCAAGACCAAGACCTGCGCCGGGCACGCTGCCTTCCTTGCTGCCGCGCTGGAACTTCGCGAACAGGCGCTCGGTATCGCCCGGCGGCAGGCCCGGCCCGTCATCGTCGACGCTGACGCGCACCATCGTGCCCTCGGCGATGGCAGCCACCACGATCGTGCCGGCCTGCGGCGCATGGCGCAGCGCGTTGTCGAACAGGTTGCCGAACAGCTGGGTGACAAGCGCCGCGTCCACATGCACCGCAGGCAGGTCATCGGGCAGCGCGGTACGCAACTGCCGGTGCTGGAATTGATCCTGCAGCCGCTGGTATGCCAGGTTGACCAGCTCTTCCAGCGATTGCCAATCCCGGCGCAGGGCCACCGCGCCGCTCTCGAAGCGCATCAGGTCCAGCACATTGGAAATCAGGTCGTTCATGTCGCGGGCGCGATTCACGATGGACGACAGCAGCTGCGCGCGCGCCGCGGCATCCAGGTCCAGGCTGGCATCGGCCAGCGTGGTGCCGGCCGTGGTGATCACCGCCAGCGGCGTGCGCAGGTCGTGCGAGATGGACGCCAGCAATGTATTGCGCAATGCCTCGGTGTGCGCGGCGACCTTGGCCTGCTCCGCGGCGTCCGCCAGCAGCGCGCGCTCCACCGCCAGTGCGATCTGCCCGGCGAAAGTCTCGAGGAGGTGGCGCTGTTCCGGCAGCAACACGCGACGCCGGTTCACGGGCAGCACCGCCAGCACGCCGAGCGTGCGCCGCGACCCCACCAGCGGCAGGTAGGCCGCCGCGGCGCCGGGCAGTGAATCGGCACCCAGGCCTGCGGCGCGGCCATGGTCATGCACCCACTGTGCAACCGACAGATCGGCGCCGGCATAGCGGGTGACATCCAGCGTTGGCGCAGGCGCCACCAGCACGCCAGCGACATCGGGCATCAGCAGCGCCACGCTGCCTGAAAATGTCTCGGCGACATGACGCACGGCGATGCGCTCCATGGCGTCTCGGTCGGTGGCGGCGGCGAGTTCGCGGCTCATCGCGTATAGCATGGCGGTGCGGCGCTCCCGTGCGCCGGCGACCCGATTCTGTTGCCGCACGCTGGCTGTCAGCGTGGCGATGGTGAGCGCCACCACCAGCATCACCAGGAAGGTGACCAGGTATTGCGCATCGCTGATGGCGAAAGTCCAGCGCGGCAATACGAAGCAGAAATCCAGCGCCGCCACGCTGAGGATGACCGTCAGCACCGCCGGACCGCGCCCCAGGCGCAGGCCTGCGAAGGCGGCGCCAAGCAGATACACCATCACCAGGTTGGTGAGCTCGAAATGTGGCGCCATCAAGGCGCACACGCCAGTGCACAGCGCTGCTATTCCCGCGCCCCAGCCGTATCGACCCCAGGCCAGCGGCGCAGGCTCCGCGTCGTCCATCCTGGCGCGACGACGGTCAGCCGCGGGTGTGGTGCGGCGGGCGATGACCGAGATGTCGATGCCGTGGCTGCCACGCAGCAAGGCTTCCGGCGTCGAGGCGCGCAGCCAGGAGGCCAGGCCGGCGCGCCGCCCTTCACCCACGACGATCCGTGCCACATTGCGCAGCTGCGCGTATTCCAGGATGGCCCGCGCCGGCGTCGGACCATCCAGCGTCACCGTCTCTGCACCCAGGGATTCAGCCAGACGCAGCATGTCTATGCGCCGGTTGCGCGCCGCCTCGCCCAGACGCTGCATGGCCGGCGTCTCGACCGAAACCACCGTCCACTGCGCATCCAGCGCATCGGCAAAGCGTTTGCCCAGCCGTACCAGCGACTCGCCCTGCTCGTCCGGTGCCACGGCCACCAGGAAGCGGTCGCGCGCGAGCCATGGCCGTGCCGCGGGTTCCCGGCCCGCGTATTCGACGGCTGCCGCATCCACGCGGTCCGCGGTGCGCCGCAGCGCCAGCTCGCGCAGCGCGATCAGGTTCGATTTGCGGAAGAACCGCTCCATGGCCCGGCTGGCCTGGTCCGGCAGGTAGATCTTGCCGGCCCTTAACCGGTCGAGCAGGTCGTCGGGCGGCAGGTCGATGAGTTCCACTTCATCGGCCTCGTCGAACACATGGTCGGGAAGGGTTTCGGCCTGGCGCACACCAGTGATGCCCGCCACCACATCGTTCAGGCTCTCCAGGTGCTGCACGTTGAGGGTGGTCCACACGTCCAGGCCCGCTTCGAGCAGTTCGGCGACATCCTGCCAGCGTTTGGCGTGACGTTGCCGCGGCACGCCGCCTTCGATGTTCGAGTGCGCCAGCTCGTCGACCAGGGTGATGGTGGCGCGCCGCTGCAGCGCGGCGTCGAGATCGAACTCGCGCCGCACGCTGCCGGCATGCTCGATCATCAGGAAGGGCAGGCGTTCCAGCCCATCCAGCAGGCGCTCGGTTTCGACGCGGCCATGCGGCTCCACGTATCCGGCCACCATGTCCACCCCGCGCTGGCGCACCGCGCGTGCTGCCTCCAGCATGGCGTAGGTCTTGCCGACTCCAGCCGAAGCGCCGAAGAAGATGCGCAGCTTGCCGCGCTGCGCACGCACGGCGTCGCGTTCGACGGCGGCGAGCAGCAGGTCCGGATCAGGTCGCGCTGGTTCGCCGCTCACGGATGGGGGGATTGCAGGGCCAGGTTGAGCGCGAGGACATTGACGCGCGGTTCACCCAGAATACCCAAGGTGCGGCCTTCGGTGTGGGCGGCCACCAGCTCGCGCAGCTGCGCTTCCGTCACGCCGCGGGCACGTGCCACCCGCGATACCTGGTAAAGCGCGGCCGCTGGCGAGATGTGCGGATCCAGACCGCTGCCCGAAGCGGTGACCAGATCCACCGGCACCGGCGCCGTATTGGCGGGATCGGCATCGCGCAGTGCCTGCACACGCCCGCGGATGGTTTCCAGCAGGGCAGGGTTGGTGGGGGAAAGGTTGCTGCCGGTGGAGGCCGCGCCATTGTAAGGCTGCGGCCCCGTGGCCGACGGACGGCCCCAGAAGTACGCCGGATCGGAGAACGGCTGGCCCAGCAGCTGCGAGCCCACTGCCCTGCCATCCTGCATGACGAGGCTGCCGCCGGCCCGCGCCGGCATCGCCAGCGCCGCGACGCCGGTCACGAGCAGCGGGTAGCCCACGCCGGTGATGAGCGTAAGGACCAGGAAAACGCCGAAGGCATTGCGCAGTGTCTTGATCATGATGGCACCTCAGGCCAGTCGCAGCGTGACGAGCAGCAGGTCGATCAGCTTGATGCCCGCGAAGGGCACCAGGATGCCGCCCAGCCCGTAGATGAGCAGGTTCCGCCGCAGCAGCGAGGCTGCGGAGGCGGCACGCGTCTTCACCCCACGCAGTGCCAGCGGCACCAGCGCGACGATGATCAGCGCGTTGAAGATCACCGCCGACAGGATGGCGCTCTGTGGCGTCGCCAGCCCCATCACGTTCAGCGCATCCAGTGACGGATAGGTCGCAGCGAATGCCGCCGGGATGATGGCGAAGTATTTGGCGATGTCATTGGCAATGGAGAAGGTGGTGAGCGCGCCGCGCGTCACCAGCATCTGCTTGCCCACGTCCACCACCTCGATGAGCTTGGTGGGGTTCGAGTCCAGATCCACCATGTTGCCGGCTTCCTTGGCAGCCTGCGTGCCGGAGTTCATGGCTACGGCCACGTCGGCCTGCGCCAGCGCCGGCGCATCGTTGGTGCCATCACCGCACATCGCAACCAGGTGGCCTTCGGACTGGTATTTGCGGATCAGCGCAAGCTTCGCTTCGGGCGTGGCCTCCGCGAGGAAATCATCGACGCCGGCTTCGGCGGCGATGGCTGCCGCGGTGAGCCGGTTGTCACCGGTCACCATCACGGTGCGGATGCCCATCTGGCGCAGCTCCGCAAAGCGCTCGCGGATACCGCCCTTCACCACATCGCGCAGTTCCACCACGCCCAGCACGCGGCTGCCATCGGCCACCACCAGCGGCGTGGCGCCCTGGCGCGCCACATCGTCCACCACACGGCTCACTTCCGCCGGCCACAGGCCATTACCGGCTTCCACGAACTGCCGGATGGCATCGGCCGCACCCTTGCGCAGGCGGCGGCCCTCAAGGTCCACGCCGCTGGTGCGCGTCTGCGCCGAGAATTTGTGGAAGGCATGCTGCTGGCCGCCCAGATCGCGCCCCCGCAAGCCGAATTGCTGCTTCGCAAGCACCACGATCGAGCGGCCCTCGGGCGTCTCATCCGCCAGCGACGCCAGCTGCGCCACATCGGCCAGCTCCTGCAAGGCAACGCCCGGTGCGGCATGAAAAGCCGCGGCCTGGCGGTCACCGAGCGTGATGGTGCCGGTCTTGTCGAGCAGCAGCACGTCCACGTCGCCGGCCGCCTCGATGGCGCGGCCGCTGGTGGCGATCACGTTGGCGCGCACCATCCGGTCCATGCCAGCGATGCCGATGGCCGACAGCAGGCCACCGATGGTGGTGGGGATCAGGCACACCAGCAGTGCGATCAGCACCACCACCGGCACCACCACGCCCTGCCCGGACGCGGCGACAGCGAAGTGGGAGAACGGCGCCAGCGTCACCGTGGCAATGAGGAACACCAGCGTCAGCATGGCCAGCAGGATGGACAGCGCGATCTCGTTCGGCGTGCGGCCGCGCGAGGCGCCCTCCACCATCGCGATCATGCGGTCGAGGAAGGATTCGCCCGGGTTGCTGCCCACGCGCACCACCAGCCAGTCCGACAGCACACGCGTGCCACCGGTCACCGAGGAGAAGTCGCCGCCGGCCTCGCGCAGCACCGGCGCGGATTCGCCGGTAATGGCGCTCTCATCCACCGAGGCCACGCCCTGGATGATCTCGCCATCGGCAGGTACCAGCTCTCCGGCCGATACCAGGAAATGGTCGCCCTTGCGCAGGGCGCTGGCCGGGATGCTTTCAGTCGCCTGCAGGTTGGCGGTATCCGCAAGTTTCCTGGCCTGCACATCACGGCGCGTGGAGCGCAGCGCGGCGGCCTGCGCCTTGCCCCGGCCCTCGGCCAGTGCCTCGGCGAAATTGGCGAACAGCACGGTGAGCCAGAGCCAGGCGGAGATGGCGAGCACGAAGCCGGGATTGCCGAGCCCGGCATCGGCATTGAATGCCGCCACCGCGCCGATGGCCGTGGTGAGCACGCTGCCCACGTACACCACGAACATCACCGGGTTGCGGACCTGCACCCGTGGATCGAGTTTGCGGAAGGCATCCAGGATGCCCGCTGCAACCAGCGGACCGCTGAGAAAGGATTGCGTGTTCATGGATTCACCATCTGCAGATGTTCAACCACCGGGCCCAGCGCCAGGGCCGGCACAAAGTTCAGCGCGCCGACGAGCAGCACCACGCCCACCAGCATCAGCACGAACAGCGGGGTGTGCGTGGGCAGCGTGCCGGCCGTTACCGCCACCTGCCGCTTGCGCGCCAGGCTGCCGGCGATGGCCAGCACCGGCAGGATCAGCCAGTAGCGCGAGATCCACATGGCGACGCCCAGCGTGAAGTTGTAGAAGGGGTTGTTCGCCGACAGGCCACCGAAGGCGCTGCCGTTGTTGTTGCCCGCCGAGGAGAAGGCATACAGGATCTCCGAGAAGCCATGCGCGCCGGGGTTGCCCACCTTGGAGACGGCCACCGGCAGCACACTGGCCACGGCCGCCCCGAGCAGAGTGACCACGCAGGGGATGAGCAGCACCAGCGAGGCCATCTTGATCTCGTAGGCCTCGATCTTCTTGCCCAGATACTCCGGCGTGCGGCCCACCATCAGGCCGGCGATGAACACCGCGACAATGGCGAACATCAGCATGCCGTACAGGCCACTGCCCACGCCGCCGAACACCACCTCGCCCAGCTGCATCAGCCACATCGGCACCAGGCCACCCAGCGGCGTGTACGAACCGTGCATCGAATTGACCGAACCGTTGGAGGCGGCGGTGGTCGCCGACGCCCACAACGTGGAGTTGGCGATGCCGAAGCGCACTTCCTTGCCCTCCATGTTGCCGCCCGCCTGGGCGACCGAGGCCGTCTGGTCGACCGCATCGGCCGCGAGCAGTGGATTGCCGGCCTGTTCGGCCGCGTAGCCGGCGAACGTCAGTGGCACGAAGATCAGCAGCATCGCCGCCAGCACCGCCCAGCCCTGCCGGCGGTCGCGCACCATGGCCCCGAAGGTGATGCACAGCGCCGCCGGAATCAGCAGGATGGACAGCAGCTGCAACAGGTTCGAGAAAGGGGTCGGATTCTCGAACGGATGCGCCGAGTTCACATTGAAGAAGCCGCCGCCGTTCGTGCCCAGCTGCTTGATGGCGATCTGGCTGGCCGCCGGCCCGAGCGGCAGCACCTGTTCGGATATGGTCTGCGAAACCGTGGCCTCCACGCCGGCGCTGTCGGTCTGCGTGGTCTGGATGGTCACGGGCTGCAGCAACGCCACGCTCTGACTGGGCGCGAAGCTCTGCACCACCCCCTGGCTCACCAGCAGCAGCGCCAGCACCAGCGACAGTGGCAACAGCACATGCAGGGTGCTGCGGGTGAGGTCGACCCAGGCGTTACCCAGTGACCCGGTCTGGCGGCGCGTGAAGCCGCGGATGAGCGCCACCAGCACCGCCATGCCGGTAGCCGCCGAAAGGAAATTCTGCGCGCCCAGCCCGAGCATCTGCGTGAGGTAGCTCATCGTGGTTTCGCCGCCATAGCTCTGCCAGTTGGTATTGCTGGCAAAGCTGACGGCGGTGTTGAAGGCGAGGTCTGGCGACGCCGCGGGCAGTGCCTGGGGGTTCAGCGGCAGCAGGCCCTGCAGGCGCTGCAGGGCATAGACCAGCACGAAGCCCAGCGCATTGAACAGCAGGATGGCGCCCGCGTAACGCTTCCAGTCGTGCTCCTGTCCGGCATCGATGCCGCCAATGCGGTACACCAGCTTTTCCACGGGCCGCAGCACTGGATCCAGGAAGGTACGGTCGCCTTCATAGACGCGCGCCATGTAGTGCCCCAGCGGCCAGGCCAGCGCCGCCAGCAAGGCCAGCGCCAGCAGGATCTGCAGCGTGCCCTGGGCGGTCACTGGAACTTCTCCGGCTGCAGCAGCGCGTACACGAGATATACGCCCAGCCCCACGGCCAGCAGCAGGCTCACGCCATCCACCCAGCTCATGACGGCTCCCGCAGCGTCACGGCAAGCCGGTAGACGCCCCAGGTGCCGAATACCAGCAGCAGCGTCAGACCAATCGCGAGAATTTCCATGTCAGCTCCAGATCCCGAGGGGACAGGTGCGCATGGTGGTAAATCGGGCGGCTTCCGGGCAGGCGCAAACGTGTGAAAAAACGCGTCCCCGGGGCTGGCGCTTCGCCTGTGGCAGCGCGACGCAATTTCTCACGCCGCCCGGTCTGCCCGCCCTGCCAGGCAAGCCGCAGCATCAGTTCTGCCGCAGGGACCACTCACCCACCGATATCAGGAAACGCGAGAACGCAGCAGGATCATGCAAGAGAAAGAACTCACATTTGTCATTCCCACCTACCGGCTGCGCGAAGTCGGCGAGACGGTCGAGCAGTACGACGAGCACTTCCGCCGCAACGGGCATTCCGTGCCTATCGTGGTATTCGACGACTCCAGCCCCGCGAACCAGGCGAAGTATTACCCGCTGCTGGAGCGCACGACGACGCACAATCCGCTCTACTATGTGGGGCCGCGCGAGAAGGAGGCCTTCATCGCCTATCTGCACCAGCGCCTGCCGGACAAGCGCCTGCAGGGACTGGTGAAGAACCTGTTCCGGCCCAGCTATGGCGGCAACCGCAATTACACGCTCATGTACACGCTCGGCGCACTGATGGTCAGTGCGGACGACGACATGCGCCCATTCGCGCTGATGGAGCACAGCCCCGAGTCACTGGAGCCGGACGAAGTCAGTCGCGGACGGCTGCACCGGCCAGGGGAGAACGGTTATGGCCGCAAATCCTTCGACATCCTCACGTCTTTCCGCGATGTGCTGGGCAAGGCGGTAGTCCAGGCGCCGGACAACTACGAACGCGGCGAGTTGCTGCTGGATACGGCAATGGACCT
>JBEVNO010000182.1:0-28100 GCA_040508085.1 Steroidobacteraceae bacterium
TGACGCGGATGCGTTCGCGATTCTCCAGCGCTTCGCCAACGGCACCGAAAGCCATCGCCGCCAGGATGGCCGAGATCAGTACCGCCACCATGATCTCCACCAGCGTGAAGCCGCGCTGCGCGATGGAGCCGCCTGGCTGCTTCACCGCGCCGGACTCCCGCCGCCGTCAGGTGCAGGTGGCGGCGTACTGGCAAAGCCCCAGTCTGGCAGCGACCCGCTGGGCGCGGCGATAGCCGAGCCCACGAAACCATAGGCGCTTGCCAGTGCCGGGAAAGCCGCCGACGCTGCGGTGCCCGGTGCAGAGGCAGTGTCCACAGCGGCGACGGTGCCGGCGGCCACGCGCACTTCGATGCGCAACATGCCGGCCATGCCCTGGTCCGTGATCTCCTGCTCCCAGCTCCAGCGTGCGCCGGCATATTCCTCGACATTGCCCCGCGTGATGCCGACGGCGAGCCGGGCGCCGGACAGCCGCACCTCGCTGATGCGGTTCAGCGCCACCCATTGCGCGAAGGATTTATTGCGCAGGTGGCCGACGCTTTCGGCCGAAGAGGTGAGGGTGGCGAGCAGCGCGCCCACGCCCAGCGCCACGACGAACATGGCGATCATCACTTCGATGAGCGTGAAGCCGCACTGCCTCATGGGGCACCGGTGGCGAGGTTGGTGACCAGGATTTCATCCGTCGAGCCGGAGGGTGCCAGGCGCACGCCAGGCCCGTCGGCGCCGCGCCGCAGCGTCAGCTCGAAGAGGTTCAGCTCGCCGGTGGAATACAGCAACACCTGCGGGGTGAGCTCATCCGGCCTTGCTTCATGCGCCGGCAGGATGATCTTGCGGCCCTCCACGGCCATGGTCAGTTCGATGCCCGCGGGCAGCTGCCGGGCGCGCTGGGTGTCGTCGCGGGCATCCCGCTGCCATCGCCTGCTGCGGGGCTCGAACACCAGGAATTCATAACCACCCTGGAACACGCGGATGCCATATTCACGATTCTGCAGCGCCGCCTGCTCGCGCAGGTAGCCGGACATGGCCATGAGGCGGTCGCGCTCCTGTTCCAGATCGCGGTCACCGTGCGCCACGCCCACAGTCAATGCGGCGCCGGCGATCATGATGCCGATGATCAGCAGCACCACCAGGATTTCAATCAGCGTGAAGCCGCGCGGACGCGCGCAGGTTGCGTAGTGCACGGCTTGCCGGCGGTCAGTGCCGCGCCAGGCGCGGGTTACTTGTCGAGGTTCCAGTTGCCGACGTCCGCATCGGCCTTCTCGCCACCGGGCTGACCGTCCGCGCCCAGCGAGTAGAGGTCGAACTCGCCATGTGAGCCAGGACTTTCATACAGGTATTCACGTCCCCAGGGATCCTTGCTGAGGCGCTTCACATAGCCGCCTTCCTTCCAGTGCGTCAGCGCCGGATCTGCCGGCCGCGTGACCAGTGCAGACAGGCCCTGTTCCGAAGAGGGGTAACGGTAGTTGTCGAGCTTGTACAGCGTCAGGGCGGTCTCCAGTGCGCGGATGTCCTGCCGCGCTTTCGATGCGCGCGCGTCGTCGACATTGCCCATGAGCTGCTGGGTGACCACGGCGGCGAGCAGGCCGATGATGACCACCACGACCATGATCTCGATGAGTGTGAAACCCTGCTGCAGGGCGCGTGTACCGCGGGTCATACTGGCACCTGAAACGACACGAAGTTCGATGGCCCGATCATAGCAAAGGACGAGTTCATTCCCGTGACAGCCGACACATACCCCGCGCGACTGCTGCGGTCGCTGAACTGCGACGGTCGCTACGGGCTGGCCTTGCTGCTGTGCCTGGCTGTGCTGCTGGTGCCGCAGGCGGGCGGACAGCGCCTCGCCGATGTGTGGCGCTATGAGCGGCTGGCCGTGGCCAGTGGCGAATGGTGGCGGCTGATCACCGCCCATCTGGTGCACCTGAACGCCCGGCATGCCTTGCTCAATGCCGCGGGCGCAGGTCTGCTGTGGATGCTGTTCGCGCGCAGCTATCGCCCCTGGCAGTGGGCGTTTGCCCTGGGCGTCACGCTTGCCAGCATTGATGCCGGCTTCTGGTTCCTGTCGCCGCGGCTTGAATGGTACGTGGGTGCGTCGGCCTTGCTGCATGGCGTGTTTGCCTGCGGCTGTGTGCAGCTTGCCCGCCAGCGCGATCCGGTGGGCATTGTCGCAGGCCTGCTGTTCGTGGCCAAACTGGCATGGGAACAGCTGCATGGACCCATGCCTTTCATGGGCGGGCAGCCGGTTGTGACCATCTCTCATGTGTACGGCGCCGCGGGCGGCCTCGCGGCAGGGCTGCTGCTGCGTCGCGAACGGCTATAATCACTTTTTGTTGTGAGGGCGGGCTTGATGCAGCGAGTGTTCGTGTTCCCCGGGCAGGGGTCGCAGTCGGTGGGCATGCTGGCCGAGCTTGCCGCGCATGATGGCGTGGTCAGCGACACCTTTGCAGAAGCCTCCGCGGCACTGGGCTATGACCTGTGGCAGCTGGTGCAGGAAGGCCCCGCCGAACGGCTGAATGAAACTGTCTACACGCAACCCGCCATGCTCACCGCGGGCGTTGCCACCTGGCGCTACTGGCTGCGCAAATCAGGCCCTGCCCCGCAGGCCGTGGCCGGCCACAGCCTCGGCGAGTACAGCGCCCTGGTGGCCGCTGGCACGCTCGATTTCACCGCCGCCTTGCAGCTGGTGCGTGAGCGCGCACAGCGCATGCAGGAGGCAGTGCCCGCTGGTACAGGCGCCATCGCGGCGGTGCTGGGCCTCGACGATGAGGCGGTGGCCGCTGCCTGCGCCGCTGCCGCACAGGGCGAGGTGGTGGAACCGGTGAATTTCAATTCACCTGGCCAGGCCGTGATTGCAGGTCATGCCGGCGCAGTGCAGCGCGCGCTCGAAGCCTGCAAGGCGGCCGGGGCCAAACGCGCGCTGCTGCTGCCCATGAGTGTTCCGGCGCATAGCTCCCTGATGCAGCCAGCTGCGGCTGGCCTCGCTCCATCGCTGCAGGCCGTGCAGCTGCTGCGGCCGGCATTCGCCTTCTGGAGCCCGGTCGACTGCCAGCAGCACACGGATCCGGAAGATATCCGCGCCTTGCTGATCCGCCAGTTGGCGAGCCCGGTGCGCTGGACCGACCTGGTGCGGGCCTTGGTCGGCGCTGGCGCCACGACATTGGTCGAGTGCGGTCCCGGCAAAGTGCTCACCGGACTGAACCGCCGTATCGACAAGAATCCCGCGATCCAGTGCCTGGCGCTGCAGGATCCGGCCTTGATCGAGGCCGCCGTGGCAGCGTTGAGCTGAATGAACGAGGCAGCATTCCCAATGAGTGACGTATTGAAAGGCGAGACTGCACTGGTGACCGGCGCATCGCGCGGCATCGGGCAGGCCATTGCAATGCGACTGGCCGCCGATGGCGCGAAAGTCGTCGGCACGGCCACCACGGCTGCCGGAGCCGCGCAGATCACTGCCGCGCTGCAGGAGCTTGGCGGCCGCGGCGAAGTGCTGAATGTCAGCACGCCGGGTTCGCTGGAGGAACTGGTCGCCCGTCTCGATGCGGCGGGAGACATGCCTACCATCCTGGTGAACAACGCCGCCATCACGCGCGACGGGCTGCTGCTGCGCATGAAGGATGACGACTGGGGCCAGGTCATCGATACCAACCTGTCTGCCAACTTCCGCATCTCGAAGGTGTGCGTGAAGCGGATGATGAAGGAGCGCAAGGGACGCATCATCAACATCACCTCGGTGGTGGGGCTGATGGGCAATGCCGGGCAGGTGAACTACGCTGCGGCCAAGGCCGGCGTGCTGGGCCTGACCAAGTCGCTGGCCCGGGAGTTGGCTTCGCGCAACATCACCGTCAATGCTGTGGCACCGGGTTTCATCGACACCGACATGACGCGGGTGCTGCCGGAAGAGCAGAAGGCGGCGCTGGTCAAGCAGATCCCGGCAGGCCGCCTGGGCAGCCCCGACGACATCGCCGCGGCGGTGGCGTTCCTGGCCGCCCCCGCGGCGGGCTACATCACCGGCCAGACGCTGTCGGTCAACGGCGGCATGCTGATGCCCTGATTGACCGCCGGGGCAATGGCAGCTCTCGGCAATTGTTGTTATAAAACAATAGCTTATGGTTCTACAGAATGTGGATTTTCTGTAGCTTCGCGCCACACCTTCCCATACAATACGCGCCCTTCCGCCCCCGCAAACGGGGCACGAAACGGTTTTTAACCTTGAGGATTAAACACAGATGAGCAGCGTCGAAAGCCAAGTCAAAGCCATCGTTGCCGAACAGCTGGGCGTCAAGGCCGAGCAGGTGACGAACGACGCGTCCTTCGTCGACGATCTGGGCGCTGACTCGCTGGACACCGTCGAGCTGGTGATGGCCCTCGAAGAAGAGTTCGAGATCGAGATCCCGGACGAAGAGGCCGAGAAGATCACCACCGTGCAGCAGGCGATCAACTACATCAACGAGCGGCGCGCCAAGGCCTGAACGTTCGCCTGGAGTCGTGCGTGGCGGCAACCCCGCCGCGCACCTGCCGGATTTCCCGGCCAGCGTTTCCCTGAGTCGAGACCGGAGTCAGCGCTTGAGCAAGCGTCGAGTAGTCGTCACGGGCATGGGCATCATCTCGCCGGTGGGCAGCACCCTGGAGAGTGCCTGGTCCAACGTCGTCAATGGTGTCAGCGGCATCGCACCGATCACACGCTTCGATTCCACTGATTTTCCCTGCCATTTTGGCGGTGCCGTGCAGGGCTTCGAGCTGGAGAAATACCTCTCGGCCAAGGAAGCCCGGCGCATGGATGAATTCATGCACTATGGCATCGCCGCGGGCGTTGATGCCATGGCCGATTCGGGCCTTGACCTGACCCAGGTCGACCTGGATCGTGGCGCCGTCATCATGGGTTCCGGCATCGGCGGCCTCGAGCGCATCCAGGAAGAGCACAAGGCCTTCCTGGACGCCGGCAACAACCCGCGCAAGATCTCCCCGTTTTTCGTGCCCTCCACGATCATCAACATGATCGCCGGGCACCTGTCCATCCGGTTTGGCCTGCGTGGCCCGAATTTCGCCGTGGTCAGTGCCTGCACTACCTCCACGCATGCCATCGGTGTGGCCATGCGCACCATCCAGTACGGCGATGCGGACTTCGCCATCGCCGGTGGCTCGGAGATGGCCACCACGGTGATGGGCAATGGGGGCTTCGGCCAGGCCAAGGCGCTGTCCACCCACAATGAATCGCCCACCGAGGCCAGCCGTCCTTGGGATCGCGACCGCGATGGCTTCGTACTCTCCGATGGCGGCGGCGCGATGATCCTGGAAGAGCTCGAGCACGCCAGGCGCCGTGGCGCGCGCATCTATGCGGAGCTGGTGGGCTTCGGTGCCAGCGGCGATGCGTATCACATCACGGCGCCGCCGGATGATGGCAATGGAGCGCGCCGCGCCATGCAGGCAGCGATGCGTGATGCCGGTCTCGGCCCGCAGGACGTGCAGTACATCAATGCGCACGCCACCTCCACGCCGCTCGGCGACGTGGCGGAGACGCTGGCACTGAAAGGTGCATTCGGCGACGCCGTGAATTCACTGGCGGTGAGCTCGACCAAATCGGTCACCGGGCATCTGCTGGGTGCCGCCGGGGTCGTGGAAGCCATCTTCACGGCGCTGTCGATCCGCGATCAGGTCGCGCCGCCGACCATGAACCTGCACAACCCCGGCGAAGGCTGCGATCTGGACTACGTGCCGCTCACGGCCCGGCAGATGCGCATCGACGCGGCGCTTTCCAACTCCTTCGGCTTCGGCGGCACCAACGGCACGCTGGCGCTGAAGCGTTTTACCGGCTGACCAGCCAGCGAGGCGCCATGCCTGCGCCCCAGCTGCACATAGAACCCATCGAACTCGCGCCGGACGCGCTGCTGCAGCTGGCGGCGCGCCACCCGAGCCGGTATCCGGTGCTGCTCGACAGCGCCGCCGATGGCGCGTTGTCACGCACCACGTTGCTGGCCGCATTGCCGCGCGGCATGCTGTGGCTTGACGCCCGCGGCGGCGTACATACCAGCGGCAATCTGCCGCCGCTCGCCGCCAGCGGTTTCCTGCCCGCACTGGAAGCGCAGTGGCGTGCCGCTGGCGAGGGCGCGGCCGCCGCACCGGCTGGCCTGCCGTTCAGCGGTGGCTGGTTCGTGTACCTGGGCTATGAGCTGGCACTGGAGATCGAGCCCACGCTGCGCAGCTTCTGGCCCGCCGCCAGCTTCGGCGATGCGCGCCCGGTGGCGCTGGCACTGCGCGTGCCCGCCGCGCTGCTGCGCGATGCGGATGGCAAGGGCTTGCTGATCGCAGAGCCCGGCGTCACGGCGGCCGAGCGACAGCAGATCGTGGCGGACCTGGGCGCGCTGACGCGGGCACCCGCCGCACTGGATGCCACCGAGATTGTGCCGCAGGAAGAAGACCCCGCGGCCTACCTGCAGCGCATCGTGCAGGCTCAGGAATACATCCGCGCCGGAGACATCTACCAGGCCAACTTGTCGCGGCCGTGGCGCGCGGAACTGCCGCCGGGCTACGCGGCCGCGGCCCTCTATGCGCGCCTGCGCCGTACCAACCCCGCGCCGTTCGCAGCGTTTGCGCAGTTCGGTGAATTCAGCGTGCTGTCGTCGTCGCCGGAGCGCCTGCTGCGCATCCGCGATCGCCGTCTCGACATGCGGCCCATTGCCGGCACCTATCCGCGCGGCCGCACGCACGCCGAGGATCGCGAGCTGGCCGCGCAGCTGGTGGCGCATCCGAAGGAGCGCGCCGAGCATGTGATGCTGATTGATCTGGCCCGCAACGACCTCGGGCGTGTGTCGGCGGGTGGCACGGTGAGGGTGGATGAATACATGGCGGTGGAGACCTATGCGCATGTGCATCACATCGTCTCGAATGTCACCGGCGAACTGCGCGCCGGCGTGTCGCCTGTGCAGGCACTGCGTGCGGTTTTTCCCGGCGGCACCATCACGGGAGTCCCGAAGGTGCGCTGCATGCAGATCATCTCGGAGCTGGAGCAGGCGCCGCGCGGACCCTACACCGGCAGCCTGGGCTACCTGAACCATGATGGCTCAGCGGATTTCAACATCCTGATACGCACCATGTCGCTGCATGGCCGGCAGCTGGAGTTCCGGGCGGGCGCCGGCATCGTGGCGGATTCACAGCCAGAGCGCGAGCTTGCCGAATCCCGCACCAAGGCCCGCGGCATGCTGCTGGCATTGCGGCCATGAACGGCCTGCTGCAGGTCCTCGTCGATGGTGAGCCACGTGCCGATGGCTGGCCGCTCGACCGCTCATTGCAGTATGGCGATGGCCTGTTCGAAACCATGCGCGTACGCCAGGGCCACATCCGCTTCGAGGCACTGCACCGCGCGCGGCTCGCCGCCGGCGCGGCACGGCTGGCCATGCCGGCTGATGAAGCGCGCATCTGGGCACCTGCACGCGCCGCCGCGAGCCGGTACGGCGAGGCGCTGCTGAAACTGCAGCTGAGCCGCGGCGACGCGGTGGCGCGCGGCTATGGCGCGCAGGGCACCGAGCAGCAGCGTGTCATTCTTTCGGTATTCGCTGCGCCCGCGGCAGCCGAGCTACCCGTCTGCCTGCGCGCTGTGACGCTGCAGGCACGCCTGGGCGAGAACCCGGATCTGGCCGGCATCAAGCACTGCAACCGTCTGGAACAGGTGCTGGCGCGGCGGGCGCTGCAGGACAGTGGGGCATTCGAGGGCATTATGGCCAGTAGCTCCGGCTTGCTGGTGTCAGGCACCATGAGCAATGTGTTTCTCGAACTGGACGGTGAGCTGGTGACGCCGGCGCTGCAGCGCTGCGGAGTGGCCGGCGTGATGCGCGCCGCGGCGCTGCGCGAGGCTGCGCGGGCCGGCATGCCCATCCGCGTCGCCGACCTGCCAATGACGGTGCTGGGCGGCTGCACGTCGCTGTCGTTGAGCAATGCGCGGCTCGGCCTCGTGCCAGTGCATGAGCTCGACCAGCGACAGCTGGCGGCCAGCGCGCGCCTGGCGGCCATCGGAGCAGCGCTGGAGCGCCTGGATGACTAGACGCGGCGTCACGGCCTGGCTGGCCGTCCTGTTCGTGCTGCTGGCCGCCGCGGCCGTGGCATTCAGCTACCAGGTGCGGCTGGCCGCCTTCACCCCCGGGCCAGCCACCGAACTGCAGCAGGTCGACGTTCCGCAGGGCGCCAGCCTGCGCGCCACGCTGCGCCTGCTGGAGCAGCGGCAGCTCATCCTCAGCGCCCAGCGGCTGGAGTGGTATCTGCGCTGCTGCCGGCCCGAGGCGCTGGGTGCCGGCGGCATCAAGGCCGGCCGCTACCGTATCGTGCCCGGCGACCGGCCGTTGTCCATCCTGCAGCAGATGGTGGAGGGCAGGGTGGTGATGGAGCAGGTCACCATCGTCGAGGGCTGGACATTCGCGCAGATGCGGCAGCTGCTGGCGAAGCAGCCGGAACTGCTGCCCGAGGTGCGCGCGCTGAGTGATGAACAGGTGATGGCGCAGCTGGGTGCGCCGGGCGTGCATCCGGAAGGCCGGTTCGCGCCCGATACCTACGCCTACGCACCCGGAGTCACCTCGGACCTGCAGGTGCTGCGCATGGCATTCGAGGCGCAGCGCCGCGACCTGCAGCAGGCCTGGGATACGCGCCAACCGGATCTGCCGGTTGCCAGCCCCGATGAGGCGCTGACACTGGCCTCCATCATCGAGAAGGAAACCGGCCTCGCCAGCGAGCGCAGGCGCGTGGCGGGCGTGTTCATCAACCGCCTGCGCGAGGGCATGCGCCTGCAGACCGATCCCACCGTGATCTACGGTCTGGGCGCGCGCTACGACGGCAACATACGCAAGCGCGACCTCACCACTGATGGCCCCTACAACACCTATACGCGCGCCGGCCTGCCACCCACGCCGATTGCCCTGCCGGGCCGCGAATCCATTGTCGCCGCGCTCAATCCGGAGAAGACCGATGCGCTGTTCTTCGTCGCCATCGGTGATGGCAGCGGCGGTCACTACTTCTCCGCCACCAATGCCGAACACAGCCGCGCCGTGCAGCGCTACCTGGAGCGCCTGCGCACCAGGTCGCTGGCCGAGGCCGCCGCGGAGGTCGGGCTCATTCCATGACGCGCGGCCGCTTCATCACGCTGGAAGGCATCGAAGGCGCCGGCAAGTCGAGCCTGCAGCGCGCGCTGGGGGAGGCCCTGGCCGCGCAGGGCCGCCAGGTGCTGCTCACCCGCGAGCCCGGCGGCACGCCGCTGGCCGAGCAGATCCGTGAGCTGGTGCTGGCGCGCCGCGCCGACGGCATGCCGCCGGCGACGGAAACCCTGCTGATGTTTGCCGCGCGCGCTGCGCATGTGGCGCAGCGCATCGAACCGGCCCTGGCGCGGGGCGAGTGGGTGCTGTGTGACCGCTTCACCGATACCACCCGCGCCTACCAGGGGGCGGGCCGCCAGATCGATGCCGCCGCCATCGAGCAACTGGCCGCCATTGCGCATCCCGGTCTGCAGCCGGATCTCACCTTGCTGCTGGATCTGCCCCCAGAGCTGGGCCTGGCGCGGGCCAGGGGCCGCCACGGTGCCGCAGGCGACCGCTTCGAGGACGAACAGCTGGGCTTCTTCAGCCGTGCCCGCCAGTGCTATCTGGAACTCGCGCAGCGCGAGCCGCGCAGGGTGCGCCGCATCGATGCCACGCAGTCCGCCAGCGACGTGCTGCAGGCAGCGTTGCATGTGCTGGCGCTGCCGTGAGGGAGCCGCTGCTGCCCTGGCTGGAGGCGCCCGCAGCGCAGCTGCGGGGCGCGTTCGCGGCAGGGCGCCTGCCGCCGGCGCTGCTGCTGCACGAGGCGCCGGGCGTCGGCGCCATGCAGCTCGCGCAATACTTCGCGCAGCTGCGTTTCTGCGTGGGCAAGCAACCCCCCTGCGGGGAGTGCACGCATTGCCGGCGCGTAGCCAGCGGCGAGCATCCGGATTTCATCGTGATCGGCCCGGACCCGGAACTGAAGCTCGTACAGATCTCGGTGGACCAGATCCGCGACCTCGCCCGCCAGCTGGCGCTGTCCAGCTACGAGGGCAGGGGCACGGTGGTGGTGCTGCAGCCGGCCGATGTCCTCAACCGCAATGCCGCCAACGCACTGCTGAAAACGCTCGAGGAGCCGCGCCCCGATGCGCATCTGCTGCTGCTGACCAGTGCGCCTTCGCTGCTTCCCGCCACCGTGCGCAGCCGCTGCCAGCGGCTGGCAGTCCCGGCCCCGGACCGGGCCGCCACCCTCGCATGGCTGGCCGAGCGCAAGCCCGCGCATCGGGCCGACTGGCCGGCCGTGCTGGATGTCGTCGGCATCGCGCCGCTGGCCGCGCTCGAGGCTGATGTAGGCCGGATGGTGGCCCTGCGCGAGGAGGTGCTGCAGGGGCTTGCGGCGGCTGCCCAGGGCCGGCTGGATGTGATCAGGACCGCGGCCGCCTGGGCCGGGGATGACCTGCGCCTGCGACTCGCCTGCATTGAGAACTGCCTCACAGGCCAGCTGCTCGCAATGCGCGCTGGTGCCCGGTTGCAAGGGGGCCTTTTGGACATAAATATAGCCCAGGCCCTCAGATTGTTGGATGACCTGCGCGAGCTATCCGGCCAGCTCGCCACGTCAGTCAACAAACCCCTCCAGCTTGAGCGTCAGCTCTGGCGGTTGAACCAGGCCGGCGTGGGCTGACACAGGTACTATGACTATCGCAATGGCGCACAAAGATTCGCTCTCGCGTTCGGGAGTCAACAAACCCGGGCTGCTCACGCTCACGATCAAGGACAAAAGCGCCCTCTACATGGCGTACATGCCATTCGTGCGCAATGGCGGCCTGTTCATTCCCACCAACAGCAACTATCGCCTCGGTGACGAGGTGTTCATGCTGCTGAACCTGATGGGCGAGGACGAAAAACTGCCCGTGGCGGGCCGCGTGATCTGGCTCACCCCGCGCGGCGCGCAGGGCAAGCGCACGGCCGGCATCGGCGTCCAGTTCAGCGAGCAGGATCGCGGCCAGACGCAGAAGAAGATTGAAAACTACCTGGCTGGCGCCATCGCCGGCGAGAAGTCAACGCACACCATGTAGCGGCCGCCCGCAGGCGGCGCTTCAGGCCGGCGTGGCCCGGCGCAGGCCGCGCTCCATGACGGAGAGGCCGCCCTTCAGCACATAAGCATCGAAGCCTTTTTCCACCAGGATGAAGGCCGCGGCGGAGCTGCGGCGACCGGTATCGCAGTAGACGATATACGGCCGGTTGCGATCGAAGCTCGACAGCTTGAGCCGGATGAAATACAGCGGCACATTGATGGCCGATTCAATCGCCAGGTTCTGGTATTCCGAGGGCAGCCGCACGTCGAGCCAGACGCCGCCCTGCTGGTCGACCAGCGATTCAGCCTGTTCGGGCGTCACCCACTGCAGCAGGGGCTCGTTCATGAGCTCGCGGAAATCCGTCTTGCCCAGCTTCATCAGCACGCCGTCGGTGAGCATGGTGACCGTGGCGTTGCGCTTGGCCTCCGAGATCAGCGCCTCTTCGCCAAAGGTGTCGCCGACGGTGAGCTCTGCCAGCCGGATGCCTTCCTTGTTGAGCGGTGTTTCGCGCGTCACCCCGCAGCGGCCGCTGACGATGGCATAGAAGAAATCGCCCTCGGTGCCCTGGTGGATGACCACTTCGCCGGCGCGGAAGGGAACGCGCTGCATGCGCAGGAATATCGCCTGGATGTTGGCCGGCGGGATGCGCTGCATGGCGCGGCTCTGCAGCAGTGTGGTCATCCAGTCGTCGCCTTCAGCGCCCTGGAACTGGTTCTGCAGCTCGGTCACCTCGTAGGTGCCGGTCTGGTCCCAGGTGATCATCACATCCAGCAGCTCGCTGTCGATGGAGAGGTACTCCACGCGGTCCATGGCGCGGGCCGAGAACTCGCGGGGCGAGCGGGGAGCAATCGGATTGCGGGCTTCAGGTGTACCGCCGCGCACGGTGGCCACCATGCGGTCGTCCTCGCGCAGCTCAACCGTGCCGGACACCACCCAGATAGTGCGCCGGTCAGTGTCGCCCTGCTTGAACAGCAGCCGTCCGGAATCGACCTCGCGCACGAACACCTTGCGCGCCAGCGAGGCCTGGTTTTCCTTCTTCAGCCCGTCGAGCGGCGCGAAGCGGCGCAGCAGCGCCACATCAGCGGGTCGTTCCTGACTCATCGATGAACCGCTCCTTGTCAACGCCCGATGCTAACACGGGTCACAGGTCGCCCCAGCCGGCGTCCGGTGCAAAGCGCGCACCATGTCGCACACTGAGTTCCTGGAGCCGTGCGCGGACGTGCTCGACGCCTTCCTCACGTGCCCATTGCAGCGGTCCGCCGCGGAACGGCGCGAAGCCGGCGCCGAAGATTACACCCGCATCCACCAGGTCCGCGTCCTCCACGATGCGTTCGCGCCAGCAGGCCACGCTCTCGTTGGCGAAGGTCAGCATCAGCCGGTCCGTCAGTTCGGGCGTCACGGCAGCGGCATCAACGGCCTGTTTCACCGCCTTGCCGTCGACCCAGCGGTAATACCCCTGGCCGCTCTTGCGGCCGAGCTGCCTGGCCGCCACCAATGCTTCCAGGCGCGCCAATGGCAACGGGGGTTGCCGGGCCAGCGCCGCGCCGATGATCTCCCCGACGTGCTTGCAGACATCAAGGCCCACCACATCCGCCAGCTCGATGGGCCCCATCGGCATGCCGAAACCCGTGGCGGCGGCATCGACTGCCTCCGGCTGCACGCCTTGTTCGACGGCGACCATGCCTTCCTGCATGTAGGGGATCAGCACCCGGTTGACGAGGAAACCCGGCGCGCTGCGGCATGGCAACGGCAGCTTGTCGATGCGGCGCACGAACGCCGCAGCGGCGGCCACTACCTCCGGCTGCGTCGCCGTGTGACGGATGATCTCGACCAGTGGCATCTGGGCCACCGGATTGAAGAAATGCAACCCCACGAAACGGCCCGGCTCCGCCATCCCCTGTGCCAGCGACTCCAGGACCAGGCTCGAGGTGTTGGTGGCGAGGATGGCGGCTGGCTTCATGCGCGGCAGCAGCGCCGCATACAGCGACTGCTTGGCCTGCAGGTTCTCGAAGATGGCCTCGATGACCAGATCTGCCTCCGGCACCTTCGCGCCGTCCACATCGGCCACCAGGCGCGCGGCAGCCGCCGCCCGCTCGGCCTCCTTGGGCAGACGTTTGGCGAAGAGTTCGCCGGCGCGCTTCAACGCCGGCGCAACCTGCTCCAGCGCACGATCCTGCAGGCTCACGGTGAAGCCGTGCAAAGCGCACCAGGCGGCGATATCCCCCCCCATGATGCCGGCGCCCACCACGTGCACGTGCGCCACTCTCGGCAGGCTGGGGCTCTTGCCGCCCAGTGACTTCAATCTTTCCTGCAGCTGGAACACCCGCACCAGATTGCGTGCCGTCGGGCTGAGGAACAGCTGTGCAATGGATTGCGCCTCGGCATCAAAGGCCGCGCGGCCATGCGCGCCATGCCGGGACCACAGGGCCACGATGGCGTAGGGGGCGGGGTAGTGCTCCTTGCGCACCCGCGCTGCTACCTGACGAGTGAGGGCGGGCACCAGGAATGGGCGCACCAGCGCTGCGGACAGCAATCGTTCGAGCAGCCCCGGGCGATGCGGTGCCGGACCCTCCGTGATCAGCTCGCGGGCGGCGCTGTCTGCGCCGGCGGCCGGCACCAGCCGGTCCACCAGGCCCATGCGCAGCGCCTTGTCGCTGCGGATGTTCTTGCCGGTGAGCATCATGTCCATGGCGGGACGCACGCCGACCAGCCGCACCAGACGCACCGTGCCACCGAAGCCCGGATGGATGCCGAGCTGCACCTCGGGCAGGCCCAGTGTCAGCTTGCCGTCGTCGACGCCCAGGCGATAGCGGCAGGCCAGCGCCAGTTCCAGGCCGCCGCCCAGCGCGAATCCCTGCAACACGGCGACCGTGGGGCAGGGCAGCGCCTCGATGCGGTCGCACAGCCCCTGGCCGAGCCGCACGGCGGCCAGCGCATCCTCCACCGAGCGGAAACCGCTGAACTCGTTGATGTCCGCGCCGGCAATGAACCCGCTGGGCTTGCCCGAACGGATGATCAGGCCGCTGGGCGGGGACCGCTCGATGGTGTCGAGCACCATCCCCAGTTCACGCAGTGCAGGACCGCCCAGTGTATTGGCCGAGCGCTCGGGCACGTCGATGGTGAGTACGCCAATGCCGTCCGCATCCAGCTGGTAGTTCCAGGTATCTGCACTCACGGCCTACTCCTTGCGCACGGTGAAATCGCAGACCAGCGGGCGATGGTCAGACAGCCGGATGTCCGGCACGCGGAAGTCATTGACCTCGATGCGCTCGTCCACCAGCACGAAATCCAGCTCCGCGCGCGGCGCGTTGGCGGGGTAGGTGGGGATGCTCTTCACATTGGCGCTGCGCAGCCGCGCCGCGCGCATGAACAGATACAGCTCGTGTGTGCCCCAGAAGGTATTGAAATCGCCCGCCACGATGACTGGCTTGTTGGCCTTCTCCACCAGGCCATGCAGGTAGCGCAACTGGTACTGGCGGTGCCGGTATTTCAGCGACAGGTGTACCAGGAACACACACACTTCCTCCAGTTCAAGTTCGATGATCAGGCGCTTGATGCCCGACTCGAAATAGTGGAAGCGCTCGCCATGCACGCGCGGCGCAGCCAGGAAGGCGTTCGCCTGCTTGCGCACGATGGGCAGGAAATTGTTCACCGAGCCGGTGCCGTACTTGCACTGGTAGGTGGAGAAGTGACCGATGCTGGTGGCGATATGTTCGGCCTGGTTCACCATGCCGGATCGGATGGAGCCGATGTCGATCTCTATCAGGCCGATGATGTCGGCGTCCTGGCGCCGCAGGAACTCGGTCAGACCATCCAGCACGCGGCGGTTGCTGCGCAGATACCCCGCGCCCGGTACCGGCAGGTGGAATGCCGGACCGAAACCGGTGGCATAGCGGATGTTGTAGACGACCAGGCGCACGGCCAACCACGCGTAAAGACCTGTAGACGCGCTAGTCTATCGGGTGTTGGGGTACACTTCCCCACAGGATGTCGCAGGAAAATCCCTACCGCGTCTTCGTGACGCACAACTGGCATGATTCGGACGACTACTCGAGGTTGTTCGAGTTCCTGGAAAGCGCGCGCAACTTCTACTACCGCAATTCGAGCACGCCGGACGCGCCGCCGGCCGCCACTGATACCGAAAGTGTCCGCAATGACCTGCGCAAGCAGATCGATGCAGCGGAGATTGTGGTGGCGCTGGCAAGCCTGCATCCGGTCAGCCCTGATCTGACCATCTTCCAGATGAACTACGCGCAGTCACAGAAGAAGCCCGTGCTGCTGCTGGGCTATTTCGGCGTACGGCAGGAACTGCCCAAGGTGCTGCTCGAGCGCTCGGATGAGAACGTGCAATGGGATGAGCGCGGCATCATCGATGCGATCAAGCGGTTGTCGCGCCACGAACAGACCGCGCGTTTCGAGATGGTCGAGTTCGATCCCGACGAGTTCAAGGACTTCAAGCGCGATTGAGCAGCGCTTGAACCGCCGGGCTCAGGCTTCGGCGAACAACTGCACCACTGGCGCGGAACTGGGCACGCGGGCAGGGCGCGGCACCGGGGCATGAGCCAATTCTGCCCGGACAACACTCGTGAACATCAGTACCACCATGCCGGCGAGCTGCCCCACCTCCTGGCTGGACATCTTCCGGACCGACGCACGTATCACGCTCTCGCGCGGCTGCGGTATCTCCCGATGCATGGCGGCATTGAGCTGATCCATCTCGGCGCGCAGCTCGGCCGGCAGGTCATGCACATCCAGTCCGAGCAGGTAGGAAGCGTAGGCGTCGGCGAGCCGGTCCTTCAGGGGACCATCCTGTGACAGGCGCAGCGCGGCCATCTGGAGGCGATCGAGAATTTCGCTCATGACTTCAGGCCCTGCCCACTTGAAGACCGATCGTGTTAGCCACGCAACCTCATGTAATGTCTAAGGCTGCACCAACAAAACCTCCCGCCTAGTCAAGGAGGTAGGCTTCGAATATACACCTGCATCACAAGGGCGCAAATGTACATTCGGTTACAGCACCGATGGTGGCGGCCGTGCAGCGCCGCGCGCACGTCGCTGAAAGAAATCACCTCATCTATACATCGCAATTCATTGATATAAAACAGATGATTGCTGCAACAATTGTTGGCCCCGCCCCCGTGACGGCGTGACCGACACAGCGCCCGGCCACGATTCCTGCCAGCACTGTGGCGCCTGCTGTGCCCACTTTCGCGTGTCCTTTTACTGGAGCGAGGCGCAGGCCCACGGCCTGCCTGAAATGCTCACCGAGCAGGTCACGCCGCACCTGTCCTGCATGGCCGGCACAGGCGCGGCGCCAGTGCGCTGCGTCGCGCTGGCTGGATGCGTGGGCGAGCAGGTGAGCTGCACGCAATATGCACAACGCCCGTCCCCCTGTCGCGAGCTGCAGCCCGGGGACGCCAGATGTGATTCGGCGCGCGCCGCATATGGACTGCCGCCATTGTCCCTGGTCAGTCGCGTCTGATCGCGGCCCGCAGCTGGCGTGCAAATTCAGCTGCCCCACCCATGGACGGATGCCGCAATGGCCGCGCCGCCAGGGCGAGCTCCGCCAGCGCCGCCTCGGCATTGCGCCCCACCGCGAAAACGTGCGCCCTGGGAAACAGGCGCAGGAAACTTTCCAGCACTGGAACACCGGCAATTCTTTCACCGCGTGTAGGGGTGCGGTTGGAATGCAGCTGTTCCGGCTTGTGTGGGTGCCAGGGATAGGCATTCCAAAGCACGGTGTGTTCGGCCATGCCCAGTGCGTGCAGCGTCTTCCACACGGTGGTGGCTGAGGGCTCGCTCCATGGCCGTGCGCGCGAGGTGAGGCGGCCCGGCAGTGGTGCCACCCGCGGAATCGAACCCTCCAGCAGCAGCCGCTCGCTGGTGAAGGCGAGGCCCGATACCTTGCAGCCCTGATAGCCCGCTGCCTCGCCGATCAGTACATAGCGCGCCGGGGTCGCGAGATGTTCCCGCAGCCGCTGCAGGCGCCGCGCCGGCGCATCGGCGAACAGATCCGTGCTGGCATCGCGCATGCGCCAGGGGTTGAACACCTGCGCCGGCGTGGCAGCCCGCAGCAGCGTCAGGAACTCATTCATAATGGTGAAGTGTACGGACAGCCGGATGTCGCGGGGATGGGAATGGAAGCACAGCCCCGATGGGCACTGGTCATTCACGGTGGAGCTGGCGCCATCACGCGCCCGCAACTGAGCCTGGAGCAGGAACAGGCCTATCGGCAGTCCCTCGCCCAGATCGCCGCGGCCGGCGCGAAGGCGCTGCGCGGCGGCGTCAGCGCGCTCGACGCCGTGGAAAGCACCGTGCGGTTGCTGGAAGACGAACCGCTCTACAACGCCGGTCGCGGCGCGGTCTTCAATGCCGAGGGTCGCAACGAGCTGGATAGCGCCATCATGGATGGCCGCACGCTGGCCGCCGGCGCGGTGGCGGGCGCAACGCGCACACGCCATCCCATTTCGCTCGCGCGGGAAATCATGCAGCACTCGCCGCATGTCATGCTCGCTGGCGACCCCGCGGAAGAATTCGCGCGCAGCCGCGGCCTCGAGCAGGTGGAACCCGCGTTCTTCTTCACCCACCGCCGCTGGCAAAGCCTCGAGCGTTATCTGCGGTCGGCGCAGCTGCCGATTCCACAGCGGCCGGCGGGCGTGCCCGCCATGCTGCAGGACGCCGGCAATGCGCGCTTCGCGCATGACGAGGGCAAGCACGGCACGGTGGGTGTGGTGGCCTGCGACATGCAGGGCAACATCGCGGCCGGCACTTCCACCGGCGGGCTGACCGGCAAGCGCTGGGGCAGGGTGGGCGACAGCCCCGTCATCGGCGCAGGCACTTACGCAGCCAATGCTTCCTGCGCGGTGTCGGGCACTGGCACGGGTGAGTATTTCATCCGGCTCACCATCGCGCGCGAGATCTGCGCGCTGGTGGAATACAAGCAGCTGTCGCTGCAGGCAGCGGCCGACGAAGTGGTGAAGAAGCGCCTGACGGCGCTGGGCGGCGATGGCGGGGTGATCGCCGTGGCGGCAGACGGCCAGATGGCCTGGAGTTTCAATACCGCGGGCATGTACCGCGCGCGGGTTTCTGCGCGGACACCAGTGCAGGTGGGTATCTACGGCGACGAGGGTTGACCGACCCCTAGAACCCCATCAGCGGGCGCAGCATGCGCGCGAACCAGCCCGAAAAGCGCAGCGGCGCATCCACGGCCGCGACGCAGATGCAGGGCGGGCCGGGGGAGGTCACCGGCTGGTGCTGCACATCCATGTCCAGGTCCGCCGCATCGCCCGCGGCGAAATGACCCAGCACATCGTCATAGGCACCACTCAGGATCACCGTGAGTTCGCTGCCGCCGTGCCCATGCTGTGGCACGCTGCGCCCCGCCGCCACCCGCAGCAGCATCAGTTCGCCGTGCGGCATTGCCGGCCCGCGGATGTGATGCACACCCGGGGCAACACGGCGCCAGCGCAGTGCGCTGAAGGAATCGCCGAAGTAGGGACGCAGCGGTGCGGGCAGCAGATCCGCCGCGGCCACCGACTGGGGCTGCGGCTGCACGCCGTCATCGGGCTCGCTCTGCAGCCGCGCCAGCAGCTTGAGCCTGGCGTTCTCTGACACTGGAGCGGGCGGCTGCTGATGCAGCAGCAGGCCGCCCACGCGATCCGCATCGGACAGGCCTGCGCGGCACTGCGGGCACAGGCCTATGTGCGTGGCCGCCACGGCCGCAAAAGCCGGTGGCAATGCGCCAGCGGAATAGCCCACCAGTGTCGCGAGGTCGAGGTGATGACGTGGCGTCAAGGCAGGCCTCCGAGGCTTGACTGCAGCTTGGCAAAGGCCCGGCGCAGCGCGGATTTCACCGAGCCCAGCGGCATCGACAGCTGCCGGGCAATCTCACTGTGGCTCTTGGCTTCGAAATAGGACATGCGGATCAGCTGGGCCTGCAGCTCCGGCAGGCATTCGATAGCCACCTGCAGCGCCGCAAAGTCTGCCGCGGACCCGGTGGTGTTCGGGGTTGCCTGCCGTGACTGCTCATCGAGCCGCTCGAATGCATCATCAAGCGGCAACCAGCGCGGCTGCCCACGCAGACTGTCCAGATGCAGGTTGCGCGCCACGCGGAACAGCCAGGTCGACAGGCTGGCACGCGCCGGGTCGAACAGCGCCGCGCGGCGCCACACGCGCAACAGTGCCTCCTGCACCAGCTCCTCAGCCTGCGCAGCCGTCACCCCGCGCCCCAGCAGGTAGCGCTGCAGGCGCGGCGCGTAGTGGTCATAGATGCGCATGAAGCAGTCCAGGTCGCGGCGCGCAGCCACCCCTGCCATCTGGTCAGCCCAGTAGCCTGCATCGTGGATCTCTGGGCTGGGTGGTGTGGACAAGCGTCCGGTCCCCGCGGGGCCTCAACCTCGTTGGTGTGGTGCGGACAGCGATCATAAACATTCCGGTGGCGGCATGTTCTAAGGCTCAGGCCAGCGCTGCGGCACGCGCCGCAATTGTGCAATGTCATAGCCCATCGCCTGCACACGGGCCTGGAGTTCATTGTATTGCGTATCATCCATGCTGGGCCTGCGCGTCATGATCCACACGTAGTCGCGCTTGCTGCGCCCGATGATGACGCTGCGATATTCCGGGTCGAGCCAGGCAATTACATACTCGGCCTTGATGGGCCAGATGAACTGCATGCCCCATATGGCGTTGCCGGTGCCCGGTGTAACCGTGCCGATCGGGTGCATGTTGCGGATCTTGCCGTCAAACGCGCCAACGCGGTGACGGTAGTCGGTCTGGATGCGCCCGTCCGGGCGCATGGAGTAGGACTCGACGGCGTTGTAGGCATCCTTTTCCAGCCAGGTCGGTATGGCGGCGATGACATACCAGTCGCCGAGGAAACGCGGCAGGTCCAGTTGAGGCACCGCTGGCAGGGGAGAGTGCGCGGCGCAGGCCGACAGCAGCAGGCCGGGCAGCGTGAGCCAGAGTGCATGGATGCGTTGCGCCATGTAATCCATCCGTTGTTCAGTAGTTGCGGGTGAAACGGTAGTGGGCGATCAGCCATTGCCTGCCGCCGGCGTAGCCGAACAGCTCCGCGCAGGCCATGAAGAACATGCGCCAGCGCTGGAACCACAGCGGCGCCAGCGCCGTGCCATAGGTCGCTGCCAGCACCGGCATGATCTGCTCGCGGTGCAGATCCTGGTTCTGCAGCCAGTGATTCGCAGTGCGCTGGTAATGCGTGCCATCCACCAGCCAGCGCTGCTCCAGTTGCAGGTCGCGCTGGTAGTGCAGCAAGGTATCTGCGGCGGGCATCATGCCGCCGGTGAAGAAGTGCCGCCCCATCCAGTTGTCGCTGCCTTCGGTCTCGAAGGGATACGCCTCCTGCCGGTGCGCGAAGATGTGCACGAACAGCTTGCCACGCGGCCGCAGCCACTGCGCAACCCGCTGCAGCAGCAAGGCATGGTTGCGCACATGCTCGAACATCTCCACCGATACACAGCGATCAAATGCCCCGGGCGCCAGCTCCAGAGTGCTCACGTCGCAGGTAAGGACGCGCACGTTCGCGTAACCGCGCAGCCGGCACTGCTCCTCGATGTATTCGCGCTGCGATTGCGAATTGGAAACCGCCGTGATGCGTGAACGCGGGTAGCGGCCGGCCATCCACAACGTCAGCGAACCCCAGCCACAGCCCAGTTCGAGCACGTCCTGCCCGTCCCGCAGCTCGGCCCGTTCGCCGTACATCGCCAGCATGCATTCTTCCGCTTCCGCCAGCGTGCGCGAGGCATCCAGGTAGTAACACCCGGAGTACTTCAGCTGCGGCCCGAGGCAATGCTGGAAGAAGCCCGCCGGCACTTCGTAGTGCTGCGCATTGGCCACATCCGTGTGGATGGCCACGGGCCCGCGGCGCCACTGTTCCAGCCAGTGGCTGGCCCGGTCCTGCCGCCCCTCCATGGAGGTGTCCTGCAAGGCTGCCAGGCGCTGGGCGCACAGCCGGCGGATGCCGGCGCGGATCAAGACATCCGGCAGCAGCCCGCGCTCGGCGAGCCCCAGCAGGCCACTGGCGGCGCGGTCGGGCAACTGGTCCTGGGCGAGGCTGATGTTCAGGACGTGCTCCGCTTCGCCGGCGCAGCTTTCGGGAACCAGGGGAACAGCATCGGGGTGCGACTCTGGTAGTCACGGTAATCCTCACCGCGCGTGCGCAGTGCCTGCGCCTCGGTGAAGGGAATGCCGCTGAGCCAGCGCAGGAACACATACATGGCCGCCGGGCCCACCCAGCTCAGCCAAGCCAGCGGCGAGCCGACGGCAAGCAGCACATATGCGAACCAGTGCAGCCACTCGAAGAAATAGTTGGGATGCCGCGAGTAGCGCCACATGCCGCGGCGGCATGTCTTGCCGCGATGGGCAGGGTCCGCGCGGAAGTGGGCGAGCTGACGATCCGCGGCCGCCTCGCCAAACACGGCGCCGACCCACACCATGATGCCCAGCACCACCCACGGCGTAAGGCCGCCGACCGGATTGGCCGCCACCGCCACAAAAGGCAGGGCGAACAGCAGCACCAGCAGTGCCTGGAACAGGAAAAACAGCAGGAACTTTCCCTGGTGCCCGCGCCAGTGGATGCGCAGCTGGCGATAGCGGCCGTCTTCGGGCTCGCTGCGGACCCGCTGCCACAGGTGCATGCCAAGGCGCAGCGCCCAGCAGCCGGCCAGTACCGCGACCACGATGCGGGGCAGGGCCGCACCGCCACCCGTCAATGCCACCAGCATCGCTGCCATGGCGAGGCCGCCCGCCCACAGCACGTCCACGATGCCCGCATTCTGGTGCGCGCGCTGCCACAGCCAGCCGCCGCACATGATGACGGCCATGACGGCGGCAATGCCGGCCAGCTGCCACTGTGCAGGCCACGGCAGCGCGATCATCGGGCGGCCTCATCGCGTGAGGTCCAGCGCGGCAATGTCTGCGGCGCGTGCGGCTTGGCGAGCAGCAGCTGCGCCACGCCGATCGTGCGTTCGCGGAAGCCGCCTTCGCAGTAGGCGAGGTAGAACTCCCACAGGCGCTGGAAGCGCTCGTCGAAACCCTGCGCCCGCACTTCGGCGAGCCTTGCCATGAAGCGCTCGCGCCAGGCCTGCAAGGTCAGCGCATACGACAGCCCGAAGTCCTCTGCATGCACCAGCGCCAGGTCAGTGCCGCGCGACTTGGCCTCGAGCATTGCAGCCAGGCTGGGGATGAAGCTGCCGGGAAAGACATGGCGCTGGATGAAATCCACCGTGCCCAGGGCCTGCTTGTAGCGGTGATCCTCGATGGTGATGGCCTGGATCAGCGCCAGTCCCTGCGGTCCGAGCAGGCTGCCTGCCTTGGCAAAGTAGGTCGGGAGGTAACTGGCACCGATGGCCTCGATCATCTCGAGCGAAACCAGCCGGTCGAACCTGCCGGTGAGGTCGCGGTAGTCCTGCAGCAGCACGGTCACGCGATCCTGCAGCCCGGCGGCGGCGACCAGCGACCGCGCCAGCTCATACTGCTCGCGCGAAATAGTGGTGGTGGTGACGCGGCAGCCGTAGTGTCGCGCCGCGTGGATGGCGAACCCGCCCCAGCCGCTGCCGATCTCGATCACATGGTGTTCGGGACGCAGGTCCAGCTTCAGGCAGATGGCGTCGAGCTTGCGGGCCGAGGCCACCTCGAGCGTGTCGGTGGCATGCGTCCACAGGGCCGCCGAATACATGAGGTCCGCTGACAGGAACAGGCGGAAGAACTCGTTGCCCAGGTCGTAATGCGCGGCAATGTTGCGACGACTACCGGCACGCGTGTTGGGGCGCCAGGCATGCCACCATCGCAGTGCGGCGCTGCCTAATCGTGCCGTGCCGCTGTCCAGTCCCTCGAGCAGTTCGCGGTTGCGCACCAGCAGGCGCACCAGTCCGACCAGATCCTGGCAATGCCAGTAGCCTTCGCCATAGGCATCGCCAGCGCCCACGGTGCCCTGGGCGGCCATGGCGCGATACAGCCGTGGATCAGTCACCCACACCTGCACATTGAGCTGCGGCTGCTCGGCCAGCGACATGCCGAACTCCATCGTACCCAGCGCATCGTGCAGCACCAGGCGCGCATCGCGCAGGCCGCTGAGCGTGCGTGCCAGACGCGCGCGCAGAAACCGCTCCAGCGCTGTGAAGGCGGTGCGCTCGAATGCGCAATCAATGGAATCTCGCGCCAGGCCGCTCATGGCTGGCCTCCAGGGGCTTCGGCCACGTTGGACTCCGGCAGGGTGGCGGGGCGGCTGAGGCGCCCCGGATGAGTGTGAACTGGGGTGCGTTTGAGCCACAGGCGCAGTGCCTGCCAATGGATCGCGCCGGCCACCTGCGCGGTCATCATCGGGTAACGCCACAGTACGCGTGCCAGCGATGCGGCGTTGAGCGGGCGCCGCTGCAGCGACAGCGTAGCATCGAATTCGCGGTTCGCGCCGTCGCTTACTTTCATGTGCACGGCCAGTTCCGCAGCCGGCGTCGTGAGGCGCCATTCATAGCGGCGCGACATCCCCATGAACGGGGAGACGTGGAAGGCCTTGTCGAAGCACCAGTGCATGACGCCATCGGCCCCCCGGGCGGCAGCGGCGTCCAGCACATAGGCATGGCGTTCGCCCCAGGGCGTGTTGGTGATCTCGGCGACCAGGTAATCCAGCTGCAGGCCATCCGCCGCGAAGCAGTAATAGAAGGTGACGGGGTTGAAGACATGCCCGACATAGCGCAGATGCGTGAGCACACGGATCGGTCCGCCCGGCGTGGCCCCCAGGGTGGCGCGCACGCGTGCACGCACGGCCTCTGCCAGCGGCTGGACGGCAGGGCCGAGATAATCGGTACGTCGCCACTCGGCCAGGTTGCGCCGGTTGACCGACCACAGCCAGCGATCGGCAAACACTGCGTCCAGTTCGTCGAGATCGATATACAGCTGCGCGATGCGGTAACGGAAGGCGTGCGCACGAGGCAGGCGCCTGCAATGGGTGACCGCACCCTCATACACGGCGCTGGCAAAAGAGGGAGTGGCAAGAACCTGGCTCATGCCGCTACAGCCGCGGCCGGCGCCGCGCGAGTGCCGAGCAGGCGGTGCGCCGCATTGCTGCCCAGCCCTTCTGCCACATCCACGGCGCTGCGCATGCCATCCTCGTGGAATCCCCAGCCCCAGTACGCGCCCGCGAACCAGGTGCGCCGCTGCCCCTGGATCTCTGACTTGCGGCGCTGGGCCGCCACTGATGCCACCGAGTATTCCGGGTGGCGGTACTGCAACCGGCGCAGCACCTTTGCGGGCTCGATCGCTTCGCTGCGGTTCAGCGTCACGATGAATGGCTCGCGTGACTCGATGCCCTGCAGCAGGTTCATGCAGTAGCTCACGGTGCAGGCGGCATCCGGCGCCGCGGGAATATATGCATTCCATGCCGCCCATGCCTTGCGCGATCGTGGCAGCAGCCGCGCATCCGTGTGCAGCACCACATCATTGGCCTGGTACCCGATGGCGCCCAGCACGGCGCGCTCGCTTTCGCTGGCATCCAGCAGCGCCAGCGTCTCATCGCTGTGGCAGGCCATCACCACCTGGTCGAAATTCTCGATACCGAACCGGTGGCGCAGCTCGACTGCCTGCGGGTGGCGCCGCACTGCGATCACACCGCAGCCCACGCGCTCGTCCACATCCCACTGCGAACGCAGGGCGCGCACGTAGGTCTGCGAGCCGCCGCTCACCACGCGCCACTGCGGGCGTGTGCCGGCGCGCAGCATCTGGTGGTTGGCCATGAACTGCACCAGGTAGCGCACGGGGAAATTCAGGATCTGGCGGGGAGGGGAGGACCACAGCGCCGAGGCCATGGGCACCAGATGATCATCACGGAACGCTGCTCCATACCCCCGCTGCGCCAGGTATTGCCCCAGTGACTGCGTATCCTGCGGCTGGCCCAGCAACGCTGGTGCCTCCCGGTAGAAACGCAGCAGGTCACGCACCATGCCGAGGAAGCGCGGCGACAGCAGGTTGCGGCGCTGGCAGAACAGGCCGTCCAGGCTGGCGGCATTGTATTCAAGGCCGGTGCCGCCGTTCTGCACCGCGAAGCTCATGGTGGTGGGCTGGGAAGCCACCCCCAGCCGCGCAAACAGGGCGGTCAGCAGTGGGTAATGTTCGCCGTTGAAGACGATGAAGCCGGAGTCCACCGCATAGTGGACGCCGTCCTGGTGCACATCGTGCGTGTGCGTATGCCCGCCCACATGGCTGCCTGCCTCATACAGAGTTACCTCGTGGTCCTGCGACAGCAGCCACGCGGAGGCCATCCCCGAAATGCCGGAACCTACGACCGCGATGCGCATGCCTGTGCATACGCATGCGCGGGGCAACTGGATTCAGCAAGCGCCCCGTCCCGGCCGGATTTTGTGCGGTCCGTTCAGGAACCGATGGCGAGCCAGCTCACCTGGGTGCGCCACAGCCGCGAATCAAGCCAGGTCGTGACCACGATCTCGAAGCCCTGGGCCGTCACATTGGCCGAAGCCACAGTAACCCGGGCCGCATCCTTGTTGCAGACGTCCAGGCCGGTGATCCCCAGATGCACCAGCGGCACCGCGTTGAACGGCTGCGCGAACGTGACCAGCACCCGCGCGGAGCGGTCCGGCCCGCCGTGCACGGGCAACTGGTCCAGATTCCAGCCCTCTGTGGCCGTGCCCAGGACTTCGGTGCCGGCGAGAAAACTGAACGGCTGTAGGGCGTAGCTCATCGATGCGATTCCTTGTTGGTGGTGCGGGGCCAGCATGCCGCAGTGCGGGGTGCTCGGCCACAGGATTCTGGGGTGCTATTGCGGCGCAGCGGGCGCCGATTGCGGCGCCTGCAGATTCGTCCGAAACTGCGTCGTTAGTCGGTCAACGTGAAAAAAACAAGAAAGGAGCAAGACCATGTGGCTGTCTTCCCTGCGTTCGACGGTGTTCGCACTCTGCCTCGTGCCGTTGTTGCCACCTGTTTCAGCAGCGGCAACTGTGAATGGCACTGTCAGGGACCCGGCAGGCAGCCCGGTGTCAGGGGCGACTGTCCTCGTTTACTCGGCAGGGGTGCGCAAGGGTTACAGCACTTTCTGCCCCACGTGCTACGTCGACTGCGGCAAGCGGGCGACGACGGATGCGCAGGGTGGATTCTCGATCGGGGATCTTGATGAGGATCTCGTGTTCAATCTCATCGTATTCCAGGAGGGCAAGCTGCCAACCTGGCTTCGCGGCACCGACCCGCAGGAGAACACGCCGTTGTCGGCCGTACTGAAGGCCAGACCTCAAGCCTCTGATGCTGCAACCAGAACCAGGGGCAGGGTCATTGATACCAGCAGAAATGGCGTGCCCTTCGCATTGGTCGAAGTCGTTGGGCTCCAGATGGGTACGACTACTTCATATGGGGGCGATCCGGAGGGACTCGCTGTCACCGATGCAGCTGGACATTTCGAACTGGGCGAGCTGCGGCCCCGGATTCCTGGACAGGTGGTCAGCGCAGTGCTGCTGGAGGTGAAGCCAAGGGGCATGGCGCCGGCCTTGCATTCCATGCAACTGGGCGCAACGTCTGCAGAACTACTGGCCAGGGAAGGTGCCACGGTACACGGCAGGCTGCTTTCAAAAGGAAAGCCTGTAGCCAATGCGCAGCTCACGATGCTCACGCTCAATCGCGCCGCGGGGGATACGTTTTCTCCGATATACATCGGAACAGACGCCAAGGGGCGCTTCTCGATAACCAATGTGCCTGCCGGTCGCGTGTGGAGTCTCGATGCCACTGCCGATTCATCCAGCGCCTCCGGGGTGGTCGAAACCAGATACGTCGCCACCCGGAATGACGGCGAAGTCGTCGATGCCGGGGACCTGGAGCTGCGCCCGGGTCATTCAGTGTCCGGCCGGGTGATCTTGAGCGACGGCAAAGTGCTGGCTCCCGGCATGAGGATCGAGCTCTTCACGACGACAGGCGGAAGCCGGAGTTCAGTCCTGGCGCCCGACGGCACATTCATGCTCCACGGGCTGCGCGGGCCATACGAGGTATCGCCGAGTGTGCGCGGCTATCGGCTGCAGGGACAAAGGGTGCGCGAAGTACTCGTTGATCGGGACATTCCCGACCTGGTGCTGACTCTCGACCCGAACCCGCCAGCGCTGCCTGGCCGATGAATCCAGCCCCGCGCTAGCGCGTCTCGACTCCAGGCCGGTGGAGCGCGAGCGGTGCGGCGTCGTCCTGTGGTCGACCGGAGGTCGTGGCGGGAGTTCAGGCCAGCTGGGCCTGCAGCCCGGTCAGTCCTATTAGAGTTCGCATAATGTATATTATGTTAACTCATGGGTGATCGGCGGCGGGTGCCCGGGTGTCTGCGACTTGGCGCCGTCGACGCGCCCCTGCATTGAAATGTGACCCAGTGGCTCTCCCCGTCCGCGTCCCAGCTGTATCAAGCCAGCATGAAACTGGTCCTGCAGATTGTGGCCGCCATACTGATCGCCAACGCCATCCAGGCCGCAGTCGTCGCGATATACGCTCGCCAGCAATTGGCGGCGCTGCAGCAACAGATGGCGGAGAGCGAAGCCAAAGCGTCCGCGGCCGCCAAGGCGCGGCGCGCCGCCGATGCAGCTCGCGTGATGGCCGAACAGAGCCGCCAGCAGCAGCTGCAGATGCGGCATGCCGAACAGCAGCGGGCCCAGGAACAGGCCAACATCGAACGCCAGCGAGCTGACGCTGCGAAGGCGGCCGCCTGGGAGCGGTTCTACAAGGCCCCTGCCGGTTGCGCTACGCCTGCGAACTGGAACATCCAGGTGGATTGCGGCAATCACTTCATGCGCGAGCGCAGCAGGTTCAATGCTGTGTACCGTCCGTAGCCAGCAGCGGCGGGTGCGCATCCTTCCGGTGCAGCCACCGGTACAGCGCCGGCAGCACCAGCAGGGTCAGCAGCGTGGATGAGACCACGCCGCCGATGACCACCGTGGCCAGAGGCCGCTGTACTTCGGAACCGGCGCCGACATTCAGCGCCATGGGCAGGAAGCCGAGCGAGGCCACCAGGGCGGTCATCAGCACCGGGCGCAGCCGGCCCAGCGCACCA
>JBEVNO010000195.1:0-3375 GCA_040508085.1 Steroidobacteraceae bacterium
CCTTCCCGGCCACCGACCCGGTCAGCGATGCCGATGGCCCGCTGCCGCGGCTGTGGCACGCCTGACCGTAGGCCGTTCATTTCGTTTGACGCAGGCGTGTCGTTTGACGCAGGCGTGGTTTCCTCTGGCGTGGCGTGGCACGCCGACTGAACGCCCCGCCCGGGCAACGCCGACCCGTTCGGGTGTAAAATTCGTCGTTTTAACCGGAACGATGGCCAAACTCCCGAAACGGACGCCTGTCCCGGGCCCGGCCTTCATCCGCCTGCTGGCCCGCCTCGCTGAAAGCAACCTCGCCTCGTCAGGCCCGGCCCTCTCGGACCGGCTCAGCGAGTGGGTCGACTGGACGCGCGCCGTCACCCTGTCCAAGGCGCTCGATGGCCGGCTGCCGCCTGCGGTGGACGGGCCGGATTTCGATGCCGAGGAGGACGCCGAGTGCCAGCGCATCCGCGCGGCCCTGGAGGCGAGCATCGTTCAGGAACCTGAGCCAGCCCGGCCCGCGCGCCGGGCGGTGCAGGCCGACGGCGGCGAAGCCCCCCTCGAGTTCACCGTGTTCCGCGAGCGTTACCTGACCCATCAGCGCGCCATGCTCGGTGCCACCAGCCGTCTGCGCGGTCGCCTTCGCGACATGTTGACCCGCACCTCGCCGGCGCTGGCCCGGCTCGCCGAAGTCGATGCGCTGATGGAGCAGACGCTGAGCGCGCGCGAGCACAGCCTGCTGGCCAAGGTGCCGGTGCTGCTGGGCGTGCATTTCGAGCGCCTGCGCGATGCCGGCAGCGATGATGCGTGGCGCGAGGTGTTCCGCCGTGACATGCAGACCCTGCTGCTGGCCGAGCTGGATCTCCGTTTTCAACCGATCGAAGGCCTGCTTGCAGCGCTTCGCACCCACTAACCGGGACGTCATGTTCAGAACCAGTCTTCACTACGTTGTTTTCCTGCTGGGCCTTGTTGCGGTGTGCTGGATCGGGGCGGGCTATGCCAGCACAAATCCGGTCGGTTTCGCTGTCGCCCTGCTGATCGCCGTCTGCTACCTGGCCGGTGGCCTGGAGCTGTATCGCTACCGGCAGGCGACCGCCTCGCTCACGGCGGCCACGGCCAGTGCATGCACCGCCAGCGCGGGCCTGGCCCCTTGGCTCGGCCAGCTGCATCCCAGCCTGCGCAACGCCGTGCGCCTGCGCGTGGAAGGTGAGCGCGTCGCCCTGCCCGGTCCCGTGCTGACGCCCTACCTGGTCGGCCTGCTGGTGCTGCTGGGCATGCTCGGCACCCTGCTCGGCATGATGGCGACCCTGCGCGGCACCGGTCTTGCGCTGGAAAGCGCGACCGACCTGCAGGCGATCCGCGGTTCGCTGGGCGCCCCGGTGGAAGGCCTTGCGGTGGCGTTCGGCACCTCGATCGCCGGCGTGGCCACCTCTGCGATGCTCGGCCTGCTTTCGGCCCTGTGCCGGCGCGAGCGGCTGGACGCGGTGCAGCAGCTGGATGCGGAGATCGCCACCACCCTGCACACGCATTCGCAGTCCTGGCAGCGCAATGAAGCCTTCCGGCTGCTGCAGCAGCAGGCCGAACTGATGCCGGCACTGGTGGAACGGCTGCAGGCCATGACCACCGCGATCGAACAGCAGAGCAACAGCTCGGGCGAACGCCTGCTGGCCAACCAGCAGAACTTCCATGCCAAGGCCGATGAGGAATACGCGCGCCTGACCGCCGCGATCGAACAGTCGCTCAAGGACAGCGTCGCCGAAAGCGCGCGCGCCGTCGGTGCGGCCCTGCAGCCGGTGATGGATACCACCCTGGCCGGCATCGCGCGCGCCAACGCCAGCATGCACGAGACGGTGACCGATGCGGTGCAGCGCCAGCTGGCCGGCCTGACCGAGGGGTTCGATGCCAGCCGCGCCGCCACCGCCGCGTCCTGGCAGGCGGCGCTGGACAGGCAGCAGCAGACCAACACCGCCCTGACCACCGACCTGCGCGCTGCGTTGGACGGGTTTGCCGCGCAGCACGACCAACGCGCGCTTGGCCTGCTCGATGCGGTCTCCACACAACTGGTCGGCACTGCCGACAGCTGGCAGGCCGCCCAGGCCGCACAGCAGCAGACCAACGAAACGATGGCGGCCGAGCTGCGCACTGCGCTGGCCCGGTTCGCCGAGCAGCATGGCGAGCGCTCCAGCGCGTTGCTTGACGCGGTCTCGGCCGAGCTCAACGCGACCGCGGCGCGCTGGCAGGATGCCCAGGCCGCGCAGCAGCAGACCCATGCTGCGCTGACCGCCGACCTGCGCAGCGCGCTGGCCCGCTTCACCGACACCCATGACGCCCGGGCCACCGGCCTGATCGATGCGGTCGGCGGCCGCATGGAGGCCACCACCGCGCAGATCGCCGAGGCCTGGCAGCAGGCGCTGGCCCGCCAGGATGCGGCCGCAACGGCACTGAGCGAGCGTCACCAACAGGCGCTGGATGCCGCCGCCGCGACGCTGCAGGCGCAGGCGGTCTCGCTGGGCGAGGCAATGCAGCACTCGCACGCCCAGCTGCAGGACGCCCTGGAAGCACGCGATCAGCAGCGCCTGGGCGCCTGGACCGAGGCCTTCAGCGGCATGAGCGCCAGCCTCGGCGAGCGCTGGGAGCAGGCCGGCGACAGCGTGGCCCGCCGCCAGCAGGACATCTGTGACACGCTCGCCCGCACCGCCAACGACATCACCCAGCAGGCCCAGGCGCACGCCAGCGAGACGATCAGCGAGATCTCGCGCCTGGTCCAGGCCGCTTCGGAAGCACCGAAGGCCGCGGCCGATGTCGTCGCCGAACTGCGCAGCAAACTCTCCGACAGCCTGGTCCGCGATACCGCCACGCTGGAAGAACGCAGCCGCCTGCTGGCCACCGTGGAGACCCTGCTGGATGCGGTCAACCACGCCGCCAACGAGCAGCGCGTCGCCGTCGATGCACTGGTCTCGACCTCGGCCGAGCTGCTGGACCGGGTTGGCACCCGCTTCACCGATCACATCGAAGCCGAGACCGGCAAGCTGGGCAGCGTGGCCGCCCAGGTCACCGGCAGCGCAGTGGAAGTGGCGAGCCTGGCCGATGCGCTCGGCAGCGCCGTGCAGTCCTTCGGCACCGCCAGCGACGGCCTCAACGAGCGCCTGGCGCAGATCGCCGCCTCGCTGGACGGCTCGCTGGCGCGCAGTGACGAACAGCTTGCCTACTACGTCGCCCAGGCGCGTGAGGTGATCGACCTCAGCGTGCTCTCGCAGAAGCAGATCATCGACGAGCTGCAGCAGCTGGCGGGCCGCCGCAGCAGCAAGGCCGGAGCCGCCTCGGCATGAGCGACGAGATCGAAGTCGAGGCTGACGGAGGTGCGCCGATCTGGGCCGCCTTCGGCGACCTGATGTCGGT
>JBEVNO010000035.1:0-28791 GCA_040508085.1 Steroidobacteraceae bacterium
TGAGGGTAGCGAACTACACCACGGCGCTAGGAATTGAGGAGCCGGTGCAATGGGCTTTCGACGGTGACGTGCACCGGAAGGAACCTGTGCTGGACCCGCTCAACGGGAACCGGGTGCTGCGGTATGCCGGCTACAGGAAGTGTCTTCGGTGCCGGGAAGTGAATTGGACTGAGGATGTGGCGCGGGTGCGGCTCTGCGATAAGTGCCGCGTTCAGCGCATGGACTGACGCTCTGCCCCCATGCCATACGGCTGGGCGTCACAGCACGCGAAGGGGTTTTGGGTTTCTCCAGCGCGTGCGGGCAGAAGCCTCCGGGTGTGTTTGCGACCGGGGGCTTTTGCTTGATCCAGGTACCTCCTACGTGTTCAGGGCGTGTTCCTCGGGTTCTTCACCTTGTATGTACAGAGCGGAACCTCTATCGACGCACGCCTAAGTGGCTGTTTTGCTAAAATATTCGCCACCCGCGGGCCTGTAGCACAGCGGTTAGTGCAGGGGACTCATAATCCCTTGGTCCTTGGTTCGAATCCAAGCAGGCCCACCAAGTTCACTCAGCCACCCAGACAAATCCCTCGCCGCGCTTCTCGAATTTCCCGATCCCCGGGAACGGGAAATGCACCGCATAGACACGCTGCCCGCTGGCCGCGTTCTGCTCGATCACCGCCTTGCGGGTCGCGGCGCCCGTGGCCGGGTCGCCATCAAAGCCATTGCCCCATCCAGGCTGCTGCACCGACACCACCGAATGGTGGACTGCATCGCCCACGTACAGCAGGGTGTCGTTGCCGGAGCCGATCAGGTAACCGGAGTGTCCGGGCGTGTGGCCCTTGATATCCACAGCCTTGACCACGCCCGGCACAATCTCCGCGCCGGGGGCGAACGCCACCACCTTGGGCGTGACCGCGGAGATGAAGGCGGCGAGGGGTGACAACCCCATGCTGCTGGCGGTCTTTTCGTCGAGGCCGCGCACGAAATCCCACTCGGGCGCCGACATGTAGATGGTGGCGTTCGGGAAGGCGAGCTTGCCCTCCGCGTTCAGCAACCCGCCCACATGGTCGCCGTGCGCATGCGAGATGAAGATATCCGTGACGCTTTGCGGGTCAACGCCCGCGGCCGCGAGCGAAGCTGGCAGCTTGTCGGAGGTGGGTCCGAAGCGGGAGGCCGCGCCGGTGTCGAACAGCAGCACCTTGTCGGCGCTCTTCACCAGCAGTGGTTGCACGCTCAGCTGCAGCTTGTCGGTGGGCAGGCCAGCGGCAGTCAGCACCGCCGCAACCTCCGCGGGTGTGCGCTGCAGGCCGAACACCTGATTGTCGTTGGGGAACTCGAGGTAGCCGTCGCGCAGCGCCGTGGCAGAGAGCGTGCCGATGGTGAAGTTCCTGACGTCCTCATTGGCCGCGCTCTGCGTCGCCGGGGCGGCTGCCGCATTATCGACCGCGGGCGGGGCCTTCGGCGCACAGGCCGCCAGTACCGCCGCAATGGCCAGGGCGAGCAGGGAGTTGGATGCATGCTTCATGGGTCGCGCTCATCGGGTTGTTGCCTTGCAGCCATGATGGCAGCCGCTGCCGGTCTTGCCCATATCCTCGAGCGCGATGGCAGACCGCGGCCGCCCAATGTTCCCCATGCGGGGGCCGAAGGCAGATAATCAGCCAGTGCTCATACGCTCCGCACGCCCCGAAGACTGGCCGTCGATCTGGCGCATCCTCGAGCCAACCATCCGCGCCGGCGAAACCTACGCGCTCGACCGCGACATGAGCGAGGCTGCGGCCCGCGATTACTGGCTCGCGCCCGACAAGGACTCCTTCGTGGGTGAAGCCGATGGGATCATCCTCGGCACTTACTACCTGCGCGCGAACCAGGCGGGCGGCGGCAGCCACGTCTGCAACTGCGGCTACATGACCGGCCTGCAGGCCACCGGCCGCGGCGTCGCGCGGCAGATGTGCCTGCATTCCATCGCGCAGGCGCGGCAGCGGGGCTACCGCGCCATGCAGTTCAATTTCGTGGTGAGCACCAATGAGCGGGCGGTGCGGCTGTGGCAGGCGATGGAATTCGCGATCGTGGGGCGTCTGCCGGGAGCTTTCCTGCATCCGGTGCAGGGCTATGTCGATGCGCTGGTGATGTACCGCTCGCTCGGTCGCGAGCCTGCAATGCCACCCATAACCATCGTTTGATGTAGGAACTGACCCCACATCCACAGAACGCTCTGGCCACCTGCGCATCCGGTTGCATTCCGGCGACGTAAGAGTCTCAACAGGCACATCGCCTGTCATAACGAGGGACAAGCGCATGAAGCCGAAATTTCTGAGGGGAGCGTTGCTCGCTACAGCGGTAGCCACGCCGCTGCTGGGTCTGGCGTCCAGCCACAGGGAGGCACCATTCATCACCGGTGCACCACGAGTCGACGGCAGCGATTTCTACATGTTCCGCAGCTATGAAGCCGGTCGTGCAGGCTACGTCACATTCATCGCCAACTACCTGCCCCTGCAGGAACCCGCCGGTGGCCCCAACTTCTTCGCGCTGGACTCCAAGGCGCTGTACGAGATCAATGTCGACAACACTGGCGATGGTCGCGAAGACATCACCTTCCAGTTCCGTTTCACCGACACCTACAAGAACCTCACCGTTCCTGCAGGAGACAAGGCCGTGGCCGTGCCGTTGCTCAATATCGGTGCCGTCAACGCGGCCGCCGCGAATCTCAACATGTCGCAGTCCTACACTGTTGGTGTGGTCCGCAACGGCCGCCGCAGCGCGTTGCCTTCGCTGGCTACCAACGTCGCGGCGGGTGGCAACGCCTTCGCGAAGCCAGCCGACAACATCGGCAACAAGTCGATTCCGGACTATCCCGGTTACGCCGCCAATTTCATTCACCAGGCCAATATTCCTGGCTGCAGCAGTCCGGCACGCATCTTCGTCGGGCAGCGCAAGGAAGGCTTCGTGGTCAACCTGGGTGAAGTGTTCGACCTGGTGAATACGAATCCGGCGGGTCCCCGCGACGGGGAACCCAATACTCTCTCTGGCAAGAACGTCACCAGCATTGCGCTGGAGGTACCTCTGGCCTGTCTCACCGCCGGCACCGAGCCGGTGATTGGTGCCTGGACCACGGCCAGTGTCCGGCAGGGCCGGCTGATCAATCCGAAGCCGGGCACGCCCGCCAAGACCACTGTCGAGGGCGGCGCCTGGACGCAGGTGTCGCGCGTGAGCGCGCCACTGGTGAACGAACTGGTGATTGGACTGCCGGACAAGGACAAGTTCAACGGCAGCGAACCGCGTGATGATGCGCAGTTCCTGCCGTATGTCACGAACCCGACCTTGCCCGTGGTGCTGAACGTTCTGTTTGGTTCCGCGGCGGCCGTGCCGCTGACTCCTCGCAACGACCTGGTTGCCGCGTTCCTGACGGGCGTGCCGGGGCTCAACAAGCCAGCCGCGGGCGCTCCGTCGGAGATGCTGCGACTGAATACGTCGATTCCGCCCACCACGGCGTCGTCGCAGCGCGACCTGGGAGTGCTGGCCGGTGACAACGCCGGATTCCCCAACGGCCGTCGCCCGGTCGATGACGTGACGGACATCGAACTGCGCGTAGCGGCAGGTGCACTGTGCAGTGCGGCGCTGACCTGTGGCACGCAGGTGGCGGATCCGAACAATGGCGCGCCGTACACCGATGGCGCGCGGGCGGCCGGTGCGATCCCTGCGTCGGTGACGGTTACCGGCAGGGTGGTGGCGACTGACACCTACCTCGACGTCTTCCCCTATCTGGCGAATCCGTTGCCGGGTTCCCCCAACCTCTAGAGGAAACCAGCCATGAAACCCACCAACTCGCTGCTGCTGATTGCAGCAGGTACAGCGCTGGCAGCCTGCGGCGGCTCCAACCACGACGGGGCCATGGGGGGCGGGGGAAGTTCTCCTCCGCCATCACCACCGGCTCCGACCAACTTCACCAGGCTGGTGTCGCTCCAGGTGGTGGAGCCGCTCGCGAGCGATCAGACCACGAAGCCCATTCTCGTGGATGCAATCGATTTCAGCTTTCCGGATGATGACAATCCGGCTGCCTTCGATGCAGTCATTGCTTCGGCTCCCTGAGTCGTCGACCAGATGGCAGCCAGCCGCAGCATCTCGGTGCTGCCGGCTGGTGTCCCTGGCAATCCTGGCGTTGACGGCGCCAATGCTCTCGGTCGCCGCCGCACACATGCCCTCAAGCGACGACGCAATCATCGAACAGGTGCCTGCACCAGGACTTCTGCGAGAAGTCCTGCCACTGCGCCAGGCGCTTGCACGGAATCCGTATGATCCGGTTGCCGCAGGCAGGCTCGCGCGGGCCTATCTGGACGCCGGCCGGCGCGCCGGCGATCCGCGCTTCATTTCCTATGCCCAGGCGGTGCTCGCTCCGTGGCTGACGCGCCCCGACGTGACCACCGAACTGCGCGTGCTTGCGGCCATCGCGCTGCAGAGCCTGCATCATTTCCACAGCGCATTGACCCTGCTGGAGCAGGCGCTCAGCCAGGATCCGGCGGATCCGCAGGCATTGCTGACCAAGGCCACCATTCTCCAGGTGAACGGCGACTTCGCCGCTGCCCGTCGCACCTGCGCGCAGTTGCTGGCGCGGGCCGGCCAGTTGGTGACCATCGGTTGCGTGGCGAGCGTCGATGCCATGACTGGCAGGCTGCCGGCCAGCTATTCGACCCTGCGACAGGTCTTCCAGGACGATCCACGCCTGCCTGCTGCGCTGCGCAGCTGGATGTGGGGACAACTTGGCGAAATGGCGGTGCGGCTGGGTAACGATGCCGACGCCGAAGCCCACTTCCGCGCCGGCCTGGCCGCGGATGGAGAGGATCTCTATCTCGTGGGTGAGTATGCCGATCTGCTGTTGCGGCAAGGGCGCGCCAGGGAGGCCGTGACACTGCTGCAGCCGCATCAGGCGCAGGACGCGCTGCTGCTGCGGCTGGCCATCGCTGGCAAGGCGCTTGCCATGAAGGAAGGCGTTACGTGGGCCGAGGCCTTCGAGGCGCGCGCCGCGGCCGCCAACCGCGAACGTGATACCACGCACCTGCGGGAAGAAGCGCGTTTCATGCTCGACGTGCGCGGCAAGCCTACCCAGGCACTGGCGCTGGCGGAGCGCAATTTTATCTTGCAGCGCGAGCCCAGCGATGTGCGGCTGTATGTGCGTGCCGCCGAGGCCGCACAGGACGCGCGTGCCGCCGCCGTGATCGCCGGCTGGATCGGCTCGCGCGGCTATCAGGACGCACTGCTGCCCGGCAAGCAGAACCGCGAGCCGGCAACGAGCCTGTGAAGCCACCGCGGAACCTCATCGTGCCGGTGCTGCTGCTGCTGAGTACGCTGGCGCAGGCCCACAAGCAGAGCGACAGCTACCTTTCCATTGACGCCAGTGCTGCCGGCAATTCCGTCGCCCTGCGCTGGGACATCGCGCTGCGCGACCTTGATTTTGCGCTGGGACTGGATGCGGATGCCAGCGGCGCGCTGACCTGGGGGGAGATCCGCGGCCGCCGCGCAGCGATTGAGGATTATGCGTTCCGGCATCTGACCATCGACATGTCGGAGGGCGCCGTGACCGGATGCACGCTCGCGCCTGGTGAACTGCTGATCGACGATCACGTGGACGGTGCCTATGCGGTGCTCCAGTTCTCCGCCCACTGTCCGGAGGTGCCCCGCACGCTGGTCGTCCACTACTCCCTGTTGTTCGATGTGGATCCCAACCACCATGGCCTGCTCAATCTGCGCACCGCAGCGTTCACCCAGTCGATGGTGTTCAAGGCCGACGCTCCCAGCCTCACCCTGAATCTTGCCAAGGCCAATTCCTGGGCGCAGCTGCGCTCGTTCGTGACCGAGGGCATCTGGCATATCTGGCATGGCTACGATCACGTGCTGTTCCTGATGACGCTGCTGCTGCCGGCCGTCGTGGTGCGCCGTCAGCGCCAGTGGCTGCCGCGCGAATCCTGGCGCGAAGCGGCGGTGGATATCCTGAAGGTGGTCACGGCGTTCACGCTGGCGCACTCGCTGACGCTCACGCTGGCGGTGCTGGGTTTCATCCAGGCGCCGAGCCGCCTGGTGGAATCGGCCATCGCGGTGACGGTGCTGCTGGGGGCGCTGAACATCCTGTTTCCATTAATCCTGGCGCGACGCTGGGTGGTGGCCCTGGTGTTCGGGCTGATCCACGGGTTGGGTTTCGCGGCGGTGCTGGCGGATCTTGGATTGACGGCCACCGGGATGCTGAAGGCGCTGGTCGGGTTCAATCTGGGCGTGGAACTCGGCCAGGTCGCCATCGTGGTGCTGGTGATGCCGCTGCTCTATGCGCTGCGCGGCACCTGGTTCTACCGGCGGGCGGCATTGCCGGCTGGCGCGGCGGTCATCGCGCTGCTGGCGCTGTACTGGATCGCCTCGCGCGCAGCGCCCACTCTGATGCCGCCCTGGCTGGCGGGCTAGCGGCTTCTAGCGCGCGGGCCTTGCCAGATCCCAGAACAGCGCATCGATGCCGACGCGGATGCCCGCATCCGCGCTCCAGTTGTAGTCGCGGTCCCAGCGCACCAGCGGTTCCACATGCCAGAACAGCCAGCGGTGCCCGGTGCCGCGGCGATAGAAGATGCCCGCCTCGTAGCGCGACACTTCATGGGCGTCCTCGCCGCTGGCCAGCAGGCGCATGCCCCAGCCGGCGCCGATGTCGTCGGCGCGCGGGTAGGAGCCATACCGGTCGGGGATGATCAATTCGTGCGCGCGCGCCAGGATCACCGTCTGCGACCACTCGGTGCGGTCACGGTCCATGCGCCACTTGGCATAGGTCGAAGAGCGCAGCAGGTTGCGGCCGGACCAGTGATCGAAGGTGCCCGCCGCGGCATAGCCGACGCTTTCCTTGGTCTCGGCGAAAACCTTCGCCAGCGGGTAGAAATCCCAGCTGCCGAGGCCGAATTCGCGCGTCCACTTCACCGAGGTGAATGCCACCGGCGGCACATCCACACGGACGCCGACGTCGAAATCCAGATACTTGAGCAGCTGGTAGCGCAGGCCCGCGCGCAGCTGCGAGCTCTCGCCCGCCTCGCGGGTACCACCGTCGAGCTCATCGCTGGTGACGAAGATGCGCAGCCGGTCCTCGATGTTGGGCAGCCGCAGCGAGATGTCCAGGTCCGCGTCGAGGTCGAACTTCATGCCATCGGAGTGCTCGATGGTCTGCAGGCTGGTGCCGAGGCGGAAGGGCGCTGCCGGCACCGGCTTCAGCTCCCGGTCCTTGCGTGCGAAACGACGGTCGGTGGCTTCCACGGCGCGCTGGCCCCAGGTGTAGATCCGGTCATGCGCGTAGTCGAGGCGCTGCGAGAAATCCAGCGGCACACCCGCCCGGGACGCCTGATCCAGGATCTCCTGCGTGGAACGCATGGAGGGCCGGAAGCGCTGCGCGCGCTGGTCGGCCGGGATGCCGGCATAGGTCATGGCGACGGATACCGCCGCATCGGAGGGTGGCGCTGGCACCGCGCCGGTGGGATCCGCCGAGGGAGCAATGAGCTGACCGTTGTCCTGTCCCCTGGCCTTCTCGCCCTCTGCCACCGCTTCGGCAGTAGTGGTCGGCACCGGCTGTTGCACGACCATGGGCGGGGGCTCGTAGGCGCCGCGTCCCGCGCACGCGGAGAGGGTGAGCGCCGCGCACGCAAGCAGCCCCGCACACGGGGCGGAGACCGCCTTCCTGTTTCCCATACGGCAGCATAGGCTTACAGCCGCCCGGACGCGCCACTCTGTTAGCAGATCCGCGCGGTCAGTGGAGTCCTACGCCTGGCTACTGACCCAGACATAATCAGCCAATGCCCATGTCTCACGAAGCCGCGACCGCAACGAGCACCGCCGACGCCCAGACGCCACAGCGCCATGTGAGCGTGCTGTACGTGGTGATGGTGGCGGTGGCCATGGTGGTGGGCGCGGGCATCTTCCGTTCGCCGGCGGACATCGCCGGCAGCACCGGCTCGCCCCTGTGGTTCTTTGCCGCCTGGGTGGCCGGCGGCCTGATCACCCTGGCTGGCGCGCTGTGCTTCGCGGAGCTGGCCACCATGCTGCCCAGCGCCGGCGGCGACTACCACTTCCTGAAAACCACCTATGGGCGCGGCACCGCCTTCCTGTTTGCGTGGGCGCGCTTCGCGGTGATCAACACCGGCTCGCTGGCGCTGCTGGGGTTCGTGCTGGGTGACTATGCGAACGCGGTGTGGTCGCTGGGGCCGCATGGCTCGTCCTGGTATGCGCTGATCACGGTCGTGGCCATGACGCTGTTCAACCTCAAAGGGCTGTATACCGGCCAGGCCGCCGACTACGCGATGACCGGCCTCGAGGTGGGCGGCCTGTTGATCGTGTTCGCAGCCGGCGTGGCGCTGGTCATCGCCGGCGCGCCGCCGCTCACCGCGGATGCGCCGCCGGCGCCCGGCATCCCCGGCGGCTTTGGTCTGGCGCTGCTGTTCGTGCTGTTCGCCTTCAGCGGCTGGAGCGAGATCACCACGCTCTCCGCCGAAGTGCGCGATCCACAGCGCGGCATGCTGCGCGCACTGGTGGCCGCGGTACTCACCATCACCGTGCTGTATCTGGTCGCCAACTGGGCCTTGTGGCGCGGCCTCGGCATGCAGGGCCTGGCGGCCAGCCGCACGCCGGCTGCCGATGTGATCGCGCTGGCCTTCGGCAGATGGGCCGGCGTGCTCACCGCCGTGGCCATCTCGATGGCCACGCTTACCTCGATCAACGCCACCATCATTGTGGGCGCGCGCACCACCTACGCCGCGGCGGCGGACTGGCCGCGACTGGCGCGGCTGGGACATTGGGATGGCAGACGCGGCATTCCGGTGGCCGGCATCCTGTCGCAGGGCATCGTGGGTGTGCTGCTGATCGGGCTCGGCACTTATGCGCGCGACGGCTTCGTCACCATGGTGGATTACTCCTCACCGGTGTTCTGGTCGTTCCTGACGCTGTCCGGCTTTGCCGTCATCGTGCTGCGCCGGCGCCGCCCCGATCTGCCACGGCCGTTCCGCGTGCCGTTCTATCCGCTGCTGCCGCTGCTGTTCTGCGCGTCCTGCCTGTTCGTCACGTGGTCCAGCCTGGCCTATGTGAAGGTCGGTGCACTGGCGGGTGTGGCGATGCTGGCGGTGGGCGCGCTGGTGCTGCTGTGGGTGCGCCGCGGCCCGCCGTGATTCAATGCGCGTCGGCCGCCGCTGCCGGTGCGGCGGCAGGCGGTCGCGGCAGCAGTGGCACCAGGCAGGCCGCCAGCAACAGCCCCATCAGGATCAGCAGGAAGCTGTCCGCAAAGCTCATTGTCAGTGCCTCGCGGAAGGTGGTGGAACGCAGTGCGCGCAGCGCCACGCTCTGGCCGAGCAGCGCATCCCCCAGATAGGCGCCGGCCTGGTCCGAGGCCCGCTGCAGGAATTCACCCAGTGCCGGCCGTGTGGCATCCAGGTGCTCGGCCAGCCGTGCGAAGTGCAGGTTGGTGCGGTCATTGAGCAGCGTGCCGCAGATGGCAATGCCAATGGCGCCGCCGAGGTTGCGCATCAGGTTGAACAATCCGGAAGCCAGCCGCAGGCGCTGCGGTGCCAGGCTTCCCAGCGTCAGGATCACGGTGGGCGCCACGGCGAACTGCTGTGCGAAGCCGCGCAGGGCCTGCGGCAGCAGCAGTTCCCGCCATCCCCAGTCATGCGTGATGGGCGTGAACGTCCACATGCTGGCTGCGAACAGCAGCACGCCGCCCAGCAGCAGCCAGCGCAGGTCGATGCGCCGCGCGAGCAGCGTATACACGGGTATGGAAATGATCTGTGCAATGCCGGTGGTGAGTACCGCGAGGCCGATCTGGCCGGCGCTGAAGCCACGCACCCGCCCCAGGAACACCGGCGTGAGGTAGATGGTGGCGAAGATGCCGATGCCGATCACGAAGGACAGCACGCAGCCGATCAGGAAGCCGCGCTGCTTCAGCGCGCGCAGATCCACCACCGGTTCCGGATGCGACAGGCTGCGCCACACGAAGGCGATGCCAGCAAGGCCCGCCACCCAGGCCGTCAGGCGGATGGTGTCGTCGGAGAACCAGTTCCAGCGGGCGCCTTCCTCCAGTGTGTATTCCAGTGTGCCGAGAAACAGCGCCATCAGCGCAATGCCGAGATAATCCGCGCGCTTCAGCAGTGACAGATCCGGCTTGTCGATGCGCACCAGCAATGGCACGGCGATGGAGACGAAGATGCCGGGCACGAGATTGACGAAGAAGATCCAGTGCCAGGAATAGTTGTCGGTGATCCAGCCCCCCACCGTGGGCCCAAGTGTGGGCGCCAGCGACGACAGCGCGCCGACCACCGCCGCCGCCACCACGCGCTTGCTGCCCTGGAAATAATGGAAGGCGGTGGTGAATACGGTAGGGATCATCGAGCCACCGAGAAAGCCCTGCAGCGCGCGGAAGGCGATCATGCTGTTGATGTCCCAGGCCCAGCCGCACAGCACGCTGGCCACCGTGAAGCCGATGGCCGAATAGCAGAACAGCCAGCGCGTGGACATCACCCGTGACAGCCAGCCAGACAGTGGAATGACCACGATCTCGGCGATCAGGTAGCTGGTCTGGATCCAGGCGGTTTCATCAGGGCCGGCAGACAGGCCGCCGCCGATCTCGGCCAGCGACGAGGACACGATCTGGATATCCAGCAGCGCGATGAAGAAGCCCACGCACATCGCGCCAAAGGCGAAGATCCTCGCGGCCGGCGACAGATTCTGCGCATCGTCCACGAATCACCGGCCGGAATGCGTATCCACCGCGGCGGTCACCGACAGCCCGGGCCGCAGCATGGCGGCGGCATCGCTGGCATCCAGCAGGATGCGCACCGGGACGCGTTGCACGATCTTGGTGAAATTGCCGGTGGCGTTCTCCGGCGGCAGCAGGCTGAACTGCGACCCGGTGGCTGCGGCCAGGCTCTGCACGTGGCCACGCAAGGCGCGGCCCGGCAGCATGTCTGCCTCCACGGTGGCCAGCTGCCCGGGCTGCATGTGGGCGAGCTGGCTCTCCTTGAAGTTGGCGTCGATCCACAGGCCTGCGGCGGGAATGATGCTCAGCAGCCGCGCGCCCGTTGGCGCATAGGCGCCGACGCGGGCGCTGCGGTTGCCCACGACGCCATCGATGGGTGCGCGCAGCACCGTGTAGCCAAGGTTCAGCCCAGCGGTCTGCAGTTCCGCCTGCGCGCCCGACAATGCGGCATGGGTCTGCAGTTCCTGCGTTGCGATCACGGCGAGCTGGCGTTGCGCGGCCTGCAGGGCAGCCTGCGCGCGCGCCCGGTCCGCGGCGGCCTTCTTCAACGAGGCATTGGTCATTTCGTACTCGCGCTGCGACACCGCGGCGCGGTTCACCAGCGAGCCGAAGCGCTGCTGGTCCAGCTGCGCGCGTTCCCACTCGGCATCGGCGCTGGCGATTTCCGCGGTGGCCTGGTCGATCAGGCTGTGCTGCAGCGAGCGCGTCGCGGCGAGATTCTGCAATGAGGCCTGCTGGCCCTGCACCTGCGCGCTGGCGCGCGACTGCGCGGCGAGGAAATCCCGGTTGTCGAGCACCAGCAGCACATCGCCGGCATGCACCCGCTGGTTGTCCTGCACCGCGATGCTGGCGATGAAGCCGGGCACCTTGGGCGCGATCACCGTGACATCGCCGCCCACATAGGCATCGTCCGTGGATTCGACATAGCGGCCGGTGGACCACCAGTGCAGCAGCGCCGTTGCGGCCACGGCCACCACCAGCACGCCGGCGGCCGCGAGTGCCAGGCGCCGGCGCCGGCGGGGCGGGGCGGGTGACGATGGCGGAACCGATGCAGTATCCATGATGCAACTCCAGCGGCCGCTCAGCGCGCCGCTTCTTCCTGCGTGTGGCCGTCGTACGCGCGGCCCTGCGGGGCATAGCGGGCTTTCTGCCGCGCGTTGGCTGCCGGCCCCGCGACCGCGCGGAAGCGCGGGTCGCTGAGCGGCTTGCCACTCACCGCATCGATCAGCAGTGGGTGGACTTCGCGGCCGGTGGTGGTGTCGACCAGCAGCACGCTCCTGCCTTCCGGCGCGAGATGGCGGTTGCCCCAGTCCATCAGGCTGAGCAGCACGGGACGGAAATCGCGCCCGCGCTGGGTGAGCACGTATTCGAAGCGGCGGCTGTGACTGCCGTATTGCCGGCGCTCCAGCAATCCGGACGACACCAGCTTGGCCAGCCGGCGCGACAACATGTTCGGTGCAATGCCCAGGCTGTCCTGGAACTCATCGAAGCGGCGCAGGCCCAGGAAGGCATCGCGCAGGATCAGCATGCTCCACCACTCGCCGATCACATCGAGGCTGCGCGCCACGGGGCATTGCATCCGGCTCTGTTTCTTGTGCGACATAATGACTTGCAAAAAGAAAGTCACAGGATTGTATAACTATCATTTTGCAAGTCAAGTGGACAAAAGAAAGCCGCGCCCGAAGCGCGGCTTCCACTGGCAGGCGGCCAGACAGCCTGCCGCTAGACCTCGTCCCGGTAGCTGTCGTGGCACCCGCCACAGGTCTTGCCGATGCCGGCCACCGACTTGAGGATGGCGCCCTTGTCCTCGCCCTTCGCTGCGGCGGCAGCGGCAGCGGCGGCCTTCACGAACTCGTCGGCCTTGGCCTTGAAATCCGCCTGACTGGTCCAGATGCCGTCACGGGCGCTGGTCTTGATGTCCTTGAATCCGCGCGTATCCACCGCGTAGCTGGCGGCGATCTTGCCGGCCATCTCCTGCAGCTGCGTCGCATTGGTGGCGATCAGCGCCGGTTCCAGCTCGCGCTGGCGCTTCAGCATGGCGCCCAGCGGTTCGTAGGTTTTCTTGATGTCCTTGAACAGGTTCTGCCGCGCGTCGATGGCGGTCTTGGCTTCAGCTGCCGATTTCGCCACCACCGCCGTCTGCGCCACGGCCAGCACCGAGACCGCAGTGGCCGCCGCTACCCATCCAATCTGTGTCAGTCGTTTCATTCAGTTTTCTCCTTCCACCCAGGCTCCCCGGGGACTCATTCTAGGACCGCGGACCTGCCGTCGGGTTGCATGTAGGTTGCCAATCTACGGCTGAATCTGCCATGAATGGACCGGCCGACGGCCCTGACAGGGGTCAGGAACGCCCTACGTGGCTGGCCGCGATGCGTTCCCGGATATGTTCACCGGCGCTGATCGGCGGGTGGCGCGGCGCTTCCCCGGCCGCCGCGCACCCCGGGATGCACTCCACGTTCACGGCGGAATCCGGGTCGACGAAGAGCGCGATGGAATAGCGGTCGCGCGCGCCGCTCACCGGCAGCACGCGATGCGGCGTGGAGCGGAAGCGGCCATTGGTCCATCGTTCCATCAGGTCGCCGGTATTGATCAGCGTGCAGCCGGGTACGCGTGGCGCCGCGCGCCATTGCCCATCCAGGCCGCGCACCTCAAGACCGCCGACCTCGTCCTGGAACAGCAGCGTGATCGAGCCATAGTCCGTGTGCGCGCCTGCGCCCAGCTGCGTGTGCGCGCGCGGCGCGAGGTTGGTCGGGTAATGCAGGAAGCGCAGCGACACGTTCTGCCCCAGATGCCGTTCGGCGAAGAAGTCCGCGGGCAGCGCCAGGCTCGCGGCCATGATCTGCAGCATGCGGTAAGCCGCCATCAGGCTGGCGGCGTAGAAGGCCACTGCCTCGCGGCGGAATTCCTCATCCGGCCAGGCCACCTGGTTCTGCACGGCCAGCGCATTGCGCATGGTGAAGCTCTCTTTCAGGTCGGGCGGCGCGGACGTGTCGAGACTCTCCACCTCCAGGCCCTGGTAGCCGAAGTTCGCGTCCACGCTGGCGTAGGCATGCTGGCGCTTGAGTCCCGGCGGGCTTTCGAAGAAGCGCCGCGAAGTGGCGAAGGCGCGATCCACCTGCGCCGGCGCCAGTGGCAGCCCGCGCACATACAGGAAGCCGACGTTCTCCAGTGCATGCCGCACCTCGGAGCTGACGATGGCGCGGCCGGCGTCGTTCTTGCCGAACAGCGAGATATCGACAATCGGCAGCGCGGGGGCCGTGCTCACAGTTTCTTCACGAATTCCGACTTCAGCCCCATGGCACCGATGCCCTCGATGCGGCAATCGATGTCGTGGTCGCCATCGACCAGCCGGATGTTCTTCACCTTGGTGCCCACCTTCACCACCGACGAAGACCCCTTCACCTTGAGATCCTTGATCACGGTGACGCTGTCACCGTCCTTGAGCTCATTGCCCACGGAATCCCGCACCGTGCGCGCCTCGGCGGCTTCGCCCGCCGCAGCTCCCTGCTGCCATTCGTGCCCGCATTCGGGGCACACCAAATTGGCGCCGTCTTGATAGGTCAGGGCGGACTGGCATTGCGGGCAGGCGGGCAGGGTGCTCATTCAACGCTCACGGTAATACATGCGCATGGCGATGGGCGCGAATATCGCGGTGACGATCGCCGAGGCGACCAGCACCCACAGGATATCCGCGCTCTCCACATTGCCATGCATCAGGCCGCGCGCCGCATCGGTGAGATGCGTCACGGGGTTGAGGCCGACGATGGTCTGCATCAGGCCCGGCATGGTTTCAGGGTCGACGAAGATATTGCTGACGAAGGTGAGCGGGAACAGCAGCAGCATGCTGGTGGTCATCACCGATTCCGGTGACTTCACCAGCATGCCCACGATGATCCACAGCCACGACACCGAGGACACGAACACCAGCATCAGGGCAATGGCCGCGATGACGCCCAGCGCGCCACCGGCGGGCCGGAAACCCAGCAACAGGCCGACGATGATCACCACCGTGGCGGCGAGCGCATAGCGCGTCAGATCCCCCAGCAAGGCGCCGACCACCGGCGCGGGCTGCCAGATGGGCAGCGACTTGAAGCGGTCGAACAGCCCCTTGGTGATGTCGGCATTCAGGCTGACGCCGGTGTACACCGTCAGGAACACCATGGTCTGCACCACGATGCCGGGCACCAGGAACTGCAGGTACGCACTGGTCGAGCCGGCCAGCGCGCCGCCGAACAGGTAGGTGAACATCAGCGTGCTCATGATGGGGAACACCAGCACATCGAACAGCTGGAAGGGCACATGCTTGATCTTCAGCATGGCGCGCCAGGCCAGGGTGAGCACCGCGGCGAAGGCACTGACATGGGCCGGGCGGCGCTCGCTGCTCAGCACTCCATGCAGGGAGGTGCTCATGGCTGCTCCTTGGTTGCGCCGCTGGCGCTGGGTTTGCCGGTGATCGCCAGGAACACATCATCGAGACTGGGCTGCGCCAGCGCGAACTCCGCGATGCCGATGCCGGCCGCGGTGAGCTGCGCCAGCGTCTGCGGCACCAGTTCGTCGTGCGTCACCTTGGCCACCAGCTCGCTGCTGTCCGCGCCTTCCTGCGCATCACCCAGCACTGCGCGCAGCACGGCCTCGGCGGCTGCGCGCTGCGTGATGTCGCTGAGCCGCAGCGTCAGCGCGCGTCCGCCGATGGAGCTCTTCAGTTCGCGGCTGGTGCCCTCGGCAATCACCCGCCCATGGTCGATGACCGCCATGCGCTCGGCGAGCCGGTCGGCTTCTTCCAGATACTGCGTGGTCAGCAGCACCGTGGTGCCTTCGGCCGCGATGGCGCGCACGATGTCCCAGACCTGGCCGCGGCTGCGCGGATCAAGCCCGGTGGTGGGCTCATCGAGGAACAGCAGTTCGCTGGTGACGATGAGGCTGGCCGCGATGTCGAGGCGCCGCCGCATGCCGCCGGAGAAAGTGCGCACCTGCCGGCCGGCTGCTTCCTGCAGGTCGAAGGCGGCCAGCAGCTGGGTGGCCCGCTCGCGGGCAGCGCGCCAGGAGAACCCCAGCAGCCGCGCGAACAGCACCAGGTTTTCCTGGCCGGTGAGATCTTCATCCACCGAGGCGAATTGCCCGGTAACACCGACCTTGGCGCGCACCTGCGCTGCATCGGCCACCAGATCGTGGCCCAGTACGCGCGCGGTGCCGCCACTCGGGCGGATCAGCGTGGTCAGCATGCGGATGGTGGTGGTCTTGCCAGCGCCATTCGGGCCCAGCAGCCCGTACACGCAGCCCCGCGGTATGGCGAGGTTGATGCCATCCACAGCGCGCGTGCTGCCAAACAGCTTCTGCAGGTCAATGGTTTCGATCGCGAGGCTCAAGCGCATCTCCCTGATATGCTCTGCAGCGCGGGTGCGGGGCGAGGACTATATACGGGGGCGTAACACCATGCGACTCATGAAACTGCTCGTCGGGCTGATGCTGCTGGGTGCTGCCGGGGCGCAGGCCGCGGCGCCCGTCGAAGGCAAGGATTTTACGCGACTCGAAATCGCGCAACCCACCAGCGATCCGAAGAAGATCGAGGTGCTGGAATTCTTCTCGTACCAGTGTCCGCATTGCTATGCGTTCTCCAAGCCATTCGAGTCCTGGTCGCGCGCACAGCCCCCCGATGTGGTCGTGCAGCGCGTACCGGTAGGCTTCGGCCGCCCCGCATGGGAAGCCGCGGCGCGCGCCTATCTGGTATTCGCCGCGATGCAGGTATTGCCCACGGTGGATGACGCGACCTTCGACGCCATCCATCGCCAGCGGCTGCGGCTCGACTCCGAGCAGGCACTCACCCAGTGGGTGGGCACGCAGAAGGTGGATGCAAAGCAGTTCGCGTCGCTGTATCGCTCCTTCGGTGTGGAGGCGCAGCTGAAGAATGCCGAGGCCCGGTCGCGCGCCTTCCAGATTCCCAGCGTTCCCGCCATCGTGGTGGACGGCCGCTATCTGGTGGCGGTGGAGGATCGCGGCAGCTTCACGCCGCAGCTCAATGTGGTGAGCGAGCTGGTCGCCCGCGCGCGCAGGGAAAAGGGCGGCAAGTAGCCGCCCGGCCCGCGGTCAGCCGGCCGGCTTCGCGGCGGCATTTTCCTTGGCCGCCTTCGCAGCAGCCTTGCGCGCGGCATCGCGCTCTTTCTTCGGCGGTGGTGCGTCGCTTCGCGTCAGGCTGGTGAACACGCAGTTCACCGGTTCATCCTCCACGATCACGCTGCTGAAGCGGTCGAGCCGGCCACCGGGCGTGACGAAGGCCACGCGTGTGGCGAAATCCAGCCCGAAGCAGGGGTTCAGCAGCTTGGCGTAGAACCAGTCGCGGCGCGCGTCCTGCACCCAGATGCCATCGCGGCCATCGGCTTCCCAGTCGCGGATCGAGGCCTTCAGATTCACGAATGGAATCGCCGCCTCTTCAGGTTTGTTCGCGGCTGCATCCGCGGCCAGTGTGGGCAGGGCCGCAGTGCTGAGCAGCAGGGCGGCCGCAATGCTGGCAAGTGCTCGGTTCATGGAATCCCCCGGAACGAATTTCTCATGGCCCGAGTATGGCCCCGCGGGCTGAACCGCTCCTTAACTCCCTGACTACTGGCGGCTGCAGCAATTGACAGTGCGCCATGGCTCTCCGTAGCCTTGCCGCCGTGGAAGGTGACCGCCCGTGACATCACGGGAGGTTGAAACGGGAAGCCGGTGCGCGATTCGTCGCCACCCCGGCACTGCCCCCGCAACGGTAAATGGGTTTTGGTCGCTGTCCGGCGGCCCGGCAATGCCGGGGTCGCATCCACTGGGTATCACCCGGGAAGGAGAGCAGCTGCCTTTCGGCGCCATGCAGGCGCCGCTGCCCATGAGTCCGGAGACCGGCCTTCGCACACCGTCCATATCCATCATGGCCGTGCGGGGACGCATGGCACGGGAGATCTATCCATGCGCCCATATCCGGCGGCCTTCACGGGCCTTGTTGTCCTTTCTGCCTGCCTGCCCCTCGCCGCCGCCGACCTGTCGGAAGTGGTGGTGACTGCGAACCGCCTGCCGCAGTCGCAGGACGCGACCCTCGCCTCCACCACGGTGATCACGCGCGCCGACATCATCGCCCGCCAGGCGCGTTCCATCGAAGACCTGCTGCAGGGCGTGGACGGCTTCGCCATCAGCAACAGCGGTGGCCCCGGCAAGCTCACTTCGTTCTTCGTGCGCGGCGCGGATGCGGACCAGCTGCTGGTGCTGGTGGATGGCGTGCGCATCGGCTCCGCCACCGCCGGCACACCGGCGCTGCAGAACATCCCGGTGGAGCTGATCGAGCGCATCGAGATCGTGCGTGGCCCGCGCTCCAGCCTGTATGGCTCCGAGGCCATCGGCGGCGTGCTGCAGATCTTCACGCGGCGCGGCGCCGGTGCATTCCGGCCGGAGGTCAGCGTCAGTGGTGGCAGCTTCGACACGCGCCAGGCCTACGCGGCACTGGGCGGTGGCAGCGAGCGCGCCTGGGTGCAGGGGCAGCTGGGCTGGCAGGAGACCGACGGCATCAACGCGTGCCGTGGCAGCAGCAGCGAATTCGCCGGCTGCTTCACCGAAGAGCCGGATCGCGACGCCTATCGCTACAGGTCGGCCACGCTGCGCGCCGGCGGCCAGCTCACCGCAGCCACGGCCGTCGAGGCCAGCCTGCTGCGCGCCGCGAGCCGCGTGGAGTATGACGGCTCGTTCGCGAACCGCAGCCGCCTGCTGCAGCAGGTGGCCGGCGCCACGCTCGATCAGCAGCTAGGCGAGCGCGCCGGCAAGCTCACGCTGCGGCTGGGCCGCGCCTGGGATCGCTCGCACGACTATGTGGACGACAGCTTCCAGAGCGAATTCGAAACCCGCCGCGACAGCGCCAGCGCGCAATGGGACATCAACGCGGCGCGAGGCCAGCTGGTCAGCCTGGGCGTGGATTACCTCAACGACCACGTCGACAGCAGCACCGCCTATGACGTGAGCTCGCGTGACAACACCGGCGTGTTCGGGCAGTACGTGGGCGAGTTCGGCGCCTGGCGCGGCGAGGGCAGCCTGCGCAATGACGACAATGAGCAGTTCGGCTCGCACACCACCGGCAGTGCCGCGCTGGGTTACACCATCAACCCGGCGCTGCAGCTGCTGGCGCAGTACGGCACGGGGTTCCGCGCGCCTACCTTCAACGAGCTGTATTTCCCCGCCGATCCGTTCTTCGGCCCCTCCAGCAATCCGGATCTGGATCCGGAGCGTTCGCGCAGCCTGGAGCTCGCCCTGCGCGGCACGCTGCAGGCTGTGCGCTGGCGTGTGTCGCTGTACCAGACGCGCATCCGCGACCTGATCAGCCTCGACAGCAACTTCCTGCCGGCCAACATCGATGCGGCGCGCATCCGCGGCGTGGAAGCTTCCACCAATGTGCCATGGCAGCAGTGGCGCTTTGATGCCGGCGTGACCTGGCAGGATCCGGAGAGCCGCACCGCAGGTGCGGACTTCGGCAATCGACTGGCGCGCCGCCCGAAGCTGGCAGGGCATCTGGATGTGGAGCGCCGCGTGGCGGCACTCACCCTCGGCGCGCGCTGGGTGACCGAAGGCGATCGCTACGACAATGCCGCCGGCACGCGGCATGTGGGCGGTTACGGGCTGCTCGACCTGCGCGCTGAAGCCAGCGTAGGCAAGGACTGGCGCGTGCAGCTGCGCGCGGCCAACCTGCTCGACAAGGGCTACGAGACCGTCTCCTTCTACAACCAGCCGGGCCGCGCCGTGTATCTCACGCTGCGCTATGCGGGCGGCCGCTGAACACGGCACGGGGCTTCAGCTGCCGGCGCGCCGCGGCTTGATATGCAGTTCGTGGCGGCGATAGTCGATCACGATCACATCCACCAGGCCGAGGATGTCCATGCCGATCAGCAGCGCGGGCTCGTTGCCCAGCTGCCAGTTGTCGAACAGGTGCAGGTCGGCAAAGGTGACCGTGGAGTCGAACACGAACAGGTCACCGAGGCGGATGGCTGGCACCCGCACGCCATCCCCGACCTGCACCGCCCCGGTGGCGCCGTAGACTTCCGTGCGCCGGGACTCCGCGCTTTCGATGCGCCTGCCCAGCAATGTGCGCAGCGCCAGATTGCCGACGGTGGAATGCGCACCGGTGTCGATGATGGCGCGCACTGTCTTGCCGGCAATGGTGGCACGCACCACCAGCAGATTCTGGCCATCGGGCAGGAACCGCACGGTGGAGAAGCCCTGGGCCGCGCGGCGGTTGCGCGAGCGCGCGATGTCGATGCGGTCGCGCCCGAAGTCGATCGCGATGCGATGTTCGCCCATGCCATCGGTGCCCAGCAGGCCATCGGCGCCGCCGAAGGCATAGGGCACCACCGGCAGGAAATCCGGCTGCAGCGACAGATCGCCCACGCGCAGGCTCTGTACATTGATGGCCGGCGCGATGGCCGAGCCCGTGGCGCCCTGCAGCAGCACATTGCGCCGCGCATCCAGCGGCGTGCCCAGCCGCTGCGCAGTCCGCATGGTGACGGCCGAACGCGTCGCCCCGGTGTCAAACACCATGCGGAAGGGACCGATGCCATCGATGTGCACGGGTACCCATACCCGACCGATGCGATCGCGCGTGGTGGGTGCGGCGTAACGCGGCTCGTTGGCGGTGACCGCCGCCTCATCGAGTTCGCCGCTGGCGTCCGGGACGATGACATCGGGCACCACCGCAGAAGGCAGCGCATCAGGCACTGCCGCGTTGGCGAGCGAGCAGAACCACAGTGCCGTCAGCAGGCACGCCGGTCGTTGCACCGAACCCCCCTGGCCGGCGGACGCCGGCCGCGTTACCAGACCAGGTCGTCTGGAACCACGTAGTCCTTGTAAGGATCGTCATCCGCCGGCTTGGCATCCGGCTTGTTCAGGTGCAGCAGCGCCTTGGCAACGCGCGTGCCGATCTCCGCGCCGATGTTCGCCGGCACGAAGGCGAAGCGGCCCTCGCAGCGCACGATGGCCACAGTGCCGGCTACCAGGCGTGCGCGCAGCTCCGGGTTCACCGGCACGCGGCGGATCTGCGTGCCGTCCTGGAAATTGTAGAAATCCTCGCTCTCCACGCGCGGCAGCTGGTGCGCCTCGACCAGCTGCTTGATCTCCCCGTATTTCGCGCGCCGCTCGAGCTTTTCCTGCTTGCGGCGGTTGAGCTCGGTGTCGCGGGCCAGCTTTTCGGCCGCGGCCTTCTGCGCCGCGATCTGCTGCGGGGTGGGGCCCTGCGGCTTCTTGCTGCGCGGCGCCGAAAACTGCTGCTGGCGCTGCTTGGCCTCGGCCCGCTGCACCTCCTGCTTGGAGACCAGGCCAGCCTTCAACAATTGTTCGCGCAATGACAGACTCATGGGGTCATTCTAGCCTCTCCCGCGGGTCGGGTACGATAGAGGAAAGGAGCACTGTCCATGCAGCAATCCCGGTTGATCGCGCCGCTGGCCCTGCTGCTGCTGGCGCCGCTGGCGCAGGCCGTGCCGGATGCCAATGGCAACATCACTTCCACGCCCGCGCCCGACATCTCCACGGATGCCGCCATGGCGGCGCGGCTCAGCTACAACATCGGCTTCGAGCGCTTCGAGAAAGCCCGGCAGCTGGAAATGGCTGGCGCCGCACTGAAGGGCGCGCAGGCGCGCGACAATGCCGAGGCCGTGCAGCAGGGCTTCACCGAGGCACGCGAGCGCTTCCTCACCGCCACCAGTGCCGACCCGAACATGAAGGAAGCCTGGAACCTGCTGGGCTACACCAGCCGGCGTCTCGGCGACTATGAAGAGTCGCTGGCCGCCTACGACAAGGCGCTGGCATTGCAGCCGGATTATCCCGAAGCCATCGAGTATCGCGCCGAGCTGTTCCTGCTCACCGGCCGCCTCGACCAGGCGAAAGCCGCCTACGCTGCATTGCTGACCTCGTCGCCGGCGTATGCCGTCGTGCTCAGGCAGTCGATGCAGGAATGGGTGGCGCAGCCGGCCCGCGCGCCCAATGTGGCGGCACCCGAACGCGCCGCGTTCGCGAGCTGGGTCGCTGCGCTATAGCAGGCGCTCGGCGGCCGCCACTGCGGATTCCCACGCGCCATACAGCGTGCCGTAGTGGGTGACCGAACAGGCCTCACCCGCGAACTGCAGCTGCGCAGACACCGGCTGCGCCAGCTGTTCACGGCAACGCGCAAAGCCAGGCCGCGCGGCTGAATACGAACCCAGTGAGCAAGGGTCCGTGCCCCAGGCTGTCGCCAGCGATGGCCCGAGTTCAGCCAGCGCAGCAGCGCCGAACAGCCGCTGGTATTCCTCGCGTGCGTATTCCACCAGCGCGCCGCGCTGCTCCAGCTCGCGCGACAGGTCGCCGCCGAAATAAGCCATCAGCAATGGCTGGTCGGAACTGTTCGCAAGCCAGCTCACCGTGCGCGAGCTGGTGGCCGAACCCAGGAAATGATGCGGCTGGCCGTCGGCGAAGCGGCCACGCTCGAGCCGGAAATACACCTTGTTGACGATGCCGAGCGGCAGGTCGGCGAAGGCCCGCGGCCAGGCCTCCGGGAGCGGCGGATCGAAGCGGATGGCGCCGTGGGCCAGCACCGAGGTGGGCACGGTGACGATCACGTGGCGGGCCTCGATGCGGCCGGCAGCGCAATCGATGCGCACCAGCGGTCCACCCCAATGGATGGCGTCGACCGGCGCATGCAGCGTGATGGGCAGCCCGGCCGCTGCCGCCGCTACCACCGCACCCAGGCCTTCGCGCACCGCCCAGTCGTTGGCCGATTCGCCATAGCGGCTGTAATCCAGCGTCGACAGCTCGCGGCTCTCGGCGCCCACGGCCCAGGTCATCACCGCATCGAAGCGCGGCCGGAAGCTGTCCTGCGGCACCACATCGGCGATGGCGACATCGCGCCCCGCCTGCACGGCGGCCTCGATGGCCGCCTCGTAGCGCTCGTAGGCGGCGATGACCGCGGCACGTTCCGCGGCGGTGGGCGGCACCGGGCCAATGGCAGCGGCGGGGCCCCAGCCCGGCTTGCGCCGCACGACGCTGAAGCCACCCGCCTCGGCCACCGGCGTCCATGGGTTGGTGTCGGCGAAGTGCAGCCAGGCAGCGCCGAGGTCTGCCGGCACACCCAGTGAGTGGTCCACCACCGCCCGGCCACCGACGCGACCGCGGGCTTCCAGCACCACCACCTGCCGGCCTGCAGCCACCAGGCGCCGCGCCGCCGCGATGCCCGCCGCGCCGGCCCCGATCACCGCCACATCGTAGATACCCATGGCATTGAGTTTACGGGTTACTTGCTAACATGGCGGCCCATGAAGCCCATCGACGAACTGCTGGACAACAACCGGCGCTGGGCGGCTGACGTCAGCCGCAAGGATCCGGAATTCTTCTCGCGGCTGGTGAAGCAGCAATCGCCACGCTACCTGTGGATCGGCTGCGCCGACAGCCGCGTGCCGGCCAACGAGATCTGCGGTCTCGCCCCCGGTGAATTGTTCGTGCATCGCAATGTGGCGAACGTGGTGGTGCACACCGATCTCAACTGCCTGTCGGTACTGCAATACGCCATCGACGTGCTGCATGTGCAGGACATCATCGTCACCGGCCATTACGGCTGCGGTGGCGTGAAGGCCGCGCTCAACTCCTCGTCCTTCGGCCTGATCGACAACTGGCTGCGCCATGTGCAGGACGTGCGCGACCGGCATCCGGAGGAGATCGCAGCCGCCGGAGAGAATGCCGCCGACCGGCTGTGCGAGCTCAACGTGCTGGAGCAGGCGCTGAATGTGTGCCGCACCACCGTGGTGAAGGATGCCTGGAACCGCGGCCAGCACGTGAACGTGCATGGCCTGATCTACTCGGTGGCCGACGGCCTGCTGCGGGATCTGAAATTCCGCTCCGATGGCGACGACGACAGCACCGCCATCTTCAAGTCGGCCCTGGCCGGGCTCACTCCCTAGCCCGCATCCTCCGGGGCGGACGGCCCCACATGCGTAAGCGTAGGCGTGCCGCTGCCGGCTTCGCCGTAGCTCGCCAGCACCGTGCCGAAGGCCAGCTGCGCGCCATTGCGCAATGGCATCGGCGCGGCGATCGCCCGGCCGTCGACGAACGTGCCGTTCTTGCTGCGCAGATCCTCCAGCAACGCGCCACTGTCGCCCACCACGATGCGCGCGTGGCGGCGGGAGACCACGGCTTCGTCGAGGCGCACGCTGGCGGCCTCATCACGGCCGACGATGTTCTCGCCGGTCACCAGCGCCATGCGCCGTTTTCCCACGGTGAGCCAGCAGGCGGCCAGCGCCCGCGTGACCGGCTCCCGGTGCACCACCGGGATTTCCAGCGCGTAGCCCACGCGGTGCACGGTGCGGATCAGCGGTGCGGTGCGGTCGCGATCATCCAGTGCCGCGCGCAGCTGCTTGATCAGCGCCACCAGCGTCGCGTCGGCCACCGCACCGCCGGGCCACAGGCGCGCATGCAGCGCACGCTTCGACACCACCCGCGGCGCTGTCTCCAGCAATGCCGCCAGCAGCTCGAATGACTTGGGAGTGAGGTGGATGTCCGCACCGTCGCGCCGCAGGCGACGGGTGGCCGGATCAAACTCGAACCTGCCGAAACGCACCATGCCTGGCCCCGATTCAGTCCTGCTTTAGCCCCGGTTTCGCCCCGACTGATAATACGCCGCCAGCGAACATCGCCTGAAACATCCCAAGGAGAGGCAGATGAGCAGGATTTTCAGGGTTGGCGCGCTGGTGGTGGTGATGGCCGGCCTGCTGGGCGGCTGTGGTGGCGACGATGATGCCGAGACACCGCCAGTGGTGGTGACGCCAGCACCGATCGTGCCGCCGCCCGCGCCGGAATGGAGTGCCCCGACCGCGGTGGCTCCCGGTGGCTGCCCGATTGAATCCCGCGACGGCGCCTACCTGTACACCGCTGCGGGCCCCGCCAATACCAATGGCCTGGATATCTGGGTGTTGCGGCGCAATGCGGCGAACAATACCTATGACAGCCGGACCTTGCTGGGCGACCCGGTGAGCGTCACCACTGCCAACGACTTCTGCCCGACGCCGCTGATGGGCGACTGGCTGATGTATGTCTCCACCCGGGACGGTGCGGTCAACGGCGTGGACAAGTGCGGTACGGCAGGCCTGGTGCCCGGGCTCACCGGCGCGGACCTCTACCTCACCCGTTTCGCCGTGGCGCCCCCCGTCACTGCCGGCGGCCCGCTGCAGGTGCAGAGCACGGGCGTGACACGCCGCCTGGCCTGCTACCCGGATGGCCCGAACACCAAGGGCTCGAAATTCAGTCCCTCGTTGCTCACCACCGCGGATGGCGGCTTCCTGTTCTTCTCCACCGAGCACAATGGCGTGGAAGCGACCGGCAGCCAGAACATCTACATGAGCGAGATGCGGCCCGACGGCACGTATGGGCCGGGCGTCGCGGTGGCCGCGCTCAACACGGCTTTCGAGGACCAGCAGCCCAATGTCAGCCGCGACGGGCTGACCATCGTGTTCGCCTCGAACCGCGACGGCAACATGGACATCTTCATGTCCACGCGCCCAACGCTCGATGGCACCTGGTCGACGCCGCGCAATCTCAGCACGCAGCTGGGTTTCCCTACCGCCTCCCTGCCAGAAACCCGGCCGTCGCTGTCCTGGGACATGAAGCGCCTGTATTACGGTGCTGATGGCCAGGCATACCTCAGCCACAAGGCGGCGACCAACTAGCGCAGTGGGGCGAGGCGCCGCAGTTCCTCGAACCAGTTCACCACCACCACCAGCGGGGTGGTGGGCTGCTCGCCGATGCGGACCATCAGGAAACGGCTGCCGTCGGGCGCGACATCGTAGGTGCGCCCGCCGCCCTGCGCTCCGGCGCCGAGGTAGCCCGGGGCTTCGAACAGGCGCACCGGGCGGCCGGGCGCGAAACTGCGGCCAGCGGCCACCGGTACAGCCATCAGCGCGCCGCTGAAATCGCGATAGAACAGCTCGCGGCCATTGCGCGACCACACCGGTTGCCGCCCACCCGCCGCGGACACCTGCCAGCGACTGCCCTGGTAGGCATCCGGATAGGGCCGCACATATACCTCGAACTGGCCGGATTCATCCGAGTCGTAGGCCAGCCAGCGCCCGTCGGGCGTGACCTCGGCCCACAGCTCATTGGCGGGGCCGTGGATCAGCGGCTGGCTGCGGCGCTGGCCATCCAGGTTCATCAGGTGGATGTCGCGCTGCTGGCCGGCTACACCGACGGAAACCAGCAACTGCCCATCAGGCGTGTAGCTGATGGGCATCTGCAACGTGTCGCTGGCCAGCAGCCGTTCGGGTTCGCCGCTGCCGTCGGCGGCCTGGCGATAGGCATTGGAAACACCGGAACGCTCGCTGCCGAAGATCAGCTGGCGTCCGTCCGGGCTCCAGGTGACGATGGGATTGCCGGCAGGGTCGCGCGTGAAGCGCTCGAGCGTTCGACGCACGATATCCCACACCCAGATGTCGCGATCCGCCGCATCCAGCACGTCGATCGCCACCCGCGTGCCATCCGGGGAGAGGCGCGGATAGCGGTAATTCTTGGCCGGCGCGCCGAGCGCAGTGGCGCGCCCCTGCCGGTCGACCCAGGTCAGCTCGCCTTTGTCGTCCTGCGGCCTGGCCTGGTAAACCAGCGTGCCCTCGGCCGAGATGTCGTAGTCCAGCAGGCCATCGGTGGCGATGACCGGCACCGCTGCGCCATGCACCCGCAGCTGGGTGGTGTCGAAGGGCACCGCGTACAGCGTGCCGCCGCTCACGTACAGCAGGTGGCCGGTGCTGGCGTAACGCGGCCGTCCGCCGCCGCGCACCACCACCTGGCGCAGCCCGGTCGACAGGTCGAGTGATTCGATACGTGCATTGGGGAGGCTGGCGGAAAGGCCGGTGACATTGCCGCGCGTCGGAATGACCGTGAACAGGATGGCCTCCCGGCCGGGCAGCACCTCCACGGACACGATCTGCTCGCCCGCGCCGGCGGTCGCCAGCACCACCGGCTCACCCCCTTGCGCGGCAATCCGGTAGAGCCCCGTCACGTCCGCGAAAATGATGTCTTCGCCCGACCATGCGCCCACCGTGGCCAGACGCCGGTCCGCCACCGTCGCCACGGCGCCGCCGGCTGCAGGCACCGTCCTGAGCGCGTCCCAGCCCCTGAACCCCAGCCACCCGCCGTCCTGCGAGAAGAACGGGTTGCCCTGCACGAGATTGCGGGCCGCCACCAGCTTGCTCTCCAGCCGGTCGCGCGAGCGCACCACCAGTCCGCTCCCGGTGATATAGGCAATGCGTGTGCCGTCAGATGAAATCGCCAGCCCGCTCGCGGCATCGATGGCCTCGGTGATGGCGAAGCGCGTGACCATGGGAGGCGGCGTAATTTCCCGCCGCACAAGCCACCATGCGGTACCGGCGAGCGCCGCGGCGCTCATGACCACGGCCCCTGCCACCCGCCGCCGGGACATCGGCCTGCGGGACACGGCCCTGGCGGCGAAGGTGCCGCTGGCAGCCGGCTCGCCGGCCGGATTGTCCAGCGCGTCGAGCAGCTCCAGTCGTGCATCGCCGATGTCGCGCAGGCGCCGGCGCCGATCCTTCTCCAGGCAACGTTGTACCAGCCGCCGGATTGTGGCCGGCAGCTGCGCGGGCAGGGCAGTGAAATCCGGCTCGCGCTCCAGCACTTTCGCGATCACGTCCGAAGGCGTCTCGCCCGCGAAGGCGCGCGCGCCACTGAGCATTTCGTACAGCACGCAGCCGAAGGACCAGACATCGCTGCGCCTGTCGGTGGGCAGGCCGCGGGCCTGCTCGGGGCTCATGTAGGCAGGTGAACCCAGAATGCGCGCGCCGGGCGGCGCGGCGGCGGTCAGGGTCACGGCTGCCGGATCGCTCGTGGCGGTGGCCGGCTCCATGGTCTTGGCCAGGCCGAAGTCCAGCAGCTTCACGGTGCCATCCGGCCGCAGCTTCACATTGCCGGGTTTCAGATCGCGATGCACCACGCCCCTTTCATGCGCGGCGTCGAGCGCCGTGGCGATCTGCGCGGCAATGCCCAGCGCCTCGGGCAGCGGCAGGGCACCGCGGGCGATGCGTTCGGCCAGCGTTTCACCCTCGACCAGTTCCAGCACCAGCACGTGGCCGCCCTCGATCGTCACGATCTCGAGCAGGGCGGCAATGTTGGGATGGTTCAGCGACGCCAGCACCTGCGTCTCGCGCTCGAAGCGCACCAGCCGCTGGGTATCACGCAGGAACTGTTCGGGCAGCAGCTTCAGCGCCACTTCGCGCCCGAGGCGCGGGTCGCGCGCGCGGTATACCTCGCCCATGCCGCCCGCGCCGAGCAGCTGCAGTATTTCGAAGCGGGAGAGACGCGACCCGGGAGCGGCCATCGATCTATCGTAGTGGAGCCGCGGCACAGGCGCCACGCAGCAACGGCCCGCCTCGCGGCGGGCCGGTCACCGGTCAGTGCGCGGCGTCGCTGGCCGCTGCCGCAGTGCCTTCGTGCTTGCGCGAGAAGCGTCCGAACAGCCGCCGCACCTTGTGTTCGAAGTCATCCATCAGCGTGTAGATCACCGGCACCACGAACAGCGACAGCGCGGTCGAGGCGATCAGGCCGCCGATCACCGCGCCGCCCATGGGTGCGCGGAAGCTGTTCTCGCCGTGCAGGCCCACGGTGATCGGGATCATGCCGGCCACCATCGCGATGGTGGTCATGATGATGGGCCGCACGCGCTTGCTGCAGGCATCGACAATCGCATCGAAGCGCGACAGGCCATGCTCGCGGCGCGCCATCACGATGTACTCCACCAGCAGGATGGAGTTCTTGGTGACGATGCCCATCAGCGTCAGCAGGCCGATCAGCGCCGGCAATGACAGCTCCATGTTCAGCGCCCACAGCGCGACGATGGCGCCGCCCGCCGAGGGCGGCAGGGCGGAAAGGATCGTGATCGGCTGCACCACGTCATGGAACAACAGCACCAGCAGCGCGTAGATGCAGAACACGCCGATCACCATCGCCATGCCGAAGCCGGTGAAGATGTCGCTCATGATCTCCGCCTCGCCATCCTCGACCGTGCGCACGCCTTCCGGCAGGTTCTTCATGGTCGGC